>NZ_AP014637.1:5755000-6055000 GCF_000829415.1 Pseudomonas sp. StFLB209 | reverse complement strand
CGTAAGCAGTTCGGGGATTTCCACCCCTGGCTCAAGCGAAGGGGTGTCCTCTGGTCGCCATCCTACCTCGCTTCTAGCTGCGGCAGTGCGCCGATTGAAATCCTGCGCCAATACATCGAAGAACAGCAGACTCCCAACCAGGACGCCTGCGGCGTCCGCGCGCTCGACCTCGGGCTAAACCCCGAGGCTTCTCGCGCATATGGTGAATTTGCCACAGACTGCCTCTGCCGATATGGTGTCGACTTTTTACAATAAGTAACCGGTTCTTGCGGTGTTCACTGCAGGGCGCAAGGGGACCTGTTCTCCAAGACGTGTCCGGTTCACCCCATCAGGCATTTTCGTTATCCATGACATCCCCAGCCCAGCGTCAGGTCCATTACCCTTACATTGATGGCCTGCGCGCCATTGCTGTCATCGCGGTGATTCTCTACCACCTTAAGGACAGCTATCTGCCCGGTGGTTTTGCCGGGGTCGACGTGTTTTTCGTGATTTCGGGGTTTGTCGTTTCCAGCTCGATGGCGAACTTCCAGGGCCGCCACTTTTTCACCTTCGTCACCACCTTTTATGCCCGGCGGATGCGCCGGATTCTGCCGGCGCTGCTGTTTTGTGTGCTGGTCACCGGACTGGTGTCAGCGCTGTTCATTCCTGCGTCGTGGCTCAGTGACAGCAACGAAAAGACCGGCTTGTTCGCGCTATTCGGGCTGAGCAATTTCATTCTGGCCGACACCGGCAACGCTTACTTCTCGCCCAAGACTGACTTCAACCCGTTCACCCATACCTGGTCGCTGGGGGTCGAGGAGCAGTTCTACTTTGTGTTCCCGATCCTGTTCTTTGTCTGGGTGGCGTTTGCCCGACTGCGCTGGCTCTCGGTCGGGCTGTTCGTCGCCGGGCTGGTGGCTTCGCTGGTATGGGCCTGGGGGTTTGCCGCCGGGCGTGAGACGCAGATGTTTTACATGCTTGCGCCGCGCTTCTGGGAGCTGGCCGCCGGGGTGCTGTGTTACCAGGCCATGGCCTACAGCGGGCGGGTGAACAGCCCGCGTCCGGCCACTGCATTGTCCAGTGCCGGGGTGCTGCTGGGGCTGGGGCTGATCGGCTATGCGCTGTGGGTGTCGCAACCGGCGCAATTTCCATTTCCAGGGGCGCTACCGGCTGTGGCCGGGCTGTTGTGCGTGCTGGTTTTCGGTCATGGTCGCCAGGGCGATCTGCTCACCGGTGCGCTCAGCCATTGGCTGCCGGTAGCCATCGGCAAGGTCTCCTATTCCCTTTACCTGTGGCACTGGCCGGTGTTTGTGCTGATGCGCTGGACGGTCGGTCTGGAGTCGTTGCCCTCGCAGTTGGCGGCGGTGTTGTTGAGCACGGTGCTGGCGGTGTTCTCCTACCGGATTATTGAAGTACCGCTGCGCCGTCGGCCGCTGCTCGACAGGTTACCCAATCTGGCGGTCATCAGTTTGGGCTTGCTGGCGCTGGCGGGTGCCTGGGGTGGGTACAAGTGGACGGTAAAGTCGCAACCGCAACTGACCCTGAACACCGTGTCGCAGCACCCGCTCGACTGGTATCCCTACAGCCGCCCGCACAGTGATGCAGCCCCGGGCTGTGTGGCTCAGGCCAGCGATAGCCTGGTGGCCGGCAATCGGGTGCTGAGCTACAGCCGTGGCGGTTGCGACCGGCCGGTGCAGTGGCCTTTCACGCTTTATGTGGTCGGTGATTCACATGCCATGGCCTACATTCCGATGCTCAGCAAGCTGGTGATGGACACCGGTGTGCAGGTGCGGCTGTACAACAATGGTGGTTGCCCGTTCATGAGCTTCCAGGCCATTCGTGAGAGCGAAGCATGCCGCGCCAACAGCCTGGCGGCGTTGCAGGACATCACCGGCAAGGTGCAGGCGGGCGATGTGTTATTCATGCCTTCACTGCGGTTGTCGCGCTTTTCTGATCAATTCGAGCACTTTGCCCGCAGCAAGACCATGGCCGAGATGTTCGGCGAGCAGGCTGTCAGCGGCCGCCAGCGGCTCGAAGCCGAAGCCCCGCAATGGTTGGCTCCGTTGGCTGAAAAGGGAGTAAGGCTGGTGTTTGAGGCGCCCAAACCGATCTTTGAGATTCCACCGTTCCGCTGTGCCAACTGGTTTGATCACAACAACCCGATCTGCAGTTATGGGCGCAGTGTCAAAAGGGACGAGATGCAGACCTATCGCCAGCCGGTCACCGAGATACTCGGGCGGCTGGCCGGGCAGATGCCGGCGGTGAGTGTCTGGGACCCGCTGCCAGTGCTGTGCCCGGAGTCCGATTGCCAGGTCGAACGTGATGGCCGCCCGTTGTTCTACGACGCCGACCACGTCAGCGGCCACGGCAATATGCTATTGGCTCCGGATTTTGAGCAGTTCATCAACCGCCTGTAGGCGCGAACCTGGTTGCGAAGGTTATGGGTCGGGCAATGCATGTGTTGTGTCTGGCCTGGCCTCTTCACGAGCTAGACGGATCGCCGCCCGCTCGTTCCCACCGTATTTCAGATCAGAATTGAGGTGGGAACGACCTTGGTCGTGAAGGCTATGGGGCAGGCGATGCATGTGTTGTGTCTGGTCTGGCCTCTTCACGAGCTAGCTCGTTCCCACCTTGTTTCAAGCCAGAATTGGGGTGGGAACGACCTTGGTCGTGAAGGCTATGGGTCGGGCAATGCATGTGTTGTGTCTGGCCTGGCCCTTTCACGAGCTAGCTCGTTCCCACCTTGTTTCAAGCCAGAATTGAGGTGGGAATGACCTTGGTCGTGAAGGCTATGGGTCGGGCGATGCATGTGTTGTGTCTGGTCTGGCCTCTTCACGAGCGAGCTCGTTCCCACCGTATTTCAGATCAGAATTGAGGTGGGAACGACCTTGGTCGTGAAGGCTATGGGTCGGGCGATGCATGTGTTGTGTCTGGTCTGGCCTCTTCACGAGCTAGACGGATCGCCGCCCGCTCGTTCCCACCGTATTTCAGATCAGAATTGAGGTGGGAACGACCTTGGTCGTGAAGGCTATGGGTCGGGCAATGCATGTGTTGTGTCTGGCTTGGCCTCTTCACGAGCGAGCTCGTTCCCACCTTGTTTCAAGCCAGAATTGGGGTGGGAACGACCTTGGTCGTGAAGTCTTTCAGACTTGTGCGCGCCAGTAGTCCAGCAGTTCTTGCAGGGTTTGCTGCAGCGGGATCTGCGGTTGCCAGCCGGTGCTCTGGGTCAGGGCGGTGCTGTTGCCGACGGCCATCGGGATGTCCGATGGACGCAAGCGTTCAGGATCCTGGGCAACCTGAATGTCGGCTTTGCTCAGCGCCAGCAATTGCTCTAGCACCTGGCTGATCTTCAGCGAACGACCGCTGGCGATGTTGATGCGCCGCGGGTAGTCCTTGTCGCTGTCGGCCAGCTTGAGCAACTCGATGTAGGCGCTGCACACGTCCTGTACATCCAGAAAATCCCGCGCCGCTTCCAGGTTACCGACCTTGAGTACCGGCTCCTGCTGACCGGCTTCGATCAAGGCGATCTGCCGGGCAAAGGAGGCGGTGACGAAGTCTGGACTCTGCTGGGCGCCGATGTGGTTGAACGGTCGGGCAATCACGCCTTTGATGCCTTGGCGGAAGTACTCGGCAAAGGCACTTTCCGCCGCCACCTTGCTGGCCGCATACGGGTTCAGTGGCTGGCACAGGGTGTGTTCGTCCACGGCCTGGCCGGACTTGAAGGCTGCGCCGTACACCTCAGACGAGCTGGAAAACAGCACGAAGGCTTGCGGCGCATGCAGGCGGATGGCTTCAAGCAGATGCATGCTGCCCATCACGTTGGTCTGCCAGGTGCCCAGCGGATCCATGAAGCTGGTCGGCACATGGGACACCGCGGCCAGGTGCACCACATGGCTGGGCCGGGCCTGTGCCACGGCTTGAGCCAATGCCTGTGCATCGCGAATGTCGCAGCCCAGGTGCTCATCGGCGCCATGGCCAGGCTGTGGTTCGCTACTGCTCAGGGCGATCACGTGGTAGCCGGCATCACGCAGGCGTTGGGTGAGGATCTTGCCAACGAAACCGTTAGCGCCCGTCAGTAGCAAGCGTGGCATCAAGTGTCACTCCTTGAGCAGAGGGTAGGCAGTCAAGCTGGGCCAGCCATTGTTGCAGCTCTGTTTTCAGCGCGTCGTGCTCGTAACGCTGCAGGTTGCGATGGCCGGCGGCGATGATTTTTTCGCGCAGTCCCGGCTCGGTATTGAGCAGGTTACTGGCCGAGGCGAATACCAGAGGGTCGTCGCTGTCGAGCAGCAGGCCGCCTTCACCGAGGGTGGCCGGGATATTGGAGCGCGCCTGTGTGACCACTGGAAGCGAGGCATAGTTCGCTTCGAGCAACGGCATGCAGAAGCCTTCATGGGCACTGGCACACCAGTACTGATGGGCGTTGTGGTACATCCAGTGCAGTTCGGCGTCGGAGCATTTACCGGCCAGGATGACTTCGTCCTTCAGGCCCAGGTCATCAATGTAGAACTGCAAGGCGGTGGCGTAATCGGCGCTGGTGGTGCCGCCGACCAGCATCAGCCGTTGTGGTGGCTGCTCGATGCCGCTTTGCGCCTGCAGCTTGCGTAGGTGGTAGTAGGCCTCGATCAGCAGGTACTGGCGCTTGTTCTCGGCCAGACGACCGATCGCCAGATAGAAGATCGTGCCTTCAGGCAGGTCGGCCATGAACGCCGGCTGTTGCTGTTCGCCTTCCAGGCGGCGGGTGTCGACCAGCAATGGCAGCGTTTTGGTATTGGTGTAGCCCTTTTCGATCAACTCGCGCTCGTTGAGCGGCGAGTCGGCCAGCGCGTAAGGGAAGAACTCGCGCCACTCTTCAAGCTGGCGCAGCCCCAGCAGGGCGTACTGTTGCAGCCAGCTGTCTGGCGGAAAGAATTCCGGTGGCGTGATGTTGTGGTACACCAGCGCTTTTGGGCAGTCCTGTTCGTACAGCCACTGGGCGTAGTCGTGGCCCATCGAGTGGTGGTACAGCAGCAACGAACAGCCTTCTGACTTGAAGGTTGTCGCCGGCAGCGCCTTGCCGGTCATCGACTCGGGGATGTAATGGCAGTAAATGTCCGAGTCATAGCCCAGTTCGCGCAGCAGGCTCTGGGTGAACAGCAACCCGTTGGTTACGCCGTCGCCGGCCGCCACGCTGGGCGTGAGCTGGTCGATGCGCAGCCGGGTCATACCGCCCCCTTGATGGCAACCACGGAGTAGTCCTGCGGGCCGTAGAACAGGGCGTTGCAGCGCCGAGCCGTTTCGCTGTCTTCGTGGATGTGATGCTCTTCAGGGATCGGTTGCAGGCGATGGATCTGCACCTGGTCAAAGCCTTTGTACTGCACCAGAAATTCGGTGAATGCCGGTGGCAGGGGCGACAGGTGAGTCGGGTCCATCCAGAAGTAATGCGCGGCGGTGGCGAGGTTTTCCGGGTTCGGGGTCTCGAAAATGATCATGCCGCCTGGCGCCAGGACACGCAGACACTCATCGAGCAGGACGTTGAACTGCTCGAAGGTCAGGTGTTCGATGACGTGGAAGGCGCTGACCGCGGCCACGCTGTTTTCCGGCTGGTTGGCCAGCCACACCAGAGCGTCTTGCTGGTAAGCGGTCAGGCCTTGATCCTGGCAGGTCTGGACGTTCATCGAGTTGAGGTCGATGCCAATCCGCGCGCAGTGCTCAGGCAGTTGCTGCAGCCATTCACCACGGCCGCAACCGATGTCGACCAGCGGCAGGCCGGCCTTGAGCGGCTCGATACTGTCAATGATCGGCAGGTAATAGGACTGGCGCTCACGAATGGTCTCGGCATCGCCACGGAAGCGATTTTCAAAGGCCAGGTAGAAGCTGTCCGGGATGCCGCTCTGATGTTGCGCCGGCGCGTCATTGGCGGCGGGCTGGGCAGGGGCCTGGCCCGCAGGCACGGTGGCCACCGGTGGACGTGGCTGGCGCTCGACCTGGTGCAGGCGGGCGCGCAATTCTTGCTGGACGCTTTTGGACTGTTGCAACTCATCCTTGAGCTGGGTGATCAGCTCGTTCTGCAGTTGCAGGGTCTGGCTTTGCTGCTGCAGGGCCAGGAAGTGCTCGTCGAGCGTTTTTTGCTGTTCTTTGAGGTACTTGTCTTGCTCTTGCTGGGCCACCATCCGCTCATGGAGCTGCTGGTGATAGACCGTGCTCTGGTGCCGGCTCTGGCGGGCCAGCAGGTCCAGGCGCGCCACGTAGTAGCGGTTGCGCTGTTCGGTTTGCAGCAGGCCGTAGGCGGTAAGAATCAGCTTGCCCAGTACCGGAATGCGGCGCAGGCGGTTTTTCAGGCGGGCGCGGCGCAGGCCGTGGACCTCGGCGTTATGGGCCACGCCTTCGGGGCTGTCACGCAGCTCGGCCAGGACTTCGAACTTGTCCCAGCCCGAGCGCAGCTTGTGCAGCGAGTGTTGCAGCTCGGCGGCTTCGGCCTTGCGGCCCAGCAGGGTCGGGTAGGCGGCGCGCACCAGAGCTTCATCTTCGAGCTGGACCAGTTGGCCCCAGCCATAGGGGCGGTCAGCCATTCCGGCAGGGGACGGATCAAAGGCCGGCAGCGCCTTGGTGTCCTTGTTGAGCTTGTAACGCTCGACCTCGTCCTCGATGCGGCGGTTGAGTTCCTGGAAGTCGAGGTCGGGGTTATTGGGTATTAGCATTACTTAGCGTTCCGTGAAATGTATCGGTTGAGGCCGGCTGTTCTTCCAGCGTTGCTGCCAGGTCACAAATGCCGCCAAAGAAGGTCCCGGTGATGCCCGCTACTTCAAAAACGACGGCGTTGTCGTGCCAGTGGTAGCAATTGACCGTGTGGTCGGCCCCGTCATGCAGTGCCAGGGTAATGGTGTACTTGCCCGGCGCCAGGCGCATCGGGAAGCTGTAACGCAAGGTCTTGCGTTCACCGGCGCGCATGGCGATGGGGTGGTTCAGGTAGTGGCTGTTGGTGCCGAACACATCCTGACCGAAGCGATCGCGGACCATCAGCCCCAAGGCTACGTCCGGCAGATCTTCAGTGGCCGCGATCGTCACATCCAGCGTGCCGGTGTCGCCACTGGCCAGAATGGTGCCTTGCGAGCGCAGGCCCTTGAACACCACGTTTTCCATGGTGGCCTGACGTGTGCCGTAGCCGTTGCGTTCTACCTCAAGACGCTCTTTGTAATCGTCGTCGTCGGCACCGAGCAACTGGTTATAGACGTTGACCGCATCTTCCGGGTTGCCATCAGCGACCACCTTGCCTTCGCTGAGCACGATGGCGCGATCGCAGATCATCTTCACCGCGTTGAGGTCATGGGAAACAAAGATGATCGAGCCGCCGTTGGCCCGGAATTCCTTGATACGGCGCATGCACTTCTGCTGGAAGTGACCGTCGCCCACCGACAGGGCTTCGTCGATCAGGAAGGTTTCCGGGTCGGCGTGAATGGCGATAGAGAACGCCAGACGCATGTTCATGCCCGAGGAGTAGGTGCGGATCGGCTCATGGATGAACTGGCCCAGTTCGGAGAACTCGACGATGGCCTGGCGGCGTTCTTCGATCTGCTCGCGGGTCATGCCCAGCAACAGGCCGTTACCGACAATGTTCTGCATACCGCTGAGGTTGGGGTCGAAACCGGTACCCAGCTCCAGCAGGCCGGTGACCCGGCCGCTGAGGCGGATCTGACCGGCGTCGGGCAGCAATACGCCGTTGAGCATTTTCAGCAGGGTCGATTTACCGGCGCCGTTGCGCCCCAGAATGCCCAAGGTCTCACCTTTGGCCACCGTGAACGAAATACCGTCCAGCGCCCTGTGGGTACGGTGGAAACTGCGGCGCAGGACGATTTCCTTCAGTCTGTGCCAGGGTCTGTTATAGAGCTTGAACTCCTTGCAGACGTTTTCCACTTCAAGCATGCATGCAACTCTTTAATTAGGGGATTCATTCCTGGTTGACCGGATTGCCAGTACAACGCATGGGGAGATTGGATCAGGGGCGCGCAGACTAACCCAAACGGGTGGCGGCTTCATTAGGCCATGATCGTGTTTTTGCAATCGCGACAGTGTAACAGGACAAGGTGCTGTTCCGGCCGCTGCTGATCGTGAGCGTTAAAGCAAAACCGGGGGGTAAGACCACAGTCTTGCCCCCCGGTTTCATAAGCCCCTATCCGTTATCAAGTTGGCCCCCACCTCAATCCTGCCTTGAAATACGGTGGGAACGAGCTAGCTCGTGAAGAGGCCAAGCCAGGCAAAACATACTGTCTGGCCTACAACGGTTCGATACTCAGACGGTTCAGGCCGATCCCCAGCAGGCGGGTGTCTTCGGCAATACCCAGTTGTTTCGGCGAACGGGCTTCAGGCACTTCGATGGTCAGGGTATGCGAGCCGGAAGGGTTGTCGATTTCAAACACCTTGTGCTCATCAATGGCGCCCACTTCAAAGGGGATTCGTTGCTCGCCTACCTGCAGCACAAACGACTTGCCGACGTTGGGGCCGAAGGCATGGGCAATCAGGTCCAGTTTGAAACGTGCCGGCAATGGCCGCATGAACTCCAGGGTGACCTCATCGGCTGCGGACCAGGTGCCCCAGGACTCTGCTGTCGACAGCCCTTGAGTGCTGCTGATGATGCCCGCCCAACTGCCGGCTGAGAAATTCAGGGCAATTGGCCCGCCCACGCGCGCGAGGGTAAAGCCCGACATCGGGAGCTTGACCGAGTGCTTGCCAATAATAGGGTTGGCGCCGACCACCAGCACCCAGTCCTTGTCTGGTGGCATGGACTGCATGTCGAAGGTCGCCCCCGGTTCGATGCCCCGCACCCAGGTGCGTGGGTGATCCATATAGAACATCGAGCGAAAGGCCGCCCCCAGATCTGCATTGACGATCAGCAACCGGCCACGTTCTTCGGCACTCAGGTATTGACGGGTGAACTCGCCAGCGCGGTCAGCGGCGTCCGGCAGCAGTGCCTGGCGCTGGATCAGGGTGGCGTTGACCGAGGTGATGACCACGGCCAATGGCATGAATACATAAAGAAAAACGCGCCCGGCAGCCTGAACCGAGTACACCCACAGGACGATGCACAGCACTGACAGGACGCCCAGTACATGGAACGCGCCTTTCTTTTCTGTGAAGCCGCGCAGCTCCGGGCTGTCGGTGTAATACGGCGTGTAGGGCAGCATGTGGGTATAGAGCGCATACAACGCCGGCAGGCCGACAATCAGGGCCAGCAGGGCACGCCATTTGCGCGGGATTTGCACCGGGAAATGCGCTTGCGCCAGCACCAGGATCAGCAGCAGGGCAAAGGCGAAGTCGTAATAGCGCATATGCAGCCGGGATACGCTTTCAAAAGGTCCGGACCCCGAAACCGACGCGCTGAACAGCGCCACCACGGCGATCAGGTTGCCCAGCACCAGCGTGGTGAACAGGGCAATGTTGCGGTGATCGCCGGCCGGGACCTTGTTCAACAGCGCCTTGACGACTACGCCTACGGTGATGGCCATGGGCAGGCCAAGCATCAGACACATGGCCAGCAGGTGCCCCTGGACACTGCTCAGCGCGCGCAGCAGCAGATCGATGTGCGAGCGGCCCGGGGTGGTCGTGGAGTCGACGATTTCACCGTAGGAGGTGCCAAACAGAGTCAGGCCGGCGCTGCCGGCCAGCAGATAGCTGATCAGAAATTTGGCCAGCGCAGCAGTGACGGCAAAGGCCGCCAGGTTGCGCAAGGCCAGGCGCAGCCCGTGCTGCGGGGCGGTGATGCTCAAATAACCGATGTACACCAGCATCGCAGGGGCAAACAGCAGCGAGTGTGGCTTGATCAGCGCCGTGCAGCCGAACACCAGGCCGACCAGCAGCCAGTCGCCCATGGCCTCAAGACGGGCCCGCAGGACAACCCACACCAGCAGCCAGAAACCGAAGAAATACAGCGCCTCCGGCATGTAGTGGGCGGTATAGAGATTGATGGGTCCCAGCAGTGTCAGGCCCGTGACCCAGGCGGCTGGCAGTGGGTTGGCGATCTTTCGGGCAACCAGATAGATGAACGGCGCCGCCCCGACAAAGAACAGCGCGTTGAAGATCCGTGCGCAACTCAGGAAGTCGACACCGCAGTGGCTGGTAAAGCGATAAATCGCCAGGTACAGATAGCCTGGAATCTTCGAGTCGGAGAAGGGAATCAGGCGTGAATACAGCGAGTAGGTGTACTCATCGCCAAAGATGCGCGGATAAAGACCGCTGTTCTTGAGCAGCAGAAAAATGAAGAACGCGACAGCCAGAAATACCAGCGTGCCGATCAGCCGTGGACTTCCTTGTTGTTTGATATGCATCTGTACCTCGGACGTTATGTCTGTCCAATGCTGTTTGGTTAGCAGTAGGAGCGGGCTTGCTCGCGGCCACGGGAGCTTTGTCGGGCAGTCAAGGCCGGTGCGGTCTACTGAAACACCGATACCCAGACACCGACGGCGATGATCAAAGCGCCGGCAAAGGTGTTCCAGTTCAGGCTTTCACCCAAAAAGAAATGCGCCAGGATCGGTACGATGAAAAAAGCCATGGCCATGAACGGGTAGGCCAGGTTCAAGGGCGTGTGCTTGAGCGCCATCAGCCATAACACCGTGGCCCCGGCATACACCACCAGGGCGATGATCAATTTGATATTGAACGCCGCATCCCACAGTCCGGCCAGCGTGAACTCCAGGGTCGTGGAGGCCTGTTTGAACAGGATCTGCCCGGTCGACAGGGCGATGACAGTCAGGGAAATAAACAGGATCTGGGACAGCGACATTCAAATGTCCTTCGCGGGCGCACGTGAGTATTTCGGGTGGATGGGGCGCTGTGGCACGGACGAAATGTCGTAGGCCAGAAATGCCAGAACCAGCTGGATACCGATGATGATCGGCATGGCCGAGAGCATGACCGTGCCCACCGGCGTCACGGTGCCTGAGCCCCACGAAGCGATCCAGTGATAACCGCCGAACAGGGTGCCGAACAGGACCATCAGCACGCCTACGGGCATCTCGATCGAGGCCAGCGACATGTCACGCAGGTAGTAGTTGTAAAAGATGCGTTTGACGAAGTTGCGCGAGTGCTTGGCCAGGAACTCGCCGACGATCTTCGAGATCTTCAGGTTGCTTTCTTCATCCCCGTACTTGGCGTCCATGGGAATGTCTTCGACCACCGCGCGCAGGGTATTGAGCCGGAACAGCATGTCGGTCTCAAAGAAATAGCGGCGGCTGATCTTGCGAAACGGCAAGTGCCGGGCCACGTCACGATGAATGGCCGTATAGCCATTGGTGGGGTCGAACAGCCCCCAGTAACCGGACGAGATCTTGGTCATGAATGACAGCACAGCATTGCCGAACAGTCGGATCTTGGGCATGGCGCTGATTTCTTCAAGGTCGTAGAAACGGTTGCCCTTGGTGTAATCGGCCTCACCGTCAATGATCGGCTTGACGAAGTTGCCGATCAGGCTGGGGTCCATCTGCCCGTCGCCGTCGATCTTGACGATGATGTCCATGCCGGCGTCGATGGCCGCCTGGTAGCCGGTCATCACGGCGCCGCCAACACCCTGGTTTTGCTCATGGCGAACAACCGTGACGCGTTCGTCCTGGACATTGGCCGTCACGAAATCACCGCTATGGTCCGGGCAGCAGTCATCGACGACGAAGATGGCCGTCACCTCCGGGCCTATGCTGCTGATGACTCCCAGGATCTGGTTGCGGACCTTATAGCTGGGAATGACGACTGCAATTTTCTGGCCTCGGTACATCGTGACTTCCTGTAAACGTCCCTGGGCATGAGAGGGGAGGGATCGGTTGGTTTCAACCGCAAGTGTGCACGCAGCACGCCGGGTCGGTCGCAGCAAAACAGGCGCAAATAGATTGCGTAGCATTTTGATACGAGTAATCAGGGCGGCGATGCTATCAGAAAGCGCCAAGCCGTTTGCGGATTTTCGGCACGGCATGCAAGGCCGCCAGCCTTGTGCTGACGGCCTCGTCCACGGCCGTGATCAACCGGCTTTCTTTTGCGAGATGCTGTAGAAAATGTCGCCCGGCAGCCGGTTCAGGATCGGCAACGACAACGCCACGCAGGTATAGATGAAGGCTCTGCTGAAGCGGCCCAGATCGCCGGTGTAGGAGATGCGCGCGTGCAGCCCGTCCAGGCTCAGGGTTGGCAGCTTGCCGTCCGTCATGGTCACGAAGTCATGGCGGGTAATCAACTGCTCCAGATTACGGCGGTTGAAGTAATGCACATGTGGGGACGGCAAGCCTTTTTGCCAGAGCCGTTCGAAGGGGTTGCGCAGCGACAGGCGCGCCAGCAGTTTCGACAGCCGGTAAAACACCCCGTCGCTGCTGGGCAGGTTGAGTACCAGCAAGCCGCCATCGTTCAAATGCCGGTGACATTGCTCGATGACCTGCGTGATGTCGGGAATGTGTTCAATGACATCGTTGAACACGATGACATCGAAGCGCTCGTGCGCGTCGAGAGCTTGCGGAAAATACCCCTGGCGCACTGGCAGGCCCTTGTGGCTGACAGCCTCGACCACAGCCTTGTCTGGCTCGATGCCCACAACCTCGAAGCTTTGCTGGGCCAGTTCCAGGAACCAGCCATGGGCACAGCCGACTTCCAGCAAACGACCGCTGGATCGTTTTGATTTGATGCGCTCAAGCAACGTGGTGAAGTTACTGACCCGCAAAGCGCGAAGCCCGTCCTCCCGGGCTTGCTCATCGATCATCTCGTGGGCCGGGTCAGAATTGATGACCGGCTCCAGGGCGGCGCTTTCATAGCGGCAGGCAGGGCACTTGAGGTGCCAATCCTGAAGACCGGGCACCAGGCCAGCGTGACAAACGGGGCATTCCTTATTATTTGCAGTCATCCAGTGGTCCTTATCGACTGGCTGCGCGAGCCTTGGCAACAAGACCGCGCATCCTGAATACATCAGGGCATTAACCGTAGTCGACAAACACCGTTTCCACAACCGCCCGCCCGATGGCCCCAGCCTTCACGACCAAGGTCGTTCCCACCCGGATTCTGACTTGAAATACGGTGGGAACGAGCGGGCGACGATCCGTCTTGCTCGTGAAAGGGCCAATCCAGATATAGCCCGTGTGGTGACCCAAAGCCCTTAAAAGATCACACCAACCACAAACCGCCGTTGAGGTCTGCCGAGGTGTTGTTCATGTTTTCTGCGCTCTCTGAGAACGACACCAGCACTTCGCTGGCGGTCATGCCGCCGGCCATGGAGTCTTCCCAGTATTTGAAACCACCGGCATCGGCATCACGGTGCAGCACGTGTTGGTAGAAGCTGTTGATGATCGACTTGTTGTCCGTGCCGGGCGTGAGCTTCTTGAACTCGGCGCTGTCGACAAAGCCCTGTGCGACCTGCTGAATGGTCGCGCCTTGGTCCAGGTCGTTGATCCAGTATTTCAGGCCGCCCATGTCCGGTTTGCGGTCAAATGCAGCCTGGTACAAGCGAAAGGCTGCCCCGGCGTTTTGCCACTGGCCAACATCCAGCGCCACGGTGGCGTTGTCTTGTTGAAAGTTGACTCGCTCGATGCTGAACAAGGTGTCTTTTTTGCCCAGGCCTTCGACGTTGCTCAGGGCGCTGCCCATGGAGTCGACGGTGAAGTCTTTACTCAGCGCGTTGTAATGGATGGTATCGATACCGTCGTCACCGAAGTAGGTGTCGTTACCCAGCGAAGCCTGGAAATCATCGTTGCCTGCCGAGCCTCGGTAGGTGTCATCACCGTCGTAGAACGAGGTGACGCTCGACGCATCGGCGACTTTGACGTCGAGCCCGGTGACGGTCAGAAACACCACGTCGTTCTTCGAGTAGCTGACCCCGGTGAATTTATCGACCTGGGGGTTGCCCGAGCCCAGGAAGCCGCTTACTTCGGCCTTGTAGGTGCCATCGCTGTAGACGATGCGCATGCTGTTGGCCGAAACAACCTGCCCGTTAACGCCTGCATGGGAGGCGCGGTCCAGATCAGTGCTGTCGAAGGGGCTTCTGTAGGTAATAGTTGCCATTGAGAGTCTTTGTCCCGTTTGGAGTTGGAGGTGAAAGGTGATGGGTGATCAGACCAGCCAAAGCCCGCCATTGAGGTCGGCGTTGGTGTTGGCGAGGTTTTCGGCGCTTTCCGAGAACGACACCAGGACTTCACTGGCGGTCATGCCGGCGGCCATGGAGTCTGCCCAGTAGTTGAAGCCGCCTTCATCGGCGTCACGATGCAGAACATGCTGGTAAAAGCTGTTGATGATCGAGCCGGCGTCGTTACCGGGTGTGAGGGCCTTGAATTCGGCGCTGTCGATGAAGCCCTGTGCGACTTGTTGCAACGTGGCGCCATTGTCCAGGTCGTTGATCCAGTATTTCAGGCCACCGGTATCGGGTGTACGGTCGAACGCTGCCTTGTACAGGCGGTAAGCTGAGCCGGCGTTCTGCCATTGACCAACGTCCCGGGCCAGGGTCGAGTTATCGCCTTCGAAGTGGATGCGCTCGATGTCGGGGTTCAGGAAGTCGGTTTTTCCCTCGCCAGTCAGGTTGCCGCCGTTGAGGGTGTAATCGTTTTTTGAGCCGCTGTAATGAACGGTGTCGATGCCGCCATTACCTCGGTAAAGATCGTTACCGGCAGACGCATAAAAATGATCGTTGCCGTCTGAGCCTTCAAAGGAATCACTGCCGGAAAACAACGAGGCGGCACTGGACAGGGAGGTGTCTGGTGTCAGGTTTTGAACCGTCAGGTAGAGCTCGTCGTCTTTGGCAAACTCCGCGCGAAATAGCCGGCCGCCGACCTGCGTTGTATTGACGCTGTAGGCGCCCAATTCATAGTCGACGGCAGGGCCTAACGCGGATTTAACGTGTTCTGGTGCGACGGCGCGCAGCGCTTGGTCAAGATCAAAGCCATCGAAAGGGCGTTTATAAACTACACGGGCCATAGGGACTCCTTAGCTCCTTAATGTCTTGGATGGACAGTGATCAAACCAGCCACAGCCCGCCATTGAGGTCGGCGTTGGTGTTGGCGAGGTTTTCGGCGCTTTCAGAAAACGACACCAGTACTTCGCTGGCGGTCATGCCGGCGGCCATGGAGTCTTCCCAGTATTTGAAGCCGCCTTCATCGGCCTCACGATGCAGGACGTGCTGGTAGAAGCTGTTAATCAGGGATTTGTTATCGGTGCCTGGTGTGAGTTTCTTGAACTCGGCGCTGTCGATAAAACCCTGGGCGACTTGCTGGAGAGTCGCGCCTTTGTCCAGATCGTTGATCCAGTATTTCAGCCCGCCCTGGTCCGGCTCTCGGTCGAACGCGGCCTGGTAAAGGCGAAAGGCTGCGCCGGTGTTTTGCCATTGGCCAACGTCCAGGGCCAGGGTCGAGCCGTCACCGAAGTTAACCCGTTCGATGTTGACCAGCGTGTCGGTTTTGCCGGGTGTCTGCAGGGTATAACCGCTGTCGGTGGCGGTTACGCTGGCGCTGGATCTGCCGGTGGTATAAGCCACGGTATCGATGCCCGCGCCGCCGTCGTAATGGTCGTTGCCTGTACCGCCGATCAGCAGATCATTGCCCGCAGAGCCGATGATGGTGTCGTTGCCTTTGAGGACTTCGCGCATGGCGCCTGTCATGTCGAAGTTGTAGACATACTCGGCCATGATCGCGGCGTCGATGTTCAGGTCGGTGACTTCGTAATACAGGCCGTTTTGATAAGCGCTCGTCGCGGTTAACGTACCGCCGCTGAGTTCGCCGTTGCTGTATTGGAAAGAACCGAAATAATCCTGGGTTCTGACGCCGTCGGTAGCCCTGATATGCCCCGCATCGGCAATGGGAAATTCGCCATCCCAAGCCTGGAGGGTGTTCATATTGATGGGTTGATGAAGCTTCAGCGTTGCCATTGATCCTCCTGGGTTCGAAGGCTGGCCGCGCACGATCATCATGAATCGAACTAAGGGTATCCAGCCCGTACTTCTGTATCGACGTTTACAGGTGGCCGATACAAATTTGTAACCTTCGACCTCGTAATGGATCCAATTGTTCCGTATTGATTACAATTCGTGCTAAAGCCGCGCTGAATGAGTGAAAATACGGGGCTTTCAGAGAAGATCGCAGCGAGATTGTGGCTAAACGCCATTTATCCATCGAGGGTCTTGAACTCTTGCCAGCAAGCCATGTTCTGAGCAGCGTTCATTGCCTCGAATGACTTCGATGTCAAGCCAGTGCAGCAGGCTTGTAACACCTATAAAACACCGGCGGGACTCATACCCGCTTTATATTGCATCCCCCTTACAGCCCCCGGATAATGCGGCCCTTCGCATGCCCGCGTGGCTATCAGAATGGAGCTTCTATGTTCACCCCTGTAATTCTGGCTGGCGGTAACGGTTCACGGCTGTGGCCGCTGTCGCGGCAGAGCTTCCCCAAGCAATTTCTGGCCCTGGACGGTCAGGATCAGGGGACGATGTTTCAGCGCACCCTGGCGCGCCTGGACGGCCTGGAGCACTCGCCAGCCCTGGTGGTGAGCAACGAAAACCATCGCTTTATCGTCGCCGAGCAACTGCGTGTGGCGAAGATCAAGAGCCAGCGCATCATCCTTGAGCCGCTGGCGCGCAACACCGCGCCGGCCATTGCTCTGGCGGCGCTGCAAGCCACCGTAGACGGTGCCGATCCGGTGCTGCTGGTGCTGGCGGCCGACCATCACATTCATGACGAGCAGGCGTTTCGCAGCGCCGTGCAGGTCGCCCAGGCGCATGCCGAGGCGGGCCGTCTGGTGACTTTCGGCATCACCCCGACGCATCCTGAGACTGGCTTCGGTTACATCCAGTGTGGCAAGGCCATTGAGCAGGGCGGTTTCGCGATCGCCGCGTTCAAAGAGAAGCCATCGCCGGAGCTGGCCGCCGAGTACCTGTCTTCAGGGGCTTACCTGTGGAACAGCGGCATGTTCATGTTCCGTGCCTCGGTGTTCCTCGCCGAGCTGGAGCGTCATCGCCCGGATATTCTCAGTGCTTGCCGAGTGGCGCTGGAGCATGCGCAGACCGACAGCTACTTCACCCATGTACAAGCCGAGCAGTTCGCCCTGTGCGCTGACGAGTCGGTCGACTACGCGGTGATGGAGCACACCGAAGCCGGTCTGGTGGTGCCGCTGAACGCTGGCTGGAACGATCTGGGCAGCTGGTCGGCGATCTGGGATGTCGGCCCGCATGATGCCAACGCCAACCGCCTGGAAGGCGACGTGCTGGCCATCGACACCAACAACTGCCTGGTGCAGTCGCATCACCGCCTGGTGGCCACCGTGGGTGTCGAGGACCTGATCGTCATCGAGACCAAGGACGCCATCCTGGTGGCCAACAAGCACGACAGCCAGCAGGTCAAGGACGTGGTCAAGCGTCTGCAGGCCGAAGAGCGTCCCGAGTTCGTCACCCATCCGCTGGTCAACCGTCCGTGGGGCCATTACGACACCATCGACAAGGGCGACCGCTACCAGGTCAAGCGCATCAGCGTATTGCCGGGTGAATGCCTGTCGCTGCAACTGCACTACCACCGCGCCGAGCACTGGATCGTGGTGTCCGGTACCGCCAAGGTGACCTGTGATGACCAGGAGCTGATCCTCTCCGAGAACCAGTCGACTTATATCCCGCTGGGCGTCAAGCACTCGCTGGCCAACCCGGGCAAGGTGCCGCTGGAACTGATCGAGGTGCAGTCCGGTGCCTATCTGGGCGAGGACGACATTGTGCGGTTTGAGGATCGTTACGGGCGTCTGGCCAAGTAAACCGATGTCGGTGGCGCTTGCGGGCTAGCCACTATGTTCGGTTAAAGGCGCAAATCCCGGTGGGAGCTGGCTTGCCAGCGAAGGCGAAGGCACATTCGCAGCAGATGCTGTGACTTTAGAGGTGCCCTTCACCGACTCTTTCGCGACCACGGTCGCTCCCACCGGAATCGAATCAGGTTCGATAATCGCTGAACGGATCTGCATTCTCCTGTCGGCGCACCATGAGCGTCTGGCCGTAAATCCTTTCGCATCTGCCAAAAGATGCCCTTTCTATTTTGCTTGCTCATACCTTATGAACAGTCTATTTCGAGACTTGCAGAGGTACGCAGGTATTTCTCGACAGATGAGCTGGCAACGGGTTCCCAGGCGCAGGATAAAGCGAGTTATCAAGAAAGTGCCTATCTATATAGTTTTATAACTTTCAGGTATTGAGTTTTATTGGCGTCAATTGAATGGCTGTTTAATTTAGCCAGAATTGATTATGTCCTTATCAAAAACGACGTCGTTAAATATTTTTATAGAAGTTGCCTTGTCTGTTTGAGATGCTCGGAAAGCACCCTGTAACAAAAATTTTCAGGGGCGTCGCTTAGCCAACACCTAACCATTGATAAAGGATCGCCTACTCACTCGTAGAGGTGAGCCGCTGGGGCCTTTTCATCAGGAGCAACTCATGAGCTTTCAATCAGATCTGGCAGAGCTGTATACCGCCTTTTTCAATCGTGCCCCTGATGCCGGTGGCCTGGCCTATTGGGTCAACGAACTGAGCAACGGCAACATGAGCCTTGAGTCGATCTCCGCCAACTGGGCAAATGAACAGGCCGAAGCGTTGGAGAAGTACCCATCCTCCTTGTCGACGGACGCTTTTATTGAAGCGGTCTACAACAATATTTTCGGTCGCAGCGGCGACAGCGGCGGTGTGGCTTACTGGAAAACCGAGTTGGAAAACAATGGGATGAGCCGTGAGGTGTTCATCGCTGCCGTGCTCAATGGCGCCAAGGCCAACACCTCGACGCAAGGTCAGGCTGATGCGGCATTGGTCAATAACAAGGCCCTGGTAGGTGTGGCCTTCGCTGAAAAGGGCCTGACGGACCTGTCTCTGGCGGTCAAGGTGCTCAGTGCAGTATCCAGTGACGCCGATACACTCACGGCTACTCTGGATCTGATCAAGCTAGTACCTGCCGATCCTGCGGCACAGACCTCTGCCATTCTGACTCTGGTCTCATCGACACTCGACCAGGTTGCGCAATTGATCAAGACTGCGCCTGCCGAGGTCAAGAACCTGGCAACCTATCTGGAAACCGTTGTTGCCAATGTCAGCAGTGGCACCAACCTGACCACCCTGCTTACCACGATCAACACCAAGACCACTGCCGCTCTGACAGACCCGACCGCACTGGCCAATCCGGCCACACAGGCAGGTAATGATGTGGGCACTGCAACGCCGGGGACAGGCGGTGGCACTGTTACGCCGACCTTTACCGTGACTGAAACGAGTGCCGGGCATTACACCGTTGGCAACGGCAACGGAAATGTCACGTTGTCGCTGGTGAACGACAAATACGTATTCACGCCGGCGGTTGGAAGTTCGGTAAGCATCAATAAGCTGGACGTTTCCAGTTTGACTGTGGACAGTATCAAACTGTCGCCCACCACCACCGTTTACCAGTTGGGTACGAATTTCTCTGATATTGAAATCAACGGTACCGGAACGCTGGTCATTCCGTTTCTGAAAGGTGAAGACCTGTCGGTTCAGGCCGCCTCGCATATCGCCAATACCTATGACATCAAGGTAGACCTCAATAAGTTGGCAAACGTTTATGGATCTCAGGCCGATCTGCTTGCGTTCTATAACCTGGCTTCTACTGATGTGGCGGGCTTGAGTACCCTCAATGCCCGGGTGACGGAGACGTTGAATATTGCCCAACTAAGTGCTTTCGACGATCAGATTTCAGGGCCGGTGCTGGCGACCAGCATCCTGGACACGGCAACCGCGCTGAAGACCAATACCACTTATGTAAAAGGTCCTGTGAATCTTGAAGTTTCCGGTCCGGTGACGTTGGCTGACCTGAATGCACTGGGCATCAAGATTACCGGTACGGTTTCGTTCGAGACCCTATCGTCCACTGCCTCGGCGCTGATAAAAGCCACGTTTACCCCTGGTACCGGCACCGTCACGCTCACTGACCTTGATCTGAACGGTAACGTGCTGGGTGTTGTGCTTACCGCCAAGCAGTTTAATGTGCTCAAGACGTTGGTCACCACTCAGGCCTGGTACGCCGACGTCGAAGACACGGCGCTGAATCTTCTGCAATTGACCCAAGGTGAGACGCGCAATACCAACAGTCTGACACTCGTCAATGATGCGGCAGGAACCCTGACGGTTCAGCAGCGCAGCGACCTGGCCAAGATGATTTATGACCCGAATGACACAGAGTGGACTTACAGCCTGAGCGACACTGCCAAGAACCTGCTCGCCAGTAAAATCAATGACGCTACTGTTCTTGCCGGGGCTGAGCATATTACCGTTGTGCCGGCAGGCCCGATCAGTATCGCAGACTACAATGAGCTTCAAAGCACCGTTAATCTGTCATTTCCCAATAGTGGCATTGTCCTGCGCGATACCCTGACAAATCTGGGCGCGTCAGCGCTGACGAGCTCGCATGACTATATCATTGCTGATTCAGTGGCCAATCTTGATGTGCCTGTGAGCACTGGCACGAGTCTTGTGATCGACGCCCAAGGGTTTGTAGTCGCAGACAGCATTGCAAACATCACCGCCGCGCAAACCAATAACAGTTCGATTTTCAATGCGCCTGGTTATACGGGTGTCATCCTTTCAGACACCATCAGCAATCTGGTGGTCCCGCAAAGTTTGCAAGGCCAGAATGTCGTGGGCGTCAAGGTCGTTGATTTTGTGGCCGGTGGCGTGGTCACGGCTTTAGAAGGTTTTGTCTTGTCAATTGCTGAAAATAGCAATGAGTTCATCAATAACTTCTCGGTGTCAGGAGCCGTTACCGATGTCAGCAACTTGCCAGAATATGGACTGAAATATGCCAGTGCTCTGGCACTGCAGGCTACAGCAGGCAATGATGCGCTCAATGGCAACATTTCCGATGGCAAGATCACTGTCACGTACACGTCTGCCGCACAGGCTGACACATTCAGTTTCTCTCAGGGGGCCTTCAAGGCGGCAGACGGTAGTTTTGATACCTACTCGGCGTTTTATGGCAGTTTAGCTGACTCTAATCGGGACCATATTAATCTGAGCAGCTTCCAGTTGAGCAACAATGATTCTCAAGCGTTGCAACAGGGCAGCATCACCACGGTCAGCAATGGCGGCTATGCGTTCGTCAAGGGTATATACGCCGACGGCGAGTTTGTGGCTTCGCAAAACGGTAACTCTGAGGACACGCTTGTGGTGTGGGATGCTGACACCGGATCAGGTATCGAACAGGTTGCGATCGTTCTGGTCGGGCAAAGTCCAAACAATGCTGGAGCCATTGTCAACTTGGGATTGGTTTGAGGCCGGGGGGGCTTGTCTGAAAGACAAGCCCCCAGGGGTTGCGGTGCGTTAGCCCCGTACCTTGTGATAAACCGCCAGGGTCTGACGCGCGCATTCTTGCCAGGTGTACTGGCGTGCGCGTTGCAGACCGCGCTGGACCTTTTCTTCACGGGCCTGTGGCTGGTTCAGCAGGTCCTGCATGGCAGCGCTGATACTCTCCACGCTGTAGGGGTCGACAGCCCAGGCAGCATCGCCCGCCACTTCAGGCACCGAAGTACTGTTGGAGGCAATCACCGGGCACTGCGCGGCAAAGGCTTCGATCACCGGCAGGCCAAAACCTTCATACAGTGAGGGGAACACCAGCGCGCTGGCACTCTGTAGCAGGGCCATGACTTCGGTTTGTGGCAGGTAGCTGAGCCAGCGGCCTTCACCTTGTTGTTCCAGCTGTGCCAGTTGCGGCAGCAGCTCTTCGTTATTCCAGCCGTCACGACCCACAATCACCAGCGGGTGTTCCTTGCGCAGCGCCTGCGGCAGCTGTTTGAACGCTTGCAGGATGCGCGGCAGGTTTTTGCGTGGCTGCAGAGTGCCGACGAACAGGAAGAAGCCGGGCTTGAGGCCGTGCTTATTCAGTACGGCTTCTTTGTGCTGCTCTGCGATCTGCTCGAAATAAACCGGTTCGACCCCAAGCGGGGTGACGCTGATGCGCTCCGGGGCGATTTTCAGGTGCTCGACCATGTCCTGTTTGCTGTATTCGGAGATGGTGATGATGTGATCGGCCTTGAGAATCGCTGTTTTGAACAGCCAGCTTTTGAGGCTGCGCAGGTCGTTCTTGATCCACTCGGGGTGCAGCATGGGGATCACATCCATGATGGTGGCCACCGTGGGCACCCCGGCAATACGCGGGATGTGGTGGTCAGTGGCATGGAACAGGTCAATGTCCTGGGCGATGGCGCGAGAGTTGGCCAGGGGCAGCTTGAGAATACCGCTGAGCAGGGCGTGTACCGGGAAGCGTTCGGCAAGTTGCTTCGGTGTGCCACACGCCATGTTTGGCAAGTCACGACCGAAGGCATAAGGGCTGAGGCTGTCGCCTGTCTGTTGGGTGATCTCGCCCAGGCCATTCCACAATGCACGGGAGTAAGTGCCGATGCCATCCAGGTGACCAGCGCGTTCGCCGCCTGCCCAGACCGTACAACTCAAGCCAATCTTCATTCTGTGATTTATCTCGATTCAATGATGGCTGGTTCATTCGACGGCAGACTTTTAACAAGTCTTCAGCCGATGCCAGCGTGTGCATATATGCAACTTGATCAGGGCGCGGAGCCTAACACGACTGGGGCTTAAAGGCATTTTCCAGGCCAGTGGAGAACGGCACCTTAACTTTAGCGTTAGCTCTTTAGCGTTATACCGTTTGGCGGATAACTAAAGAGATGATGGCACCGTGACGCCAATCCGACGACCAGCACTCCCTTGCGTAATGGCAAATCGACACAATCGCGGCCATCACAACCAGCACCGGGTATTGATTCATGGTCTCGACGGTCACCTCCTACACGGATTCTCGCAACAAGGCAGCGCCAGGCCAGGGATATGATGGCGTTGTAAAGGTTTCCACAGGAGGTGTTTACGGAACCGGCGTGCTGCTCTACGGCGGCCAGGCGATTCTCACGGCGGCGCATCTGTTCAAGCCGGGCAATTCGCAAAGTACCGTGACCTTCGAGACCTCGGCTGGCACCAAGAGCATGAGCTCAAGCAAGGTCACGATCTTGCCGGGTTATGACGCTGCCAACCTGAACAACGATATGGCCATTGTCTGGCTCAACGGCCACGCCCCGGTGAGCGCCGAGCGTTATGACATCTACCGCAATACCGACGAGATCGGCCAGGCCATGACCATCATCGGTTACGGCAAGCCAGGTACCGGCGCCGCCGGGATGTCCAGCAGCTACTCGTCGGCGCCGATTCGCCAGAAGGCAATGAATACTTTTGATGCCGATGCGGCTGCACTCAAAGCCAAGGCCGGCGGCTATCTGCCTTTCTCACCCAAGGCCGGCACCCAATTGATCGCCGATTTCGATAATGGCAGCAGCAATCAGGATGCTTTGGGGCGCTTTCTCAATCTCAAGCACACCGGGCTTGGCCAGAATGAAGGCATGCTCAGCAGCGGTGACAGTGGCGGACCTGCTTTCATTGGCAACAAGGTGGCCGGCATTGCCAGCTACATCAGCACCCTGAGCCTGGGCAATGTACGCCCTGACATCGACAACAGCCTTAACAGCAGCTTTGGTGAGTTTGCCGCCTGGCAGCGGGTCAGCGCCCAGCAACAGTTCATCGACCAGGCCATTCGTGCCAGCTACACCGATGCGCCGACCAAGATGTCCGAAGTCAAGCAGAAGGTGGTTGAGGGGCAGGCCGGTACGTTCACCAATGCCTATTTCATGGTCGAGCTCACCACGCCAAGGAAAGACCCCAACAAGCTCATCAGCCTGAACTTCACTACCCGTGATGGCACTGCCAAAGCCGGTGAGGATTACCTGGCCAACAAGGGCACCCTGGTGTTCTACCCGAATGAAACCAAAGCCGTGGTGGCGGTCGAGATCGTGGGCGATAACAAACTGGAGTCCAACGAAACCTTCTACATGGACTTTACTAACCCCTCAGGCGCAGCGTTCGACAACGGGGCATTGGTTTTGACCGGCATGCGCACCATCCTCAATGATGATGTCTGGCTGGTTTAAGCGAACAGGGTGTTGACGCGGCAGAGCGGTCTTAGCATTGTGGCCGCCTCTGTCATTGAGCCTGTTATCGAGAACCCTATGAAGAAAGCCTTTGCCATCGTTGGTCTTTCGTTGGTGTTCATGCCAACCGCGCCTGCTGCTGCGGCAACGATCCAGATTCAGAACCAGTCATCCTGGGATATCCACGAAATCTATTTCGCGCCCTCCAGTCAAGGCGACTGGGGCGATGATCACTTGGGCAAGCAAGTACTCAAAGCCGGCATGACCCTTAGCGTCAGCAACGTGGAAGCAGGCCTTTGGGATGTGCGCCTGGTGGATGAGGATGAAGATGAGTGTGTGATTCAAAGGCAGCAGATCAGTACCTCGCAGGCCTTCGTGATCGATGATGAGGACTTGCTCAACTGTCAGGCTGATAGCGATCAGTGACAGGACATTTTATGGCCGCTTTCAAACCCCGTTTTCGGGGTTTTTTTATGTCCGGATGCATGAGTTGAATAAACCCCGTCTACGCTTGCCAATAGCAGAGGGTCCACTCCAACGATCGGTGTCGCTATGTTCAATACCCGCTTGAAAACGGAAGTCCAGGCGCTGCATTCCGAATTGTCGATGTTCCAGCAATTGCAAAAAGGCATTGATGCATGTCTGGTGCATATCATCCTTGATGCCCAATACAATGTTATTGAGGCCAATGACAATTTCCTGCGTATGTTGGGTTATCGCGCCGAGCAGGTGGTGGGCAAACCACTGGATCAGTACATCCCGGCCTATGTCAAACAGCTCGACTGTTACCGCAATCTGGTGGCGTCGGTGCAGAAGGGCGAGCCGGTGACCGACACTTACCGCTTTCTGCGAGCCGATGGCAGCCTGGCCTGGATCCGGGCCGTATGGCAGCCGCTGCAGGACGCTCGCGGTCAATTGACAGGCATTCATTGCCTGGGTTCGGACATTACCGAGTCGGTGGACACCGCCGCCGAAAACGCGGCGTTCATCCAGGCGCTATTGCGCTCTACGGCAGTGATCGAGTTCGACCTGAGCGGCCATGTGCTCAAGGCCAATGAGCAGTTTTTGCGTGGCATGGGCTACAACATGGCGCAGATCCGCGGCAAGCATCACAGCATGTTCTGTGAGCCCGCCGAAGTGGCGTCCAATGCTTACCGGGAGTTCTGGTCGACCCTTAACCGGGGTGAGTTCGTGGCCAGCCGTTTCAAGCGCATCGACAGCCATGGCCGCCCGGTATGGCTGGAGGCGACCTATAACCCGGTGCACGATGCTCAGGGCAAGCTGTACAAGGTGGTCAAGTTCGCCACCGTGATCACGGATCAGGTCGCCCGCGAAGAGGATGTCAGCCAGGCGGCGAGTATCGCGTTCGATATTTCCCAGCGCACCGACGTCACTGCCCGGCGCGGCGCCGAAGTGGTGCAGAACACCGTGCACACCATGCGGCGGATCTCGGAAGAAATGCAGTCGGCCTCTGCCGGTATCGAGGCGCTGGGCAAGCAGTCGTTGCTGATCAGCTCCATCGTGCAAACCATCGGCGGGATTGCCCAGCAAACCAACCTGTTGGCCCTCAACGCCGCCATCGAGGCGGCCCGTGCCGGCGAGCAGGGCAGGGGCTTTGCCGTGGTCGCCGACGAGGTCCGGCAACTGGCCGGGCGCACCAGCGCGGCCACCGAAGAGATTGTCAGCGTGGTGCAGCAGAACCAGTCGCTGACCGACGAAGCCGTGCGCGGCATGGCCAACAGTCGCGGCCAGGCCGAACAAGGACTGGCGCTGGCCAATGAGGCAGGGTCGGTGATTGTCGAGATTCAGGATGGGGCGCAGCAGGTGGTCAATGCGGTGGGGCGCTTTGCCAGTCAGTTGTAGGGGCGCACGAAGAATTATCGGAAGTGCCCTTCAGGAGAAAGAGAGATGTCTTGCATTCTAGCCTTGTACAAGCGTGCAAAATCGCCAATGCAAGGCACCCACTGATCCGGTTCGCGGCACTTTCGGCTGGGGAGGAATGCTAATCTCACCATATGCGCGAGAAGCCTCGGGGTTTAGCCCGAGGTCGAGAGCGCGGACGCCGCAGGCGTCCTGGTTGGGAGTCTACTGTTCTTCGATGTATTGGCGCAGGATTTCAATCGGCGCACTGCCGCAGCTAGAGGCGAAGCAGGATGGCGACCAGAGGACACCCCTTCGCTTGAGCCAGGGGTGGAAATCCCCGAACTGCTCACGCAGCCGTCTGGATGATACCCTCTGAGTGAAGCCACCCGATTCGACAACGCCACCCATAGCTTGAAAGACCAAACCATAATTCATGCCATGACCCACACCAAGACCCTCAAGCTCCGAATCAAAGACAAGCACGCGAAAACGCTGCTTGCGATGGCGCGCGAGGTCAATATGGTGTGGAACTACTGCAATGAAACGAGTCATCGCGCCATCCGGGAACGCCACCAGTGGCTCTCCGGTTTTGACCTGCAAAAGCTGACCAATGGATTAAGCAAATGCGACGGCGTGCAGACCGGCTCGCCAACCGTGCAGCAGGTTTGCGAGGACTACGCCAAGGCACGCAAGCAGTTCAAGCGTTCCAGGCTCAATTGGCGGGTGTCCAGCAGGAGCAGCCCCAAATACAGCCTGGGCTGGATTCCATTCAAGGCTCGTGCCTTGCAATACAAGAACGGTCAGGTTCAGTTCGCCGGGTTCAGGTTTGGCCTGTGGGACAGCTACGGTTTAAGCCAGTACGCCCTGCGGGCCGGCAGTTTCAGTGAAGATTCCAGGGGGCGCTGGTATCTCAATATCTGCGTGCAGGTTGAGAGCAAGCCGTGCAGCGGCATTGCCGCAGTTGGCATCGACCTGGGCCTTAAAGCGGCGGCGACAACGTCTGAGGGCCAAGTGCTGATAGGGCGCCAATATCGCACCCTGGAGCAGAAGCTGGGCATCGCTCAGCGTGCTGGCAAGAGGGCACGTGTTCGCGCCCTCCATGCCAGGATCAGGAACCGGCGCAAGGATGCGCAACACAAGTTCTCAACCGCTCTGGTTGAGCGCTGCGCCGCCATTTTCGTTGGCGATGTAGCCAGCGCAAAACTCGTAAAGACTCAAATGGCCAAATCCACGCTTGATGCAGGATGGGGCCAACTCAAGACAATGCTGGAGCAGAAATGCCAACGGGCAGGCGTTGTTTTTGAGGTTGTAGCCGAGCGCTATACCACCCAGACCTGCTCGTGCTGTGGAAGCATTTCCACCAGCAGTCCGAAAGGTAGAGCCGGTTTGCGAATAAGAGAATGGACCTGCGTGTGCTGCGGTACAGCCCACGACCGCGATGTGAACGCGGCCCGGAACATTCTTGCGGCGGGGCATCGCCGTCTAGCTGTAGGAATCCCCGCTCTTTAGGGCGGGGAGGATGTCAACGTTGTCCACCGCCGAATAAACACTGCACACCAGAGCCACTTTGCCACCCAGCTTGCGCGAGATCTGCGGATTGATTTCGACGCTTTCAGTGCCCGGCGCCGAAGCACTGGCGCTGACCACATCGCCGGTATGAAACACGAACGGGTCCAGATCGAAGGCGCAGCGCCTGGCCGGTGCGTGGATGAGCGACATCTGACCGTCGGGACGCAGAATACCGACGCGCAAGTCCAGATCATCGTTGTCGTTGCCATCGCCGTTATCGATCCAGGTCGCGCTGACCTTGATCGAGCGTGGCGCCCCCGGCCCCTTGTCCAGCGACACCTTATGCGTAACACCCGGCTTGTCCAGAGTGATGTGTCGGTGGGCTCGCTCAAGCCCAGAATGCGTATGGAGTACGGTGATCAAGTGGTGGAGTGCGCATACGAGTTCGAGCTTGAGCAGAAAGTGCAGAAGGGCTTTTTCGGCCGCAAGACCATCGTCTCGACCTATCCAGACAGTTACACCTATGTTATTGGCCTGATCGAGATTGATGATCAGCAGATCGTTCTCAGTCCTTCAGGCGTGACGGCAGAGCCGGGCAGCGAGGCGACCCCTTGGCTGACCTGGAGTAACGGCAAGGTGCTGCTGAGCATGGACGGGCCGGAAGTGTTTAAAGGGGAGCCGATCGATCCTGATCAGGATAAGCAGTACATCTGAATCAGTCGATAAGTCCCAAACAGGGACTTATCGTTCCCTTTTGGAGACCGGGTGGTGATTCATTCATCGGCCTGAAGTCTTTAACCTGTGCTAACCAGCCCTATTCAGACACAATGAGCGCTTTTTGTTGTAGGACCGTTCTGAATGTCTGTCTTTTCTGCGTCCTGGCGTCAGGCGCTGGTGGTTGCCCTGGCTGTTTTGCTGGCCGCGTGTGACAACACCGACAAGCCTGCTCAACCACAAAAGCCTGTTGAACCGCCGCACACCACTTACCGTCAGGCCGGCTGGGATGAGCTGCCGGCGGTGACCGATGCCGATCTGCAGGCTGGTTTTGCCGCTTGGCGCAGCGCCTGTACCCGACTCAAGGCTGACCCGGTGTGGGGGGCGCCTTGTGCATCGGCGGCCAGTCTGGCCGCGGCGCCGTCTGCGGCTGAGATCCGGACCTTTCTGCAGGCGACGTTGCAGGTTTATAGCCTGCGTGCCGATGGCGGCAGTGCCGATGGTCTGATCACCGGTTATTACGAGCCGGTCTACCCAGGCAGCCTGACCCGTACCGAACAGGCCCAGGTGCCGGTGTATGGCATTCCTGATGATCTGGTGGTGGTCAATCTCGACAGCCTGTACCCCGAACTCAAGGGCAAGCGCCTGCGTGGCCGGGTCGAGGGCCGGGTACTCAAGCCTTATGACGATGCCGCGACGATCAATGCCAATGGCCTGGATGCGCCGGTGATTGCCTGGCTCACCGACCCCATGGATTTGCAGTTCCTGCAGATCCAGGGTTCGGGCCGGGTTCGTCTGCCTGATGGTACTCAAGCACGTCTGGCCTATGCCGATCAGAATGGCCACCCGTATCGCGCCATCGGCCGCTGGCTGGTCGAGCAGGGCCAGTTGCAGAAAGAAGACGTGACCATGGGCAGCATTGCTGCCTGGGCCAAGGCCAACCCGCAACGAGTTCCCGAGTTGCTGGCCAGCAACCCGAGCTATGTGTTCTTCACCCGTAACCCGGACAGCAATGAAGGGCCGCGTGGTTCGTTGAACGTGCCTTTGACCGCCGGCTACAGCGTGGCTATCGACCGTAAAGTGATTCCGTTGGGCAGCCTGCTGTGGCTGTCGACCACGCGCCCCGACGGGACAGCGCTGATACGCCCTGTTGCTGCTCAGGACACTGGCGGTGCGATTGCCGGTGAAGTGCGCGCGGACCTGTTCTGGGGCACCGGTGAGGCCGCCGGGCATCTGGCGGGGGACATGAAGCAGAAGGGCAATGTGTGGCTTTTGTGGCCCCAAGGCGTGGCGTTGCCGTGATTAACCTGACGTTACCAACGGCGTATGGGTTAGAGATTTAAACAGGACTTTGACTTGTTTTTTGTCGTCAAAAACATGGCGATAAATGAATGAATCTTTTTCCGACAAGCTGTATCAAAGACGCCAGTAACAATATATTGACACTGTCATACTGATATTACACATTACTGTTTAATGCTTTCTCACAGGGTCATTCCCTGGGCCTTCTGATAGGACGAAGTGCATGAGTCGCGCCGACGATATCGCCAGATTGTTCCAGGGAATTGGAGCAAGTACAGACGGATATCTGGACATGGACAGCCACTTCGATTATCCGGAAACCACAGTGACGCCCTTGCGACCTTTGCGTGCGGTCAGCGAGGCGTCTTCGCCTGCGTCCGCGCAAAGCCCGTCGCTGCCGACGGCGTCGCTTGAGCCGCCCTCTGCATCGCCTGCGGTGATATCAGCATCGCTCAGCTCGCTGCTGGCCGAAGCTGCCCGTGCCCGTGAAGCGAACGCCGGTATCGGCGATGAGGTTTACACGCAGCCGCAGCACACAAGACCCGTTCCTGAAATCAAGGCGCGGGTAATTGCTGTCGTCTCGGCCAAGGGCGGGGTAGGCAAGACGACTTTGAGCGCCGCATTGGCCAGCCTGTTGCAGTTGCCTGGTGGCCGGACACTGGTCGTTGAACTCGATCCGCAGGATGCTTTGCGTCATCACTTGTTGGGCGGTACTGAACAGGGCGGTCTGGTCAATGGCCGTTTGCGTGACGAGGACTGGAACAGCCTGTTGCTGCCGGGCACTGCCAACACCTGGGTGCTGCCTTACGGTTCGCATAGCGCTGAGCAGCGCCGCTCGCTCAAACAGGCAATGGATGAGGACCGGCATTGGCTGGCCCGGCAGATCGAGCGTATGCAACTGGGCGAGCATGACGTGCTGGTGCTGGATGTGGCCACGGGGCCGTCGCGCTATCTGGAGCAGGCACTGGATGTTGCCGATCAGGTACTGGCCGTGGTGAACACCGACGCCGCCTGTTACCAGACCCTGAATGTCATGGAGCAGTGGCTGGCACCTCTTGCCAGCAAGCCTCGGCCACCGGCCTGTCATTACGTGATCAACCAGTTCGATGCCACGCGGGCGTTCAGTTGTGACATGCACCAGGTGCTGCTGCGTCGTCTCGGTGAGCAACTGCTGGGCTGGGTACGGCTCGATTACAGTCTGGCTGAAGCGCTCGCCTATGGTACATATCCGCTGCTGGCCGAAACGCCGACCCAAGGTGTCCAGGACCTGCACGCGCTGGGGCAGCAACTGACCACTCGGCTCATGGAACAGGCCCGTGCAGAGTCCAGCCTTTCATGAGCGAAGCGCAAACCGAAGTGCCTGGATTGCGGGCACGAATCTGCCGTGGCCTGACGGGGTTGCCGGAGCGTCTTGATGCGCTGTCGGCACGGGTGCGTCTAATCCTGAAAGTCGCAGGCGCCTTGGTGGGGGCGGCGCTGTTTGTGTTTGTGGTCTCGGCGCCCTTCGATCTGCAGGCTCAGGCCAGTTTCGGGGTCATGTGTTTTATCGCCGCGTTGCTGTTGCGCCGTATTGGCGGTCGTCTGGCGATTCTGGCGATGATTGTCCTGTCGCTGGTCATGTCACTGCGCTACGTGTATTGGCGGGTGACCTCGACGCTGGGCTTTGAGAACTGGGTCGACATGCTGTTTGGCTACGGTCTGGTGCTGGCCGAGCTGTATGCGCTGATTGTGCTGCTGTGCGGCTACCTGCAAACCTGCTGGCCGCTGCAACGCGAGCCGGTGCTGATGAAGGGCCATCCGGATAGCTGGCCGGTGGTGGACTTGTTCATCCCCACTTACAACGAAGCGCTGTCGATCGTAAAGCTCACCATCTTTGCTGCGCAGGCCATCGACTGGCCTCGGGACAAGCTGCGCGTGCATGTACTCGATGACGGTCGCCGCGAGGACTTCCGGCAGTTCTGTGCCCAGGTCGGGGTCAATTACATCACCCGTGACAACAATCGGCATGCCAAGGCCGGTAACCTCAATGAAGCGCTGAAGGTCACCGACGGCGAATACGTCGCGATTTTTGATGCCGACCACGTGCCGACCCGTTCTTTCCTGCAACTGTGCATGGGCTGGTTCCTCAAGGACCCGAAGCTGGCAATGCTGCAGACCCCGCACTTCTTCTTTTCTCCGGACCCGTTCGAAAAGAACCTCAACACTTTCCGCGCGGTGCCTAACGAAGGCGAGCTGTTCTATGGCCTGGTCCAGGACGGCAACGACCTGTGGAACGCGGCGTTCTTCTGTGGCTCTTGTGCAATCATCCGTCGCAAGCCTCTGGAGCAAATCGGCGGAGTGGCGGTCGAGACCGTGACTGAGGATGCCCATACGGCGCTCAAACTCAGTCGGGCCGGTTACAACACCGCTTACCTGGCAATCCCGCAGGCGGCAGGCCTGGCTACTGAAAGTTTGTCGCGGCACATCAGCCAGCGAATTCGCTGGGCGCGAGGCATGGCGCAGATCTTCCGCACCGATAACCCCTTGCTGGGCAAGGGGCTGAAAATGGGCCAGCGGTTCTGTTACCTCAATGCCATGCTGCACTTTTTCTATGGCTTGCCGCGCCTGGCGTTTCTCACCGCGCCGCTGGCCTTTCTGTTTTTCGATGCGCGGATTTTCCAGGCTTCGGCCTTGATGATCACCGTGTATGTGTTGCCGCATATCCTGCATGCCAGCATTACCAACTCGACCATGCAGGGGCGCTTTCGTCACTCGTTCTGGAACGAGGTCTACGAGACGGTGCTGGCCTGGTACATCATGGGCCCGGTGCTCATGGCCCTGATCAACCCCAAGTTCGGCGGCTTTAACGTGACCGACAAGGGCGGGATCATCGACGAGAAGTTCTTCGAATGGAAACTGGCCCGCCCCTACATTGTGTTGCTGGGCCTGAACCTGGCCGGCCTGCTGTGCGGCATCGTGATGCTGATCCAGGGCAGTAACGAGGAGGGCGCCACGGTCACGATCCTGATCAACCTGGCCTGGACGCTCTACAACATCATTATTGCCGGCGCCGCTGTGGCGGTGGCCAGTGAGACCCGCCAGGTACGTAACGAGCCGCGCGTCGCGGCCAGCCTGCCGATGCGTTTGCAGCGCGCCGATGGCAGCAGCCTGGATGCCACGACCCTGGACTTCTCGCAGAACGGCCTGGGCTTGCGCTTGCCCGAAGGGCAGAGCCTGACGCGCGGTGAGGTCGTGCAGATCGGCCTGTTCCGCAAAGACCAGCTCAGCCAGTTTCCCGCCACGGTGGTGTTCTGCCGCGATTCGTTGATCGGTGTGCAGTTCAATCAGTTGACCCTGCGCCAGCAGAGTGACCTGGTGCGCCTGACCTTTTCGCGGGCCGACACCTGGGCCGCCACTTGGGGCCATGGCCTGATCGATACCCCACTCAAGGCCCTGCGCGAGGTCTGCAGCGTCAGCCTGCGCGGTGTTCGCGAACTGTTCACGGCCACCCGCCATGCCTGGCGGGCCCGACGCGCACTGAATACGGCGCCCGCCACTCTTACGGAAAAATCATGATGTCCAAGCCAATGCAAAGCCGCTACGCAGGGCCTGCTTCTCGCTACCTGACGGCGTTCATGTCGTCCTTGCTGTTGCTCGGTGGCAGCACGCAAGCCTTGGCCGACGTGGCCGGTCCTGTGGCGCCGCTGATGCAAGGCGAGGGGTATCGCGTGAGCCTCAAGCAGTTGGGGCGTAATTATCCGATGATCCTGAAGGGCATCGAGTCGGCCGATACGGTCAACTTCAACGTGCGTGCCGATCAGGTGGTTACCGGCGCGCGGCTGACCCTGGAGTATTCCTATTCACCGGCATTGCTGGCCGACATGTCGCAGCTCAACGTGATGGTCAACGACGAGGTCGCCGCCAGTTTGCCGCTGGTCAAGGAGGGGGCCGGCAAACCGCAGAAGCAGCTGATCGAGATCCCGGCGCACCTGATCACCGAATTCAACCGCCTGAGCTTACAATTTGTCGGGCATTACACCATGAGCTGTGAAGACCCGATGCACAGCAGCCTGTGGGCGCGGGTCAGTCCTGCATCGACGCTGGAGTTGCAGACCCAGCCACTGAATCTGCCTGACGATCTGTCGATCCTGCCGCTGCCGTTCTTCGATCGCCGCGACATGCACCCGGTGACTTTGCCGTTTGTGTTTGCTTCGGGGACCGATAATGCCACCCTCGAAGCCGCTGGCGCGTTGTCGTCCTGGTTCGGTGCCCAAGCCAGTTATCGCGGGGCGAGTTTTCCGGTCAGCCTGAACGAACTGCCTGCCAGCGGCAACGCGGTGGTGCTGCGTGTGGCCACCAGCGCCGGGACCCTGGGCAACAGCCCTGTACCGGCGCCCAGCGGCCCCAGCGTGGCGTTGATGGCCAACCCCAACGACCCTAACGGTAAGCTGCTGTTGATCAGCGGCCGGGACGCCAAAGAACTGAAAACCGCGGCGACCGCAGTGGTGGTCGGCAGCCATGCCCTGAGCGGCAGCCAAGTGGTCATCAGCCAGCTGGAAACCCTGCAGCCGCGCAAACCCTACGATGCGCCAAACTGGGTCCCCTCTGATCGCCCGGTCAAGCTCGGCGAACTGATCGAGGCCAAAGCTCTCAACGTTTCTGGCTACAACCCCAACACCATCAGCGTACCGCTGCGGCTGCCGCCGGATTTGTTCAACTGGCGCCAGGAAGGCGTGCCGCTGGATTTGAAGTACCGCTACACCCCGCAGTCGCGCAAAGGCAACTCGTCGCTGATCGTCAGCTTCAACGACACGTTGGTCAAATCCGAGAACCTGCCATCGACCGAGCAGCTCGACAGCAGCCTGCTGGGCAAGATCCGCGATGAGGTATTGCCGCGTGATACCCGAGCCCGCCTGCCGCTCGAAGCGCTGAGCCTGCAATCGCGCCTGCAGTTCCGTTTCATGTATGAGTTCATGCGCCAGGGTGAGTGCGGCGACATCATCATCGATAACATGCGCGGCAGCATCGACCCTGAATCGACGGTCGACCTGAGTGGCTACGATCACTTTATGGCCATGCCCAACCTGGGCGTTTTCAAGGATGCCGGCTTCCCCTTCACACGCCTGGCCGATCTGTCGCAGAGCGCCGTGGTGCTCCCCGACAACGCAGGTATCGAAGAGCTGGGTGCCTACCTGGATATCCTTGGCCGTTTTGGTGAGTCCACCGGTTACCCGGCCACCGCAGTGACCGTGACCCAGGCCGCGCAAGTCAGCCAGGTGGCCGACAAAGACCTGCTGGTGCTGGCTTCCGGTGCCAATCAACCGTTGCTTGAAACCTGGGCCGAGCGTTTGCCGGCGCAGGTCAATGGTAACCAGAGCCGGGTCGAACTGTCGGACCTGGCGTTCAAGGTGCGCAGCTGGTTCAGCTCTGATCCGGAGGCCAACCTGCGCCGGGCGCGGGTGGCCATGTCGTTCTCGGCCGAGCAAGGCAGTTCGTTCCTGACCGGCTTTGAGTCGCCGCTCAAGGGCGGCCGCAGCGTGGTAGTGATTGCCAGCAGCCGGCCGCAGGATCTGGCTGATGTGACTCGTGCGCTGGTGGGGGGCGAGGACTACACCCAGGCGATCCAGGGCAGCCTGGTGGCGGTGCGTGGCAAGTCGGTTCAGGCGTTGGTGGCTGACGAGCAGTACTACATTGGCCAGTTGGGCGCTGTGCGCTACGTGCAATGGATCCTGTCGCGTAACCTGGCGGTGTCGCTGTTGGTCACCGGCCTGAGTGTCGCGGTGCTGGCGGGGCTGGCGTTTCTGGCGCTGCGTGCCCGGGCACGCCGCAGGCTCGACCCGTGAGTCGGCTCAAGGCCTGGCTGGCCGGCACTCTGTTACTGGTGTTGAGCAGCTCTCTGGTGCAAGCGGCGCCTCGCTGCGATAGCAGCCTGTGGCCGTTGTGGCAGACCTTTCGCGAGCACTTCGTGCAGCCTGACGGCCGCGTGCTGGATGCCAGTACGCCGCAGCAGCACAGCTCCTCCGAGGGTCAGTCATACGCGATGTTTTTTGCGCTGGTGGCCAACGACCGGTCGAGTTTCGACCTGATGTGGCGCTGGGCGCAGAACAACCTGGCGGGCGATGACATTGCCCATAAGCTGCCTGGCTGGTTCTGGGGCAAGGATGAGCAGGGCGTCTGGCGCTTGCTGGATGACAACTCGGCCTCGGATGCTGACCTGTGGTTCGCCTATGCGCTGTTCGAGGCCGGGCGGCTATGGCAAGACCAGCGCTACACCGAGGCGGCGCGCCAGTTGCTGACCAATATCAAGGCTCAGGAAATCGAGACCCTGCCGGGCCTGGGCAAGATGCTGATGCCGGGGTTTCGCGGTTTCATCAAGCCGGACCTGAACCAGCCTGACCTGTGGCAGCTCAACCCCAGTTACCTGCCAGTACCGCTGCTGCGGCGCCTGGCGGTAGTGGATGGCAACGGCCCGTGGACCGAGATCGCCAACAATACCCTGACCCTGATGCAGGCTGTGGGGCCCAAGGGCTTCATCGCCGACTGGGTGAGTTATCGTGCCAGCGGCGCCGATCAAGGGCAGTTCATTGTCGACCCGGTCAAAGGTGAACTGGGCAGTTACGACGCGATTCGTGTCTACCTCTGGGCCGGTATCACGGCGGCTGAAGATCCGCTGGCCAGGCCGATGCTCGCGGCCCTCAATGGCATGAGCGTCGCCACCGTGCAAAGCGGCGTGCCACCGGAAAAAATTCAAACCCGTAGCGGTGCCTTCAGTGCCCAGGGTGGTTTTGGGTTTTCGGCGGCCCTGTTGCCGTACTTCCAGGCGTTGGGCAACACGGCGCAAGTTGACGCACAGACGCTACGCTTTCGGCAGGGCATGGCCCAGAGCCTGACACCTGAAGCGCTCAAGGCCGCCCAGCCACCTTATTACCATTTTGTACTGAGCCTGTTTGCCTTGGGCCACATCGAGAAGCGTTACCGTATGGACGCTGACGGCCTGTTGCAGACCGCTTGGGGGACGCCATGCGCACGCCTCGCACCGTAATGCTTTCCGGGGTCCTGGCGACCCTTTTCAATGCCGGCGTGTATGCCGCGCCGCTGACTCCGGCCGGCCAGGCGCTGCTGGAACAGGGCCGTTACTGGCAGAACCAGAACGACCCGCAACGCGCCACAGAAGTCTGGAAAAAACTGCTGCTGATCGACCCGCAGCAGATCGATGCGCAGTACGGTCTGGGCCTGTTGGAACTCAAGGCCAAACGCACCGCCGCTGCTACCCGTTATCTGGAACAGATGCGCAGTGCTCATCCCGGTGACCCGCTGACGTTGCAACTGGAACAGGCCATTGCGCTGACGAGTGGCGATGCCAGCCAGCGTCTGGAAAATGCCCGTCTGGCAGCGCAGAACGGTGAGCTGGACAAGGCGGTCGGTCTGTACCGGCAGTTGTTTGCCAACAAACCGCCCCAGGGTGAACTGGCTCTGGAGTTCTACAGCTACCTGGGCTACACCCGCACCGGCTGGAACGAGTCGCGCCAAGGCCTGGAGCGTCTGCTGGCCCAGGAGCCGGACAACGCCAAGGTCAAGCTGGTGCTGGCCAAGCTGCTGATCCGCAATGAGACCACTCGTGTCGATGGCATCAGGCGTCTGGCGCAATTGTCGACAGTCCCGGAACTGGGCGGCGAGGCCACTGAAAGCTGGCGCCAGGCGCTGGTCTGGCTAGGCGCGCCGCGACCGGCCGAGGTCGCGCTGTTCGAGGCCTACTTGAAGGCCAACCCCGATGACTCTGAGCTCCGCGAGCAGATGCAGGGCAAGGGCGCTGCGGCCGCACAGGTGCAGCAGAACCCGCATCTGGCCCGTGGTTTCAAGGCGCTGCAGGACAACCAGCTGGATGTCGCCGAACAGGCCTTTCAGGCGCGTTTGAAAGAACAGGCACAGGACGCCGATGCCTTGGGCGGTATGGGGCTGGTCCGTCAGCGTCAGGGGCGTTTTAACGAGGCCAACGAACTGCTGGGCCGCGCCGTGGCGCGCAGCGGCAATGCGCGCTGGCAGACGGCGCTGGATGCCAACCGTTACTGGGCCTTGCTGGGCCAGGCCGGCACGGCGCGGGCCGATAAGGACCTGCAACGGGCGGCAAACCTGTTGCAACAGGCGATTGCCCTCAAGCCCCGGCAGATTGAAGGCCATGTAGCGCAGGGCAGCCTGCAGGCTGAGCAGGGGCGGTTCGATGACGCCCAGGCCAGCTATCGCCAGGCGCTGGCGCTGGATGCGGCCAATCCCGACGCTTTGATGGGCATGCTCACGGTGCTGACCCAAAGTGGCCAGACCGCAGAGGCCCAGCGTCTGATCGACGGCCTGAGCGCCGCCCAGCAACAGCGCCTGGGCGATCTACGGCCGCTACGCGCGGCCCTGGCCGCTGGCCAGGCGCGCAACGCCGAACTGCGTGGCGACCTTCGCTCGGCGCTGGCTGCCCAGCAGGATGCGGTGCGCAACGAGCCGAAGAATGCCTGGCTGCGCAACGACCTGGCGCGCCTGTACCTGCTCGACAATGCGCCGGACAAAGCCCGTCAGGTCATCGATGACCTGCTCAAAAACGATTCGGCCAATCCTGAAGCGTTGTACGTGGCGGCACTGGTGGCGGCGCGGATGAGCGACTTTCCGGCGGCGCAGCGTCATCTGGAGCGGATCCCGGCGGCGCAGCGCACCCCTGCGATGCAGAGCCTGGCCAGTGACTTGCGCGTGCAGAGCCTGATTACCCAGGCCGGCGAACAGGTGCGCAAGGGCAACCGCCAGGCTGCTGTGGACCTGCTCAGCCGCGCCGAAACCAGTGCCCGTGACGAGCAACTCAGTGCTTTGGCCAATGCCTGGATCGAAGCCGGGCAGCCCGAGCGAGCCTTGCAACTGTTGCGTCAGGCTCAGGAACGCAGCCCCTCACCAACCCCGGAGCTGCGTCTGGCCTATGCCGGTGCGTTGCTCAAAAGTGGCGATGATGTGCAGGTCAACCAGATCCTCAACGAGTTGCAGAACCGCAACCTGACGCCTGCGCAGCGGCGCAGCTATGACGATCTGCTGTTCCTGTACCGGGTCCGTCAGGCCGATCTGTTGCGTGACCAGGGCAATCTGGTCGCCGCTTACGACACCCTGGCGCCGGCCCTGGAGCAACGCCCGAATGACCCGCTGGCCGGTGCTGCCCTGGCGCGTATGTACCTGGCCAACAACGATCCGCACAAGGCGGTTGCACTGTATCAGCCGTTGCTGGCCAAGTACCCGCGTGATGCCAGCTTGCAGATCGGCATTGCTCAGGCCTGGAACCAGTTGGGCGAGTCGCGCAAGGCCGAGAAGGCCGTCGATGAAGCTGTGGACCTGGCGGGCAACGATCCGCAGATCCTGTTGACCGCCGCCGGGCTGCTGCGCGCCCAGGGCAAGACCTCACGTGCCGCTGAGTTGTACAGCCGCGCCCTGGCCTTGCAGGAGCCGCTGCACCAACCGGGAGTTAATCCGTTTGCCAAGGCGACCGCCAGCAATCCCTTTGTCGGTCAGCCTGGCCAGCGCGGTCAGTCGCGGCTGGCCCAGCAGGGCAACCTGAATCAGATTCCGGAACCGGCCGAAGTTCAGGCCGCGGCAGTTGAGCCAGTGGCCCCGGTTGCCGTACCGGTGCCGCAGTTTGCCGCCGCACAAGCGCCAGCCCGCTACGCTACACCCGATAGCTACGCGGCGGGCTATGCCGCCGGTTATGCCGCTGTAGCCCAGGCGTCGGCCCCGCCCCCGCGTGAACCGGCAACCGTGCGCAAGGCGGCGCCCGTGCCGGTTGACCCTTGGCAGCAAGCGCGTCAGAGCCTGGAGCAGATTCGCCAGGAGCGCAGCCCCAGCGTGACTCAAGGCGTCAGCTATCGCAGCAACAACAGCGAGTCCGGGCTGGGCAAGATGTCCGAAGTCCAGGCTCCCCTGGAAATTCGGATGCCGCTTGGCGATGACCGGCTGGCGCTGCGTGTGACCCCAGTGTCACTCAATGCCGGTTCGGTTGACGACACGGCCGCATTTCGTTTTGGCAGCGGGCCGACCCTGTCACCCTTGCAGAACCTCAGCGGTCTGACCGCCGTACAGACCGCAGCCGCTCAGGAAGCACTGGGCGCGGACGTGGATTTGCGCGGTGCTTCGGCGGCCGGGATCGGTCGCCAGAAAGACAGCGGCGTGGGGCTGGCCGTGGCCTATGAAAGTCCTTCGCTGGGCCTCAAGAGCGATCTGGGCACCAGCCCGATAGGCTTTTTGTACAGCACCGTGGTCGGAGGCATCAGCCTGGAGCGGCCGTTTGTCGAGGGCGGTGACTGGCGTTACAGCATCAATCTGTCGCGGCGTCCGGTCACCGACAGCCTGGCCTCCTTTGCCGGCGTTCAGGACCGGCGTACCGGCGTCGAGTGGGGCGGTGTCACCGCTAATGGCGGGCGTGTACAACTGAGCTACGACAATGGCCATTTCGGCACCTATGGTGTGGCCGCCGTGCATGAACTGGTGGGGCATAACGTCGCTGACAACCAACGCCGCGAGGGCAGTGCCGGCGCTTACTGGTACATCTTCAACGACGATAGCAAGCAGTTCACGGTCGGGGTCAACCTGACCGCCATCGGTTTTGACCAGAACCAGAACTTCTATACCTATGGCCACGGTGGTTATTTCAGCCCGCAGGGCTTCTATGCCCTCAGTGCGCCGATTGGTTGGTCGCAGCGTTCCGGCCGGCTGAGCTACTCGTTGCGTGGTGCACTGGGTGTACAGCATATCCAGCAGGATGGCGCGGACTTCTATCCCAACGACAAGGCCTTGCAGGCGAGTCTTGAAGCGACGGCGCAAAACCTGGCCGGCGCCGGGCTTGGCGTGTCAACCCAGTACGCCGGGCAGAGCAAGACCGGGGTGGGTTACAACCTGGCCGCAGCGGCCGAGTACCAGATGGGCGACAACTTCTTCCTGGGTGGCCAGTTCGGTCTGGATAACGCCCGTGATTACCGACAATGGAGCGGCGGTTTGTACCTGCGCTACATGTTCGAAGACTTCAGCGGGCCGATGGCCTTGCCGGTCAGCCCTTACCGTTCCCCTTATTCGAATTAGCAGCAGGAGTAGTACGCAATGGCAACAGCATCGGTCCTGGCGGGCCTGACGATCCTGATGATTGGCGACAGCCACCTGGCGACCCCCGATTACCTGATCGGCAGCCTGCACGACAGCCTGGTCCAGCAGGGCGCCAAGGTCCACACCCTGGGCATCTGCGGCGCCAACGCCGGTGACTGGCTGCAGGCCACACCAGGCACCTGTGGCGGTGCCGAGCGCCGTGGCAGCGAAAAGACCGTGGTGTTGGGCAGCAAAGCGGCGACCGTACCAATCAGCCAGTTGCTGGCCGCCGACAAACCGGATCTGGTGCTGGTGGTGATGGGCGACACCATGGCCAGCTACACCAAACCGGCGTTCCCTAAAGCCTGGCTGTGGCAGCAGACCACCACGTTCACCAAGGCGCTGGCGGCCAGCGGCACACGCTGCGTCTGGGTCGGCCCGAACTGGGGCACCGAGGGCGGCAAGTACGGCAAGACCTTCGCCCGGGTCGAGATGACTTCGAAGTTTCTGGCCAGCAACGTTGCCCCTTGCAGCTACATCGATTCGCTGCAGTTCTCCAAACCGGGCCAGTGGGCCACGGTGGATGGCCAGCACTTGACCGGTCCTGGCTACAAGACCTGGAGCGATAACATCGGCAAGGCGTTGGTGCAGGCGCCTGCGGTCAAGGAACTGCGGCCATGATCCGGCCACTGGCAGCGCTGCTGCTCTGGCCGATGCTGGGTGGCGTCGCGCAGGCGGCCGAGATTGCCCTGTACCCCAGCGGCCCGGCTGAAGACTCAGCGTTCATCCGCTTCGTCAATGCCAGCGCCGCGCCGCTGGAGGTCGTGGCCCGTGAAGGACAGAAACCGCTGCGCCTGGAGGCGGAGCAGCCGTCGGCCTTTTTTCCGGTACAGGCCAAAGGGGCGGTTGAAGGCACGCTGATCAGTGGTGCGCAACGGCTGGCCATGGCGCAGGCGGTCGAACCCGGCGAGTTCGCCACGGTGGTGGCCCTGGCCAAGGCCGATGGCAGCCTGCGTCAGGTCGCGGTGCGCGAAGCACCGGATGACTTCAATGCGCTGAAGGCTTCGCTGGCGTTCTTCAGCCTCGACGCCAGTTGCGCCGAGGCAAGCCTGCGTCCGGCCGGGCGTACGGCCGATTTGTTCAAGGCGGTGCCGGATGGCACCTTGCAGCGTCGCTCGATCAACCCGGTCAAGTTGTCGGTGCAACTGGTCTGTGGCCAGGCCAATGTCGGCGCGCCTCTGGATCTGGGTGAGCTGAAGGCGGGTGAGCGCTACAGCGTGCTGCTGTTGCCATCGACCAATGGCCCGCGCCTGTTGGCGGCTACGGATACGTTGTCCCACTGATCGAATCAGGCAGTTGTCGTCATGGTCTTCGCCTCTCTGGAGTTTCTCCTGCTGTTCCTGCCGGCGTTCATGCTGGTCTACGCGCTGGGGCGGCCGGCCTGGCGCAACACGATTCTGCTGATCGGCAGCTGGCTGTTCTACGGTTGGTTGAGCCCGTTGTTTCTGGCGCTGCACATGGTCCTGACGGTGATCGCCTGGGGCGGCGGGCTGGTCGTGGACCGCGCCCGTGAGGGGTCGAGCCGGCGCATGCGCTGGCTGGTGGGGTTGATCGTGCTCAACACTGCCGTGCTGTGCTGGTACAAGTACGCCAACATCCTGGCCCTGACTGCCAATGAGCTGATGAGCGCTTACGGTGCGATGCCGTTCGAATGGCAGCGCGTGGCCTTGCCGGCGGGGCTGTCGTTCATCGTCCTGCAGGCGATCTCCTACCTTGTGGATGTGCATCGTCACACGGTGCCGGTGGAGCGCAGCTTCATCAACTACGCCACCTACATCTCGATGTTCGGCCATTCGATTGCCGGCCCCATCATCCGTTATGACTGGGTGCGCCGTGAGCTGAACCAGCGTCAGTTCAACTGGACGCTTTTTTCCCTGGGGGCGCGGCGTTTCATGATCGGCATGAGCATGAAGGTACTGGTGGCCGACACCTTGTCGCCGCTGGTGGATGTCGCTTTTCATCTGCCGCAGCCGAGCCTGGTCGATGCCTGGATCGGTTGCCTGGCCTATTCGCTGCAACTGTTCTTCGACTTTGCCGGCTACAGCGCGATGGCGATCGGCCTGGGCCTGATGCTGGGCTTTCACTTTCCGGAGAACTTCAACCGGCCGTACCTGGCGCGCAGCATCCAGGATTTCTGGCGGCGCTGGCATCTGTCGTTGTCGAGCTGGCTGCGCGATTACCTGTACATCGGCCTGGGCGGCAATCGCCATGGGGTCTGGAACACCTACCGCAACCTGTTCCTGACCATGGTCATCGCCGGCCTGTGGCATGGCGGTGACAGTTGGAATTACCTGCTGTGGGGGGCGGCGCATGGTATCGCGCTGTGTGTCGATCGGGCCTGGGCGCATTCGAGCCTGCCGGCGATCCCCAGACCGTTGGCCCATGTGCTGACCTTGTTGTTTGTATGCCTGGCCTGGACGCTGTTTCGCTCGCCGGACTTCCATACGGCCTTGAGCATGTACGCCGGCCAGTTTGGCCTGCACGGCATTGGCCTGGGGGATGCCATGGCTGTGACCCTGCGTCCGGCGCATGGCATGGCGGCCGTGCTGGGGCTGTTGTGCATCGTGGCACCGTTGCTGCAACGCCGCACCGAACAACGCTGGGCCCAGGCGCGCTGGTTTGTCACCGGCGCGGCGGTGTGGCCGGTGGCGGGTTTCCTGCTGTCGTTCGCGTTGATCGCCAGCCGTGAAACCGTGCCGTTCCTGTACTTCCAGTTTTGAGGGCCTGTTCATGAGCCAGCCATCCAATGCACCGCTCGCGCCCACTGAACTGGCCTTGCGCAGCAGCCCTTTGGCCGGAGTGACCCTGGCGGCATTTCTGGGCATCGGCCTGCTGAGTTGTGGAGTACTGATCGCCAGCGGCAAGCTGCAATGGTTGCCGGCCAACGTCGACCGCGAGGCGCTGCTGCACGGTGAGGTGACCCATGCCCTGGCCAAGCAGTTGTCTGCCACGTTGTTGGCTGAGCAAGCGGCCAATCTGGAACGCGGCGCCAGTTGGCTGTTGTTGCAAGACAGTGGCCCGCGGGTCCGCCAAGGCTGCCCTGGCTGGCTGTTCCTGACCGATGAACGACGCATCCAGCGCAATGCCCAGGCCAACGCCCAGCGCAAAGCCCAGGCGGTGATCGAACTCAAGCAGCGGCTGAAGGGGCAGGGTATCGACCTATGGGTGGCGGTGGTCCCGGACAAGAGCCGCATCGCCTCAAGCCAGTTGTGCGGGCTGTATCGCCCTGAGCAATTACAGTCACGGATCAGCGATTGGACCCGCCAGTTACAGAGCGCAGGCGTCACCACCCTGGACCTGACCTCGAGTTTGCAGCCGTTGGGTGAGGCAGCGTTTCTGCGCACCGACACCCACTGGAGCGAAACCGGTGCCAACGCTGCCGCCCTGGCGTTGGCGCGGCAGATAAAAGAGTCGGGCTTCAGGGCCAGCCCGCAGCGTGACTTCGACACTCGCGTAGCACCTGCCGCGCCGCGCCCCGGTGATCTGGTCCGCCTGGCCGGTCTCGACTGGTTGCCGCTGTCGCTACAGCCCACGCCGCAAAGCGTGGCCGAAACCACCATCAGTGAACAGGCGAAAGCGGCCCAGGGTGACGCTGACAACCTCGATGATTTGTTCGGTGATGCTGAACTGCCCAACATTGCGCTGATCGGCACCTCGTTCTCGCGCAACTCCGGATTCGTGGGCTTTCTGCAACGGGCGCTGGGGGCGCCGATTGGCAACTTTGCCAAAGACGGCGGCGAATTTTCCGGCGCGGCCAATGCCTACTTCAGCAGCCCGGCCTTTACCCAGACCCCACCGAAACTGGTGCTTTGGGAGATACCCGAACGGGACTTGCAGACGGCTTATGTGCCGTTGAAGCCCTGATAACGGGGGCTGTAGGCCTGCTACCTATATTTATAGCTAACTAGATATATTGCTATCTATCTAGATAGCTATAAATCTAAATCCGGTGAACATGCCGGTGATCGCTTCTCTCAAGACGTGTTCTTATCTTGCCAATATGAGCTACCCCCCCCCTGTACAAGAACCGACATTTCAAGCGGCTGTACAACCTATGAGTTAGCGCTCCAGCTTCAACTGCGCTCTATCTTTCAGGCTGCGTTCTTCATACATCCTGTTACAGATCCCTACGCTCTGACATAATCGCGCCGCTTCGCCCAGCCCGCTGAAATCGGACGTAACGGACTACGCGCATGAGCTATTTCTCGATCGAATTCGGTCTCTGTTTCCTGCCTTTTTTCATCCTCTACTGGGGCCTGTGCGCCAGCACGCGCTTGCAGAACCTGCTGTTGCTGGCGGCCAGTTACGGCATCCTCGCCTCGTTTGGCCTGAGCTTTCTCTATGTGCTGCTGGGCTACACCGCGGTGGTATATGGCCTGGGGCATCTGAGCGCGCGATGGCCCGGGCGCTGGTTCATACGGCTGCTGATACTCACGGTGGTGTTTGGCTGTTTCTACTGCTTCAAGTATCAGGACTTGCTGGCCACGACCGTGCAGGCGGCCGGGCAGTCATTGGGTCTGAACCTGGCGTTGCCGGTGTTTCAGGTGCTGCTGCCGGTAGGGCTGTCGTTCTATGTGTTCCATTCGGTCAGTTATCTGGTGTCGATCAACCGGGGCGAGCTCAAGCCGGCGGGGCTGCCGGATCTGGCCCTGTACCTGGCGTTCTTTCCGAGCCTGATTGCCGGCCCGGTGAACCGAGCCTTGCATTTTCTGCCACAGATTCGTCCCGACGGCCTGCGTCAGGTGCTTGAGCCGCAGCGCGCGCTGGGTTTGATCGGTCTGGCGGCGGTCAAGCTGTTTTTGCTCAGCTCCTGGCTGGCCAACGAGTGGGTCGACCCGATTTTCGACACCCCCTCGGCGGGTTCGCCGGAGCAGATCCTGCTGGCGGTCTACGGTTACTCGCTGCAGATCTACTTCAACTTCAGCGGCTACACCAACCTGGTGACCGGCATCGCGCTGTTGCTGGGCTTTCGCTTGCCGGACAACTTCAACGACCCGTACCTGGCGCATAACCTCAAGGAGTTCTGGGGCCGCTGGCACATCAGCCTGTCGCGCTTTATCCGCGACTACATCTATATCCCGCTGGGCGGCAACCGGCATGGCCTGTGGCTGGGTATGTTGTACATGATGATCGCCATGCTGATCTCCGGTCTTTGGCACGGCGCCAGCGTCAACTTCATCGTCTGGGGCGCGCTGCACGGTATTGGTCTGGCGATCTATAAATTGTGGTCGCACTGGGTGCCTGAGCAGGCCAGTTGGCCGGGCGGACGTCTGTTGGCACGTTTGCTGACCTTCCATTACGTGGCGTTGGCGTGGATCTTCTTTCGCAGTGCGACGCTGGAAGACGCCAGCGAACTGCTCAACGGTCTGGCCGGTCTGTCATTGCACGGCCTTAGCAGTGATGCGGGGCTCAAGGTGTTGGCGTGCCTGGCGGTGCTGGTGTTGTATCCGGCCTGGGTGAGTGTCGTGCGTGAGCTGCTGGCGGCGGGCGAGCGGATGCCGGCGGTGGTGTATCCGGTGGTGCTGGGGCTGTTCATTTCCGTGGTCATCTTTGCCTCGCCTGCGGGCGTGCCGGGTTTCATTTATGCCAGTTTCTGAGTCCACCACTGTTGGGAGCAGTCTGCGGGTTGCGTTGAAGACCCTGCTGATGCTGCTGACGACCATGATCATTCTCTGCTGGCTGAATCAGGACTCGATGCGTCTGTACTGTCAGCAGAAGTACCACCGCAGTTGCGAACTGCCCGGGCTGGGCGATAACCCGGCGTGGCGCCTGGGGGCGGACATCACGCGGGCCATGGGCCAGGGGCGCGATGCGTTTGTCGCCGAGCTTGGCAAGCGTACAGACGGCGTGCCGCCGGAGCCGGTGGTGCAACTGCCCGCCACGGTGGCAGCGGTGACGGTCATGGCCGGTGCTGCCGAGGCACCGGTGTATATTGCGCCGGTCGAGGTTCCTGTACTGCCGCCGCCTGCTGCACCCCAGACGCCTGTTGCGGCGCCCGCAGTATCGACCGTCGCGCCGGTGCCTGCCCGTTCAATCAATACCCGGCAGGTCATCCTTGAGCCCGGCGACGAGGTGTTCTTTGTCGGCGACTCGCTGATGCAAGGCGTGGCGCCGCATCTGGCCAATACCTTGCTCAAGCGCTTCAACATCAAGAGCATCAACCTGAGCAAACAGAGCACCGGGCTTGCGTATCCAGGCTTCTTCAACTGGCCGCAGACCGTGCATGAAACCCTGGAGGCGCACCGCAACATTCGTCTGCTGGTGGTGTTTCTCGGCCCCAACGATCCCTGGGACATGCCCGAAAGTCGTGGCAAGCCATTCCTGCGTTTCAAGAGCGAAGCCTGGGAAGCGCTATATCGTCAGCGTGTGCAATCGATTCTCGAACAGGCCCGGCAATACAATGCCCGGGTCATCTGGGTCGGCCCGCCGAACATGAACACCCCCAGACTGTCCACGGCCATGCAGTATCTGCGCGAGGTGTATCGCAGTGAGGCGCAGCAGTACCAGCAGTTCTACCTGTCGGCCAACGATGTATTCGGTTACGGCGCCGATGATTTTTCGTTCTACATGACCGACGAGACGGGCAAGAAGAGCAAGATTCGTGGGGACGACGGTATCCATTTCACGCCATTGGGCCAGCGGCTGATCGCCAATAAGGTGCTCACCCTGATTGATGTCCACCAACCTGGTTTATCGGAGCGTTGAGTTGATCAAACATGCCCTTTGGGGTGCTTCTAAAAACGCTGCGATGGCAACGCAGGTCGTTTTTAGACGTGCCCTTTGTCTGCTGCTGACGGGCCTGTCCCTGAGTGCGGCTGCGGTTCAGCCTGAAGCGCCGCGCCCGCCCACGCGCATCGTGACCAAAGCCTGGACACCCTTGCTGCCGGCCAACCGGGTCGACCCGAACCTGAGCCAACTGGCGCTCAAGCTCAAGAACGCCCAGCGTCAGCCGGTCAATATCGTCCAGTTGGGCGACTCACACACGGCCGCCGACTTGTTCAGCGGCGAGCTGCGCCGGCTGTTCCAGCAAGACTACGGCGACGGCGGGATCGGTTTTATCGCCGCCACGCCGGTCCCGGGCACCCGTTACGAGCAGGTGATCATCAACACCGGCAAACGTCAGTGGGACCTGGTGTCGGCGCGCAATCAGCAAAGCACACAATTTCCGCTGGGCGGCTACCTGTCGCTGCCGATCGCCAGCCGTCCCGGCGTGACCCTGCAAAGCCGTGAGCCGAGCGAACAGCGCTATACGCTGTCGACCCTCTACCAGACCAGTCGCGGCACCATTTTGCAGGCTAAAGACACCGCGACCCAGGCCCGGGCATTGCCGGTCACTCAAGGCCAGTGGCGTTTCAGCCAGCCGATCAGCAATGTGCGCCTGCCTGTCGAGCTGAACTTTGCCAGCAGCAATGGTCTGGCGGTGGGCGGCTGGCTGTTGCAGTCGCAGCGCAACAATGGCGTGCTGTATTCGGCGCTGGGCATCAATGGTGCGACCTTCGATGTGGTCGACAAGTGGCAGGCCGGCTGGCTCGACACCCTCAAACAACTGCGCCCGGACTTGCTGATCCTCGCCTATGGCACCAACGAAGCCTACGACGACAGCCTGGAGCCGGCGCTCTACGAGCAGCGCCTGCGCGAGCGGCTGCAGATGCTCCGCAAGGCCTTGCCCGGCACGGTGCTGCTGGTGGTCAGCGCCCCGGACTCGGTGCGTAACAAGCGTGCGGCGCGTTGCGAAAGCAAACAGGCCAACAACCTGCGCCCGGTGATCCAGATCCAGCGCCGGGTCGCCGCTCAGGTCAATGCGTTGTTCTGGGACTGGCAGGCGTTCATGGGCGGCAACTGCGCCATCGAGCGCTGGCAAGCCCGCGACCTGGCCCGCCCGGACCTGGTCCATCTGACTGCCGAAGGCTATCGGCAGAGCGCAGCCGGGTTGTATGCCTGGTTCAAGGGCCAGGTCGGTAAACGCTAGGTCTTTTCAGCAGACAATAAAAAACCCGCCGCAGCGGGTTTTTTGTCCCAGACCATTCCAACTCCCTGTCGGCAGTATCCCTTCACGGTCGATCGTCCTTGATCCTGGTGAGCATCCTGTTCACCAGTGGTTGGATGTAAATATAGGCCTGTCGCCGGGGGCAGCAAATGGCAATTGTTCTCTGCTGCGTGTAAGCCTTTGGCTATTGCTGAAAGGATCTGTGCACCATGACTGGACAGGTCCGTACATCGCCAAAGGGGCTTGCTTGAAACAGAAATCTGGTTCAGTGTATGCACAAATGTCATTACATCGAGGGTTGGTCATGGCGTCCATCAACATCCGTATCGACGATGATCTGAAACTGCGGGCTTACCGGGAGCTGGAGAGGCTTGGCGTTACCCCCTCCGAACTGATGCGTCAGGCGCTGCAATATGTGGCAGAACGGGGGCAGTTACCTTTCAGGCCGGTTTTGGTTACCGAAGAGGATGAAGCGCTACTGACAACACTGCGTGAGCGGCTTGCTGAACCTCAGCGAGTAAAGGTTTCACTGGATGACCTTTAGTCTTGAGTTTGATGCGAGGGCGTTGAAGGAGTGGCACAAGCTTGGCGATACCATTCGCCAGCAACTCAAAAAGAAGCTCGCTGCAGTGCTGGTCAATCCACGTGTTGACGCCAACCGACTGCAGGGGTTTGCAGACTGCTACAAGATTAAATTACGCAGCAGCGGATATCGCTTGGTCTACCAGGTTATTGACCATGAAGTGGTCGTGTTCGTGGTGGCAGTAGACAAGCGTGAACGTAGCCAGGTTTATACCAAGGCGGCTGAACGCTTGAAAAACTGAAAGCGCAGAAAAAACAAAACCCGCCGCAGCGGGTTTTTTGTCCCAGACCATTCCAACTCCCTGTCGGCAGTATCCCTTCACGGTCGATCGTCCTTGATCCTGGTGAGCATCCTGTTCACCAGTGGTTGGATGTAAATATAGGCCTGTCGCCGGGGGCGGGCAAATGGCAATTGTTCTCTGGCGCGTGTAAGCCTTTGGCTATTTGTACCTGGAGGCTACCATTGGCGGCCGTGCCACGTTGAAAAGCTTGCCGCTTTGGAATGGGTCAAAGGGAATGAAGGCATTTTGTGGACGATTTGATCGTTGAGCGCCAAGGAAATACGACGATGAAGAAAACTGCCGTGCAGCTGGGAGACGACAGCCTGGCAGATGCCTTTCGTGAGCTGATGAATGCAGTCATCAATATGCGTGAGGCCGGAGTCGACCTGAATCAGGTACAGCATGCCCCCGAATTCACCTATCTGTTGACCCCCAAACAGTTTGACCGGATCAAGCGGATTTGCCGGGAAAAGGGTTGGCCTGAGCCAAATCAAAGGGGAATTCTCATGGACCTCCAGGCTATTGCTCACCCCTTGGACGCTCGCGAAACCAAAGATCACTGTACGTCGGAGGAGGCTTTGCAGATCCTGGTCAACGCGTACTGTGCCTATAGCCAGGTGGGCCTGAATAAGCCAAAGCATGCACAAGGCATTCTCTTCAATACGGGCAGAAAGGTCAGTATAGGCCGAGGTAGCTACTACGCTCTGGCTGTTGTGAAGGTGTGCGAGGATGGGGTCAGAAGGTACTTGGCCCCAGTCACTGCGTATCACGCGACTGAGGCCAAGATCCGGAAAATCAGGTGACTACGAGGAAGGACGGCTTCGAAGGCGAGTCTCCTGCATTTAAGCAGAACAACCCATACGCCCAGGATTTCCCTTCATATGACCTTGGCTAGCCAGGTCTTCGCAGCTCCGCCGACAAATTTTCTGCTGTCTGCGTAGTCGTGGTCGATTTTAAGCAACACCCTTTGGGAATGCAAATCTGCCCTTTTCGTTAGACGTACTGAAAAAGGTACATAAGGATTTTGAGGTATAACGAGCCGTTGCAATACCGCAGAAAAAACAAAACCCGCCGAAGCGGGTTTTTTGTCCCAGACCATTCCAACTCCCTGTCGGCAGTATCCCTTCACGGTCGATCGTCCCTGATCCTGGTGAGCATCCTGTTCACCAGTGGTTGGATCTGAATATAGGCTTGTCGCCGGGGTGCGCAAATGGCAATTGTTCTCTGGCGCGTGTAAGCCTTTGGCTATTCGTACGTACGCTCAAACAAGCCGGTCTTCAAACGAGTGATACTCCGGCTTGAAGTCCAGGTTACGTGGGTCGTCGAAGCAGCCGATCAGCAGGGCGACTGTCGGCGCATCGTCTATCGCACCGAGTGAGCTGCCGCAGGTGGCGCAGAAGGCCCGGCTCGAATAGTCGCTGGAACGCCAGGTGGCCGGTGCACCGCCGGGGCCGGTCCAGCGTATCTGGTCGCTGGGGTATTCCACCCAGGGTGCGCTCAGGCTGCCGGTGTGGCGCTGGCAGAACCGGCATGAGCAGTTGTGCGGGTTGCCAGCGGCGCCGTGGGCTTCGAAGCGGATCGCACCACACAGGCAGCCGCCGGTAAAGGTCTGGGCCATGTGTTTCATCCTGTTGAATACTGCACCGTCAGCCATGGTTTCCAGGCCATCGTCGCTCTGTCGGCGTAGGCCGGTTGCTCGGGCGTGGCACTCGTCTGGCGTATTTCCTGAAACTGGTAGCCGGGCAGGTAGTGGTCGAGCAGGTTCATGACGCTCACATACCCGCCAGTCCTTCCAGCTCATCAGCCCGCCGCGCGGTGGCTTCGAGTACGCAACTGCTGCTGTTGAGGCGGTCCATGGTGCCGCCGGTGAGCTGGGCATAGAAGCTGCAGTTGGCATCGCGGTACTTGATCCACTGGCGCTGGGCCTCGCGCAGCAGCGCTTGCTGGGTTTCGCCGTGGGCAGCCAGGGCGGCTTTGTACTGGGCGTTGAGGCGGGCGTCGTGGCGTTTGAGCTCGGCTGCGTTGCAGTCGAGCATTTCCACCGTAACGCCGCCGGAGGTGTCCATGCAGCGGTCATAGGTGACGCTGTATTGCGGTTCTTTGGCCTGGACAGGCAGTGCAGGCAGGATCAAGGCGGTGAGAAGCAGCAGCGAGCGTGGCAGCGACATAGGTCCCTCTGTCGATCAGTGATGTTGGCGACAAGCATACTGATTCGCAGCCGGATATGGGTTATTCGCAATCGCGTTCGAGTTGTTTGAGCACCTGATTGTCCTGCAGAACTTGCAGATGGATCTGGCATGTCGCGCCTGAAGGCAGGCTGATTTGCACGACTGAAGAGGCCACGCCGCTGTGCAGGTCGCCGCTCTGGCTGATGCTTGAGGTGCCGTTGCTGCTGGTCTGGCGAACGCTCAGGCGGTATTGCAGGGTCAGCGGCGCAGGGCTTTGCAGCAGCGGGCTTATCAGCACCGCCTCGCCGTTGCGCTGGGTGTCGATCGATACCACCAGTTGGGAGATGTCGATCATCGGGGTCACCATTGTTTGATGCTGGCGGTGGAATTGTTGCCGTACTGGGTGACTGAGGCCGTACCGCCGAAGCCGCTCTGTTGCACGCTGGCCTGGTTGCCATTGCCGTACTGGCTGACCTGCGCCTGATTGTAGGCGCCGCTCTGTTGGACGTTGGCGCTGTTGTTCAGACCGTTTTGTTGCAGGCTGGCCTGGTTGTAGCTGCCGGCCTGGCTGAGCACGATGTCGTTGGCGTTGCCGGTCTGCTGCAGGTAAGCCTGGTTGTTCGCGCCGCTCTGGCTGATCTGCGCCTGGTTGCGATTGCCGTCCTGACGCTGGGTCAGTTGCTGGCTGGCACCGCTTTGCTCGACCCGGGTCTGGTTCCAGGAACCGATCTGTTCGATGTTTGCCACTTTACCGTTGACGATGCCGGCGTAGCGGGCTTCAGCTTGCAGATCCGCGGCCTGGCAGAGGCCGCTGCTGATCAGCAGGACGGCGGCCAGGTAGCCGCGCAGGTTGAGATGAAATGCCATGATCTGCTCCGTAGAGGATTATTTGTCGGACCCGGTAAGAGGCATGGCCAGCGTCTGTTCGTCGTAATTCTTCAAATAGGCCTGCAGCAGCGGCTGGTTGATGTCGTCAGGGTTTTTCAGACGCCAGCTGCCGTCACGCACACCTTGGGCAACCATGTGCACCAGCGCGGTCTCGATGGCTTCACGCACACACTGCTGGACCGGTTCGTTGCGGCTGATACCGGTCTCGACTTCCAGCAGGTGCTTGAGCGAGACATATTTGAAAACGCCGAAATCGACCTGGATGGAAAAGATCGTTTTGGTCGTGGTGATGCTCTGGATAATCTCGCCCGTGCGGATGTCCACGGCCCGCAGGTTGACGGTGACCTGATCCTGGCGATACAGCTCTGAAGGGCCGATGCCCAGGTAACGCACGCCCAGACCGCCGGTGCGCACGTTGCTTTCGTAGCCGACGATGGCGCCTTCAACGATCAGGTTGGCGGGCCGCAGGGGGGGCAACTGTACCTGGGCCTGGTCCTGAGGTTGCTCCAGCGCGCGGATGATCTTGCGCTCGGTGAGCAGGTCCTGCAGGTTTTCACGCTCCATCGGCTTGAACCACTTCGAGTCACGCAGGGCGGTCACCAGCAGTGACGCGGCGCCTTGGGTGACGGCCGTGGAAAACGAGCTGTCTGGTGAAGGCTTGTATTGGCCGGTCTGGTCGCGCAAGCCATAGACTGCCACGGAAATCGGGCCGGCCGGGGCTGGCAGGTTGGCCAGATCGCGGGAAATTTGGGTAGGGGGAGCCAGCGATGCGGGGTTGAAGGTCGCCGCTGGACGGGACGTAGCACAACCGCTGACCAGCATTGCTGCACACACAATTAATGATAACGCGCGGATGTACATGTCCGTGACTCTCCAGAACGCCCCGCCGGGTGAGCGGCGGGGCTACAGCCATTAACGCTGGGTGATAGTGGCGGTGTTGCCGGCGCCGCCGGTCTGGGTAACGTTGGCCACGTTGTTGCTGTTGGCCTGGGTCAGCGCCACGACGTTGCTCTGACCGACCAGGCCGATGCCGCTCTGGTTGACGTTGGCCACGTTGTTGTAGCCGTCCTGCAGCAGGCGGGCTTCGTTGTAAGCGCCGGTCTGCACGGTGTTGGCCTGGTTGTTGTTGCCTTTCTGCTCGACGTTGGCGACCAGTTTCCAGCCGTAGGACTGGTTGACGTTGGCGGTGTTGTTGCTGCCCTGGGTCTGCTTGACGGCGGCGCTGCTCTCAGCCACGGCGGTCTGGGTGACATAACCCTGGTTCTGGTTGCCGTTGGCCTGGGTCACGGTGGCGGTGTTGTTCCAGCCGCCGTTCTGGCCGATGGCCGCTTTGTTGGCACTGCCATAGCTTTGGTCGATGCCGGCCGCGTTGTTGTAAATCGCGTACTGCTGGTTGATCGAACCTTCGTTGCTGTCGCCGCGTGACTGGGCAATGGTGGCGGTGGCCACGTTGTTGCCGACCTGGGTCACCCAGCCCTTGTTGTTATTGCCATCGCGCTGGCTAATGGTGGACTGCGCAGCGTTGTTGACTTGCTGGTTGCTCGACGCCAGGTTGTTTGAGCCGGCCCATTGAATGGTGTTGCTGGTGGTGCCGTTGTTACCGTTCTGGGTGGCGTACGCCTGGTTGTTGTTGCCGCCGTAGGTATGGCCCTGGTCGATCTGCACGGTGCTGTTGGTGTTCCAGGTCTGCTCGACGCTGGCGGTGTTGTTCGCGCTGCCCTGTTTCACAGCGGCTGTCTGACCGCCATTACCAACCTGTTTGATGCCGGTCTGGTTGCTGTTGCCGTTTTGCTGGGCTGTCGCGGTGTTGTTGCTGCCGGCCTGCACCGCGCTCACGCTGCTGCTGGTGGCGGTCTGCTCGATACCGGCGGTGTTGCGCCTGCCGTTCTGCTCGGCATAGACCGAGGACTGGTTGGCACCGATCTGAGTCGAAGTAATGGCGTTACTTGAGCCGTTCTGGATGGCGTTGACGGTGCTGTTGTCAGCCAGTGCAGAACCGGACAGGGCAACCAGAACCGCGAGTGAAAGCAGGGATTTTTGAGTGCGCATGGACGTCTTCCTTATTAATAGGATCAGGTTCTTGAGGTCGGTGAATGCAGGAACAGCAAGTACGGCGGTATTACGGTTGGTTCACTTGAAACTGGGTGGTCTGGCCGGTTCTTTTGTCGGTTGTGACAATCTGTAGCAGCCCGCCTTGCAAGTTGGTAATGGCAATACTGAAGTCGGTGGTTTCAACCACGCCGGGCGAAAGTTTGCCATCGGCGCCCACGATGCTGGAGGTCACTGCCGAAGAGACCCGGCTTAAAATGGCGCTCTGCAACATGCTGTTGAACTGCTCCAGCGAACTTTGGGTGGTGGACGCGCTGGACTCTTTGAACTTGTTCTGTGCCGTGGCCTGGTTCATCAACACCGAACCGTTCAACGGATTGCCACCGAATGAAGGGTTGACCGGTGTGTAGACCAGTTCGCTGGCCTGCACGCGACCGCCCAGAATAAAGAGCAGCCCCAGGCTGATAGGCAACAAAGCATAACGGTGCATAACCTTACCTTTAGAGTTCGTCGCGACCGATATCGGGATCGTCAAAAAACTGTGCCACCTGATACTCCAGAATTGCCTGATAAACCTGCTCTGCGGCATTGGCGCCCAACGCCGGGATAAGGCTGCGGTTAGGCGGCAGAAACATCTGCACCAGGCGCCGGTGGCCGTAATCGACAAACACCTGACTGCCCAGCCGGGCCGTGGGCCGTTCGCTGATGGACACGCTAAAGCGGCCATCGGGGTCCTTGTCGTTCCAGGCACTGGCGAAACTGTCGTAGAACGCGCGACCTGCCAGGGTCATGGTTTGCGCCACGACCAGACCGCCCACGTCCTGGTCGAGCGTGCGTTTTTGCGTCAGCGCTGGCGTTTGATCGACACTCGACTGCGCCAAGCCAATAGAGGCCAGTACCAGTTGCAGAACGAGAACGCTCAGGAGCCGGAAGTAGTTCATGGGTCGTTGAGTCACAACAGGTGTGTGATGCCAATTTATAACTGGTTAATTACAAAGTGCTACTGTTTTTTAAACTAAACAGGAAATAATTTTCTGGCGCCAAATTGTTATTTATAACTAACGAAATGAATGGGCTTATGGGGTGTTTTCTGGCGTCAATAATAGATCTGGGCGCGCCAGCCTTTCATCAGGGGCCGTCAGGCGAAGAGGTGACGTCAATTAATTTGACGGGTTGAGCACATAAGCCATTAAAGGCATGATCTAACGGTGGGCCGGTTATGGGTGTTGAGAATCCCGCGGGCGATGAAATATAAAGGCGGCTTATAGGCCGCTGCCCGGATATAAGATGGCGTTATTTGGCATCAAATGAATTATTAGTTGCATTCATTTGAGTGAGGTATTTAACCGTGCCGGTTGTTGTCTTACGGCACCCCGGCAGATGTTTATTGGTTCAGACCCTCGACCAGCTCAGGCGTCACATAGTGTGGGCCATCGAACAGGTACAGCGGATAGCCGGCATACGCTGCCATTTGTGGTTTGAGCTCATCCAGCGTTGCCGGACGAAAGCCGCCGCCCCATTGCGGCCGGAAGGCTTCGACGATCAGCCGTACGCGGTCTTTGCCCAGCCGCTGGCTGAGCACGTCCATGTAAGTGCGGGCCACCGGCGCGGTGCGCGCATAGACGCCCACGCCGTCCTGGAAGAACACCCCGACATCTGCCGGCAGCCAGCTCTGCAGCCAGTCGGCAGTGGCGGCAGGGCCGATGTTGGCACCGTCATAGACACTGATCCACAGCGGGCGAGGCAGTTTGGCCAGTAGCGCGGGCAGCTCTTTGGCGCGGGTCCAGCTGGGGTCGACTTCCGCGGGGAAATACCAGCCGGTGACGTTTAGCGGTGTCTGGACCCTGGCCAGCTGTTCTGACAACGCTGCGAGGTGCTCGATGTTGTCCCGTGAGCGGTTTTCGCTGAAATAGCCGGCCAGGCCGAGAATCACACCCTGCGCCCAGGGTTCGCGGGCGATGCGTTCCCAGTCGGGCATCACCGGCACGCCCGGCAGGCCGGTGCCGGGTATGAATGCCTGATCGTCGACCACTGACCACTGCACCAGCAGCTCTTTGGCGCCGAGTGTGTGCCACTGGCCCTGGATGCCCACCGTCGCGTTGTCCGGCTGCCAGACGATGCCGGCGATGTCGGGCGCGGGCCGCTCGCTGTCGATGGCATAGAGCAATCCGGTACCGAGTGCTATCAAGCCCAGCAGCACGCCGGTGAGCACCCGGGCGCGGGTTGACAGACGACGGAGCAGCGGTAGCTGGGGCATGGTCACCACGAGTAGGTAAAGCGAGCGAAGACGCCTTCGGCGCGATCGTCACCGAAGACCCGCTCGCGATATTGCAACGACAGGTCAATGTAGGACTGTGGTGCCTTGCTACGAGTTTCACGCATCCAGTAGCGCACCCCGACACCGACTCCGACGCCGCCGGCGTTGCCGGATGAGCTGCGCTGGCGGCCCAGGTCATCGACCTGGCTGCGCATCTTCGAGTCGTAGTCGGCGGCCGCCACGATGTGCGGGAAAATCACCAGCCGGCGGCTGATACGGTCCAGACGAATGCTGCGGCCGATCTGCCATTCGCTGTTGAAGTAGTTGCGCCTGTTCTGCAGGTAGCGCCCGGCCTCCATATACAGTTGGGAGGTCCACCAGCTGGGTTTGTCGACCCGCAGGTCGGTGCCGATGCTTGAGCCGTAGCCCAGGCGCACCAGCCAGTCGCCGTCGACATTCGAGCCGGCCAGCGGGAAGGTGCGCTCCAGGGCCAGCATCACGTTGTACGCCGACAACGGCTTGAAGCGGATCCCCAGCGCGCCTTGCAAGGCATCGCGACCGGTGTCGTTGTCGTCCTTGCTCCACAGTGTGTCGGTCAGCCGACCGTACAGCTCGAAGAACCGCGCATTGTTGTAGCCCAGCGGGCGCCAGGCCACTTCGGTGCTGTTTTGCAGGCTGTCGTTGCTGGCCCCCGGTGCGCCGCCCAGACCGCTGCTGGTGCTGGCGCCGCGGTAAGTGCTGGTGTTGGTCAGGCTCCATTGCCGTGACAGGTCGGCGACCGAGCGACGGGTGTCGAAGACCTCCTGTTCGCTCATGTCCAGCGTGCCGGCCCGCTGGTAATCGAGCACCCGCTCGAAGTAGGCAATCGCCTGCACGTCATTGCCACTGCGCTGTGCGGTATAGGCCGCGTTGCGCAGGTCGACCGGTTTAAGGCCGGTACTGCGGTCCACCTGGCGAAACGTCGCCAAAGCTTGATCCTGCTCGCCGGCCTGGCTGAGGAAGTAGGCAATCTGCACTTCGTCGCCGGCCTGTAGCTCGCCCTTGGCCCGGGCCTGTTGCAGATAGCGAAGCGCTGTATCGGGTTGGCCCATGGCCGCATACAGCGCCGCGCGTTCACGGTCGGGCAAGTTGCCTACGGCGAGCGCCTGGGCGTAGTCCTGGCGCGCGCCGGCGTCGTCGCCCAGGCGCTGGCGCAGCTGCCCGCGCTGGGCCAGTAGCGTGGCGTCATTGCCTTGCAGGGCCAAGGCTTCGCTGGCGGCGGCGCGGGCCGCTTCGTATTGCTGATGGGCGATCAGGGCACTGACCAGCAAGCGCCGGTACGCGACGTTCTGCGGATAGCGCTGCACCACATCATGGGCCAGGCTCACTGCCTTGTCGTTGTCACCCTGGGCCAGAGCCTCGTAGCCTTTGGCGGCAATCACTACCGACTGCTGTTCTTCGATCGCCTGTCGGCGGCGCACCAGCTCCGGTTGCGGCCCCAATGTTGCGATGGCCTCGGTGGTGGCTGCGTGGGCTTGCTCCAGCTTCTGCTGGCGTTGCAGGGCTTCGATCAGCATCAGCCGATAGTCGAGGTTTTCAGGCGCTTGGCTGATGGCCTTGAGTGCAGCCCTGGCGGCGGCATCGTAATGGCCGTTGCGGTATTCGCGCAGCGACTGATTACCGGCCAGATAACCGGGTTTTGGCCGTGCATCGGGGTATCGCTCGGGGTGGTCGCGGCGATCCTTGTCACGTAGCGCCAGTTTGACCAGATCGTTCAGCTCGCTCACATCAGGACGCTGGCGCAGGGCTTCACGGGCTTTGGCGACCGCCTGGTCGTAATCTTTGCGGTCATAGGCCAGGTAAGCCTCGTTGGCCAGGTGATACGCCGGGCCGCTCAAGGCCAGCGGCAGGACTTCGGCCATGACGCTGGCCGGCAGCAGGGCCAGGCTTGCCATTAACGGCAGCAGTGCGCGCTTCATGGCGTGGACTCCATTGGCTCAAAACGGTATTGGCGTTCAACGGCCTGTTCGATGGTCTCGCGCGGCAACACGCCCAGATCCACCAGGTAGTCGCCGATTCTTCCGTGTTGTTGTGGCTGATAATTGAGCATCGCCCGGTCGAACACCGTACGGTCGATCAGCCCGGCTTCGATCAGCAAGTCGCCGAGCAGCGGCGTGCCTTTGGCAGGTTGCTGGCCGTGTGTGGCGGCGCCGATCCGGCGCAGTTGGGCGTTGATTTCGCTTTCCCGGGCAATCAACTGCAACGGCTCACCGCCCAGCGCGATGCTGATTTGCTGCAGCGCTTCGTCGCTCAGCGGGCTGGTCACGGCGATGCGTGGCTGGCCGTGTTCATTTGCGCCCAGCGCCACGGCACGCCAGCGCAGGACGAGCGCATGGTCGAGCAGGTCATCCTGACACTGCGCCTGCAGGTCGAAGATACGTGGCAGGTCATTTTGAAAGGCGATCGCCTCGGCCAGGGTTTCGTCATCCAGCCAGCCACGGCTCAGCAGGATTCGGCCCAGCGGCAGGGGACGGCTGTGCTGTTCATCCAATGCGCTTTGCAGCCGCTCATCACTGATCGCCTGCCACGACAGCAGCACGCTGCCCAGCTTGCGCGGCGCGCTGGCCACCAGGTCGGTGGAGGGGAAGTCGTGCATGGTCTTGTCCCAGACCAGCTTGCGCCCCAGCAGCTTGCCAATCAGGAACATGCGCCAGGCGCGGGCGGCGGCCATGAAGTTGACGAAGTTGCCTACCACCATGCGCGGGATCGACAACAGCCCGTGCTGCCAGCCGTACAGCACGCTGGTGAAATAGAAACGGTGGGCCATACGCCACAGCAGTGCCGCGCCGTTGGCCAGCAACAGGACACTCAACAGGTCACTGTTATCGAACAGGGTCGGAAAGCTGGTATCCCACAGGCCGCTGTAGCGCAGCACGATCAGCGCCACCAGTTGAATCAGGATGAGGTAGGCCAGGATGCTGACGAACGAGGTGACGATACCCTTGCGGTCGCGAAACAACAGATAACGGTTGGCCAGCGAGCCGCTCCAGCCCATCTGCTCCCAGCCCTGCAGGCCGATGCCCAGGGTCCAGCGGGCTTTCTGGCGGAACGCGGTGCGGAAGGTATCGGGAAAGAACTCGCGCACGCACAGCGGCATGTTCAGGGTCGATTCATACGGCTTGCGAAACCACGACTTGCGCAGCACCCGGAACTGCACCGGGAAGCGCACAAAAATCGCGTTCATGCCGTATTTGGCCAGGCGCGCACCGACGTCGTAGTCCTCGGTCAGGCTGTCGGTGTTGAACGGCTGGTTCTGGTTTTCCGCTGCCAGCACTTCCAGGGCGCGCCGTGAGAAACAGGTGCCGACCCCGGCCGAAGGCACGGTGTCGGTCATGCTTTCGCGCACCACCAGATCCTTGCCGTGCCATTCGGCGAACTCGTCCATGTAAGTGCCTGCCACCCACTCGTACCAGTTACGCTCCAGCGATACCACCGGCAACTGGATCATGTCCTTGCGCGGCAGCAGGTAGTTGAACAGGCGCAGCTCCAGCGGATGCAGCACGTCTTCGCTGTCATGCAGCACGGTGCCGGCAAAGCTCATGCCGTGGGTTTTCTCGTAGTGGAAGATCGCCTGGATCACCCAGTTCAGGCAGTCGGCCTTGCAGGTCGGCCCGGCATGCGGTACCTCGACGCGGTGCAGTTGCTTGTAACGGCGGCGCATCCGTTCGACTTCATCAATGGTGCGCTGGTCATTGATGTAAGTCCCGACGAAGACCACGTAATGCTTGTAGTCCAGGGTCGAGACCATGTTTTCGATCATCGGCGCGATGACGTCGTACTCCAGCCAGGCCGGGACCATGATGGCCATGGGTTGCTGGTCACGGGCCAGCAACTGCGCCTCGGTCAATGGCCGGTAGCGGCGCTCGGCGGTGTACTTGCGGTACAGCCGCCGCGCCCAGTACCACAGGTCGACGATCAGGTCGTCGAGGCTGGAGATGAGGATGATCACCGCGACCACCAGGGTCGCGGCTTCCAGGTAGCTGTAGTAATGAGCCAGCCAGTACGGCCAGTAGAGCGAGGTCATCGAGCGGTCCCGTTACTGGCGTTGACGGCGGGCGCGGCGGCCGGCCAGCAGGATGACGACGAGCAACAGCAGGGCACCGGGGATCAGCCACAGCAGTGACGGCTGACGCCAGGCCTCCAGGCCGCGTGGCTCGTCGGCGTCGATCAACTGACTGCCGCTGGGGTCGTGCGTGTCGAAGGTCGACAGCACACCTTCAGAACCCAGTATCGAGGCGTTGCCGCGGGTCAGCAGCAGTGACTCATCGAACTGCGGGGCATGGCTGCCCAGGGTGCGATACACCAGGCCCTGCTGACCGCCGGACGTGACCACTTGCAGGGCGGCCATGCCGTCCAGCTGTTGCAGGTCAAGCAGGCGTTGCTGCTTGTGGTTGATCAGCAAGCGGCCCTGGTCGTCGACCTGCACAGCGGCATCGCTGTCCTTGATGGGCAATTCGAAGGCCAGAAACGTCTGGTCTGGGGCCACCGCGGCCTTGCCGTCGGCCTGCACCTTGAGCTGCGCACGCAGTGGCGAGATGCCGGCCGCGTCGGCGATCTTGATCAGGGTTGGCAGGCTGCTGGCGGGTTGCTCCAGCCAGGCTTGCGGTACCAGGATCTGGCTGTTTTTGGCAAAGCGTGCGGCCATGCCGGCGAAGTCGCTGCCCGGCGTGCTGTCTTTCAGGACGATATGGCTGGTGGGCAGCACCGTGACTGGAAACGCCTGCGGGGTTTCCAGGCAACGGTTGCTGACTGGCTGGCGCTGGAACGACACGCGCAGCACGTTACGCGAGCCCAGCGCATAAGCCGGAATCCGCGCCTCGATGCGTTGCTTGTGGCCATCGCTGACCAGTTGTGCGGCGCCGATCAGGTAATCGTTGAGAAACACCGAGGCCACCGGTGCGGTACTTGAAGCGCCCGGTGAACTGGCCAGATCGACCACCGCCTTGACCGGCAGGCGGCCGTCATAGGCAACGTTGCCCAACGGGAAAGTGGCGCTCCAGTCACTCTTGGCCAGCACTTGCAAACCACCCGGTGAGCCGCCCAGACGTGACAGGGCCAGACGCCCGTCCTCGCTCAATGGCAGTTGCGCTTCGGCAATGGTCAACTGACGATTGCGGGCCAGTTTGTTCCACGCCGAGTTGAACAGGCTCATGGCCTTGACCGTGGCGTCGGGGGCGATCAGCAGCATCGGCCGGGCACCGACCAGCGCCAGGCGCGCTTCGTTCTTGCCCAACGCGCCGAGGCCTGCGCCGATATGCCGTTGGCGCCACTGGGTCAGCGCGGCAGCGGCCTGACCATCCAGGCTCTGGACTTCGGCCTGCAAGGCGTCCAGGGCCAGGTTGATGGCCTTGAGCAGCTGCGCATCGTCAATCGCCAGATCAGCCTGCACATTCGGGGTCTGGCCCAGCACCAGCAGGGCACCCACTTCGGCGGGGGTCTTGAGGGTATAGCGGCCCTGGCCTGCCAGGCTGGCGAAAGCCGGCACGTTGCGCAGCGCTGCAGGGATATTCAGGGCGCTCAGATCAAGCTGATCGCCCACGGCGCGCAACGGCAGAATCTGCGCCTGCTTGCCAATGCGCTCCAGCGCCACCCCCAGGCGCCAGACCGCGTCGTAGCTCTGCGCGCTCAGGCTGCCGGGCGCGACCAGCACGCCGGGTTTGCCAGGCAAGGCGTTCCAGGCCGCGCCGATATCACGCAATTGACCGGCGTCGTAGCTGTACTGCAAGCGGGTGTCGGGCTCGATGCGCAGCACGTTGCCGATGACCCGTTCGTCTTCGCATAGATCCCGGGAAACGATCGACGACCAAGCCACGCCCAGCCGCACCGAACCACTGTCACGCGGCGCCTTGTCGACGCCCAGACTGACGCTGGCATCGCCTTGGGCTTCGTTCAGGCCTTGGGCGCGCACCGGGTAGCCATCGAGCGACAACAACAGGGTGTTGCGGCCGCCTTCGCCATTCAGGTAACTGGCATCGAACTTCAGGCTGGCATCGAGCAGCGGCACGCCGGCCGGTACCGGCAGGTACAGCTCACGTCGCGCATCGGTCGAGCCCAGGATGATGGGCGCCTTGATGCCCAGTTCCGCCAGGCGGATCTCGCGGTCCTGGCGCAGATCACTGTTGAGCCGGGCAATGGCCTGGGTCAGCGGGCTGTCGGCGGCCAGGGTCAGGTTGGGGGCGAGCACAAACAGGCTCGCACCCCAGGCCAGGGCGCTGAGAGCGCCCGCAGGGATGGACTTCATCAATGTGGTCTCGAACGAATGGAAATCGCGGGTGAAGTAAGCGCCGAACTAGGAGTTGAACGGCCGTGAATACGCTGAGTGCGCCGCCGGTGGCAGGCTTGCGGTATTTTGTAGCCAGTCTGCGCGGGGCCAGTCGGCCTGGCCGGGAACGAAATCATCGACCGGTCGGCCCATCAGTGCATCGACGATGCGCGTGCAGGCTTTGCCGTCGCCATAGGGATTGTTGGCCTGGGCTGTGCGGCGCCAGAGCAGGTCGTCGTCATACAGCGCACTGACGCCCTCGACAATCGACTGCGGCGCGGTGCCGACCAGCCGCACGGTGCCAGCGGCCACGGCTTCCGGGCGCTCGGTGACGTCGCGCATCACCAGCACCGGTTTGCCCAGCGACGGCGCCTCTTCCTGAACGCCGCCGGAGTCGGTCAGCACTACGTGGGCGCGTTGCATCAGGCGCACGAAGGACAGGTAATCCAGTGGCTCGATCAGGTGCACGTTGCCGAGGTTGCCCAACTGCTCGGTGACCGGGCCCTTGACGTTGGGGTTCAGGTGCACCGGGTAAACGATCTGGATATCCGGACGCTGTGCCAAGGTACGCAGCGCCTTGCAGATATCGAGAAAACCTGCGCCGAAGTTCTCGCGCCGGTGACCGGTCACCAGCAACACCTTGCGGCTGGGCAGCAGAAAGCTGAACTGGTGGTCCAGGCGCTGGCGCAGTTCGCTGTCGCGTTCGATGCGCCGGGCCGTTTGCTGCAAGGCGTCGATGACCGTGTTACCGGTGACGAACGAACGGCCCTGCTGGCGTTCGCCAAGCAGATGGCGACGCGCCTCAGCGGTGGGGGCGAACAGCAGGTCGGCGGTCATGTCGATACTGCGCCGGTTCATCTCTTCAGGCCATGGCTGGCGGATATCGCCGGTACGCAGCCCGGCCTCGACGTGGCCTACCGGAATACGCCGGTGGAAGGCGGCCATCGCGGCGACCATGGCCGTGGTGGTATCGCCGTGGACCAGCACCCGGTCGGGCTGGGCAATCTCCAGCATCGGGTCGATGGCCTCGAACAGTGCGGCGGTCAGGCCGTTGAGCCCTTGATTGGGGCGCATGACCTCCAGGCTGTAATCGGCTTTGAGCTCAAACAGTTCCAGCACCTGGTGCAGCATGTGTTGATGCTGGCCAGTGACACAGACCCGTGAACTGATACCGGGCTCGGCGGCCAGCGCCTTGACCAGCGGTGCCATCTTGATGGCCTCGGGGCGAGTGCCGAAGATGGACAGAATACGGACTTTGGGTTGGTTGCTAGCGATGGTGGCCTCCCGCGCAGTCATCGTGCGCTTACAGCAGTCGGCCCGTACGCTACAGCGTGCGGGCAACTAATGATTCGGGTTCTATCGTAGTACCGGGGTCAACAGAATCGACACTAGGGGGGTCACATCATGTGATGAAGAACTGCACTGCTTTGCATCCCGGAAGTGCAGGGATTATTAGCACTTAATTTAAGAATTGCAAAATATTAATTTGATTTTTGCGTAGGAAAGAACGGGAAACTTTTGAAGTTACGGGCAGTCGTGATTAACTCAAACGAGGGTGTTATCGTTTTGATATCATCGTAAATATATGATATTTATCATTTTTCTATTTTTGATTGAGCTGTTTTGAGGGTATTAATTATCTGACGCTCACGCATTGGCTAGCGACTGTTGTTCGACTGAGCGGAGTCATTAATGTCAGCACTATGACGCCTGCATATTGGCAGAATGGCGAACGGGTTGGCAGAACGCGTAGAGTGCGAGGAATTAAAAGTTCAATCATTTCGTACAGGGCGAAACAGGACCGCCGCAAGGTGGGAAAGTTCAGCAGGCTGATGCGTTGAGTGCCGTGTTTGCGCACTATTAGTCGTCAACCGCGGGCGGTTAATCATCGGCCGGGTTGAGAATGATTAGCGGGTTCAATATTGATCGGCCGTCGGCTGTCCTGCGGCGTATTGCAATGGTCTTCGCACAGGCTTGGTATTTTCTGGCAAGCCCGTGCTGCAAGGGCTTGAGCATGCTAATTGCATTGCTGCAGGCAAGCGGGCGCAAAGGTGAATATTCCACCCACCGTAACGTTTCGCAGGCAGCATTGAGTGTTATACGCTCGCTTTTAATTGCTCTTTGCCAATGGCCATCAAGGCTGTTCCATTATTGGTCTGAAACTTTTCTTTGCAGTGAGAAACCATGCGATGCCCACGATAGCGCTACTGATCTGCGATGACTCGAACATGGCGCGCAAGCAGTTACTCCGGGCCTTGCCTGAAGACTGGGATGTGTCGGTGACCATGGCCACCAACGGGCTTGAAGGCCTCGATGCCATACGCCGGGGGCAGGGCGAGGTGGTTCTGCTGGACCTGACCATGCCGGTGATGGACGGCTATCAGACCCTGGCAGCGATCCGTTCGGAGCAACTGGCGGCCAAGGTCGTTGTGGTGTCCGGGGATGTCCAGGACGAAGCGGTGCGGCGAGTGATGGAGCTGGGCGCCCTGGCATTTCTGAAAAAGCCTGCTGACCCCACCGAGCTGCAAGCGACCCTGAGTCGCCTGGCGCTGTTGGGCCCGCCTGCCGTCAAGGCGCCGCATATCGTTGCTGGCGCCGATGGCCGGATCAGCTTTCAGGATGCCATGCGCGAGACGGTCAACGTCGCCATGGGCCGTGCCGCGGCGTTGCTGGCCAAGGTGCTGGGGGTGTTCGTGCAACTGCCGGTACCCAACGTCAATATGCTTGAGGTGGGCGAGTTGCACATGGCCCTGGCCGATGCTCAGCGTGGTCAGCGGCTGACCGCCGTGTGCCAGGGTTACATCGGCGGCGGTATTGCCGGTGAAGCCTTGTTGCTGTTGCATGACTCGGAGGTCGCCGACATCGCCCGGCTGATGCAGCGAGACTCCACCGATTACACCGACATGGAAATGCTTCTGGACCTCTCGACTCTGGTGATCGGTGCCTGCCTGAGCGGTATCGGTGAGCAGATCGACGTGCCGTTTTCGCTGGGCCACCCGCAGATTCTTGGTCAGCAGGGCGGCATCGACGACCTGATCGACGTCAACCAGAAACGCTGGAAGAAGACCCTGGCCGTCGAGGTCAGCTACAGCGTTGAAGGACACAATATTCACTTCGATCTGTTGATGTTGTTCACCGAAGACTCGGTCGAGCGGCTCACGAACAAACTTGCCTACATGATGAGCTGATCCATGAACGAGCGTATCGATATCAAAGAGCTTCACTGGCTACTGGCGGTCACTCAGAACATTGATGTGGGCATTGTCGTGCTGGACCGCGACCTGCAAGTGCAGGTCTGGAACACGTTCATGGAAAACCGCTCCGGAGTGATTCCGTTCGAGGCCATCGGCAAGTCGTTCTTCGAGCTGTTTCCGGAACTCAACCGGGCCTGGTTCAGCAAGAAGGTCGATAACGTCATCACCTTGGGCACGCCTGCATTCACCATTTGGGAACAGCGGCCGTACCTGGTGCGCTTCAAGAACTACCAGCCGATCACCGGCCAGGAAGAGTTCATGTACCAGAACACCAGCCTGTTTCCGTTGCGTGGCACCAACAACCAGATCAGCCACACCTGCCTGGTGATCTATGACGTCACTGACGTGGCGGCCAACCGGCATCAACTGCTCAACGCCAACCGCCAGTTGCAGAAGCTTTCCAGCACCGACCGGCTGACTGGCCTGAACAACCGCGGCCACTGGGAAGAAGCGCTCAAACAGGAATACGCCCGGCACAGTCGCTACGGTTCACAGACCTCGCTGGTGATGCTCGACATCGATCACTTCAAGCACGTCAACGACAGCTGGGGGCATCAGGTGGGCGATCAGGTGCTGCAGGCGATGGCCGAGGTGGTCCGTGCTCAGGTACGCGGTGCCGATATAGCCGGCCGTTATGGCGGTGAAGAGTTCGTCGTGCTGCTGCCCGACACCGACAAGGAAGGCGCGCGTATCTTTGCCGAGCGCTTGCGCACGGCGGTTGAAGCGCTTGAGGTGAAACACGAAGGCCAGAGCATTCGCTGCACGATCAGCCTGGGCGTGGCTGACCTCAGCAAACCGAGCAACGGTTACAAAGCCTTGATCGAATGGGCCGACCAGGCGCTGTACCAGTCGAAGAAAAACGGCCGCAACCGGGTGACGGTGCAGGATTGACATCCTCCCGGCCCTAAAGGGCTGGGATTCCCACAACTGGACGCTCATGCCCGAGCGCGAGAATGTTCTTTGCGGCGTTGACGTCGCGGTCGTGGGTGACACCGCACCCACAACAAGTCCATTCCCTTATTCCAAGCCCTGCGATACCTCTCGGCCTCGAGTCCGGCAATTGCTTGCAGCTCGAACAGGTTTGGGTGGTGTTTCTCTCGCTGACAACCTTGAAAACCGTGCCTGCGTGATCGCATTTGTATTCCAGCATGGTTTTCAATTGGCCCCAGCCGGCGTCCAGCACCGACTTGGCCATCCTGGTTTTCGCGAGTTTCAGTGAGTTCACATCGCCCACCACAATGACGCCACAACGCGCGACCAGCGCGTTGCTGAACTTATGCAGGGCATCCTTGCGGCGGTTCGCAATTTTGGCGTGAATCGCCCGCACACGGGCCTTCTTGCCGGCGCGCTGGGCCGTGCCCAGCGCGCTCTCCAGATCCCGGTAGAACCTGCCGCTTTCAAGGCGATCACCGTCGCTGCAGGTGGCCGTGGTTTTCAGTCCGAGGTCGATACCCACCGCGTCCTGGCCTGGCGATAACTGCCGGTCGACCTCGACCACGACGTTGAAATACCAGCGTCCACGGCTGTCCTCGTTGAAGCTACCGGATCTGAATTTAAAGCCCGCCAGGCCGTAGCTGTCCCAGACCTTGAAGTGCTGTCTGTTGAAGACGACCTGGCCGTTTTTCCAGACAGCCGCGCCGACCTTGAAGGGCACCCAGCCCAGACTGCGCCGGGCGCCGCCCGAGCAGCGCCAGCGTAGCTGGCGCTTTTTGAACTGCTTGCGCCGTGTGACATATTCGTCGGCAACAGCCTGCACCGATTGGCTGTGCAGTCCCAGGTCTTTGCCGGCCCCGTTGGTGTACTTGTGAATGTCGAACGCCGACAGAAAACGACCATGCTCACGAATCGAGCGACAGCTCAACTCGTTCACGTAGTTCCACACAAAATTCACAGCGCGAGAAGCTTCACGCAGCTGCGCTGCGTGCTTGTCTCGCACTCGAACCTTGAGGGTTCTGGTCGCGTTCATTTCAGTCATGAAATACAGAATGGGGGCGGTTTATTTGGATCTTAATCCTATGACCGCTTCGCGGTGGCGCTTTCATCCCCCACCTGAAGGAAGGGGCTTTTCGCGCCAGCTTGGTAATCCTCAACCTAACGGTGGTTTAGGGCTTGTCGTCCTCCCATGCTAGGATCGCGCTTTTTCCGCCGACATCCTTCAGGGGCATCATGCGACCTCAATCCACGATCACCGTTGTGCCTGTCAACCGCCCGCTGACCGGTCGGGTCAGCCCGCCGGGCTCCAAATCCATCACCAACCGCGCTTTGCTGCTGGCCGGCCTTGCCAAGGGCACCAGCCGCCTGACCGGTGCGTTGAAGAGCGACGACACCCGGGTGATGTCCGAGGCGCTGCGGCTGATGGGTGTGCAGGTCGATGAGCCGGATGCCAGCACTTTTGTGGTCACCAGCAGCGGCCGCTGGAACGCGCCAGGCCAGCCGCTGGTGCTGGGCAATGCCGGCACCGCCACGCGTTTTCTGACCGCCGCGCTGGCCAACTTCGACGGCGAGTTCGTGGTTGATGGCGATGAGTACATGCGCAAGCGACCGATCGGTCCACTGGTCGATGCCTTGCAGCGCATGGGCGTTGAAGCCAGCGCGCCGACCGGCTGCCCGCCGGTGGCCATCAAGGGCCGTGGCGGCCTGGCGGCCGGACGCATCGAGATCGACGGCAACCTGTCCAGCCAGTACGTGTCGGCATTGCTGATGGCCGGTGCTTGCGGTCAGGGGCCGATCGAGGTGGCGCTGACCGGCAGTGAGATCGGTGCCCGCGGTTACGTGGACCTGACCCTGGCGGCGATGAAGGCCTTCGGTGCCGAAGTCGAAGCCATCGGCGAGGCGGCCTGGCGGGTGTCGGCCACCGGTTATCACGCCACCGATTTCCATATCGAGCCGGACGCTTCAGCCGCCACCTACCTGTGGGCCGCTCAGGCCTTGACCGGCGGCGAGATTGATCTGGGCGTGGCCAACGATGCCTTCACCCAGCCCGATGCGCTGGCCAGCCAGTTGATCGCGCAGTTCCCGAACATGCCGACAGTGATCGACGGATCGCAGATGCAAGACGCGGTACCGACGTTGGCCGTGCTGGCCGCGTTCAACAACCAGCCGGTGCGCTTTGTCGGCATCGCCAACCTGCGGGTCAAGGAATGCGACCGCATTCGTGCCCTGGCCGATGGCCTGAACGGCATTGCTGCAGGTCTGGCAGTGGAAGAGGGCGATGACCTGCTGGTGCACGCCAATCCGGCACTGGCCGGGCAAACCGTCGATGCGCTGATCGACACCCACGCCGACCACCGCATTGCCATGTGCTTCGCCCTGGCCGGCCTGAAAGTCGCCGGCATTCGCATCCAGGATCCGCTGTGTGTCGGCAAGACCTATCCGGGTTACTGGGATGCGCTGGAGTCGCTGGGTGTGGCGTTGCAGCGGGTGGATTGAAGCCCCAAAGCGATCTGATTGAAGTGCTGTGTTTCGGTCACGAAATGCGGCATTTTAGTCTGCTTCTTACGGATGTTTGCACGAAATCTCTCTTTCTCTTGAAGGACATTTTCGAGAAAATCCCGACCGCTTGCGCCTGCATATTTGGCTGTCTAGTCTGCGCCAGTCGCTGCTCATCAGCGACCGGGTGTGGTAGCCCGACGTGACTTGGCGTAACGCGCCACCTCTTTTGAAGGTGCCTGTATTCGGCCTTCATTCATGGTGGCCGTGCGCATGGCATCTTCGGATGCGCCGGTTTGCCTATTGACATCCTCCCCGGCCTGAAGGCCGGAGATTCCTACGGCGCTCAGGCGCGGCATCGAGCCGCCCCCGAGTCGCTTCGGTGGGTTCCTGCTGCTGGCGCCATGACCTCTGCGCTCACTTCACAGGCTAACCGGGCGTGTCCCGCCCTTAGTACATTGATCGCCCCGACCACATCGGCGTTGCCTTCGAAACCACATCCCAGACACCTGAACAACGCTTGCGTCTGGCGGTTGGCCGCCGACACATGGCCGCAACACGGGCACGTGCGACTGGTATTTTGCGGCGGCACGGTAATCAGCCAGCCGCCGCGCCACGCCAGCTTGTAGTCCAGTTGGTGGCGGAACTCGAACCAGCCCTGATCGAGGATGGCCCTGTTCAGGCCAGACTTGGCCCGAACGTTTCTTCCCGGCGCCTCGGCCGTGCCTGCCGCCGACCTGGACATATTTCGTACCTGCAAGTCCTCGATACACACCATCGCGTGGTTTTGGCTGATCGTGGTCGAGCACTTGTGCAGATAGTCTCAGCGGGCATTGCCGATGCGGGAGTGAATGCGCTGGAAGTCGTTACATGCTGCTCTTGAGCCATGAGCTAGGAAGACGACATTAGGCGCCGACGGCACGGTGTTTTCAAGCTGCATGCCTATGGGGTCTTTGTAACGAAATACCGCCGTAGAAGGGCATCTGTGTCGCCGTGTTACTGCGCATAATCCTGTGGCGGTGCGTACATCGAGCAGCAGCAGACACCCCACGGCAACCAGGGACGGCTACGCCGTCCGCGCTATCCTTCCCCGCCCTGAACGGCGGGGCTTGTCGCGCGCCGATGGTCAGTGCTGAGCAAGCTGAAAAAGAGGAGGGGCTGCCAGTTGGCCCCAGCTCGATTCTGACTTGAAATACGGTGGGAACGAGCTCGCTCGTGAAGACGGTAGTATATCCAGAGCAGATGTAGGGTTCTTACCGGCCTCTTCGCGACCAAGGTCGCTCCCACTGTGATTCTGACTTGAAATACGGTGGGAGCGAGCGGTGGGCTTTACGCTGCCCAAATCTCAAATCTTGAACAGCGGCTGCAACAGCCGCGATACCCACCCGTTAAAGCGCAGTGGCGCATCGGTGGCGGCCAGGCAGATGCACGGCTGGTCGCCGGCGACGATGGGCTGGTGTTCGATGTCTTCGTCCAGGTCGGCAATGTCACCGGGCTTGAACAGTCCCAGACGATCTTCATACGCGCCCTTGAGCACCAGGGTCAGTTCGCTGCCGCCATGGCTGTGCACTGGCATGGCCATGCCGGGGGCGATGTTCAGCAGCATCAGGTTGCCTTCACGCACCCCTTTGGCCTGCACCCGGCGGATGCCCGGCAGCAGGGTTTTCCATTGCAATTGGCTGTAGCGCTCGCCGAATGTCTCATGCAGGCACGCCGGCAGGAGATCGGCATCAATGGGCTGTGGCGGCCTGTGAGGCGTATCAGCCGGCGCCGCTTCGTCCAGGCGAGCGAGCATCGCTGAGCGGCCCCGGATCGGCACCACGGTGCTGCGGTGCTGTTGCACCAAGGCGCCGCCGATGCGCTCGGCTTCACGCAGTTGGCCTCGGCATTGCGCGCACAGCTCCATGTGCGCAGCCGTGGCCAGTGAAAGTGCCTGGGGCAAGGCACCGCTGGCATAGCTGACCAGGGTGGCATGATCCAGATGATGGAGCGGGGTCATCACGACTCCTTGAGCGTGGCGCGCAGCTTCTGGAAAGCCAGGCGCAGGTTGGATTTCACCGTACCCAAGGGCAGGCCGAGACGCTCGGCGATCTGCCGGTGGCTGAGGGATTCGAAGTACGACAGTTGCAGCACCCGGGCCTGATCGGCAGGCAGGGCCTTGAGCGCGCTGTCCAGTTGCTGGGCCTGACGGGCACTGAAGTCCAGCGAGGCATCCTGAGGCGCTTCCAGTCGCTCAAGTTGCTCCAGCGAGTCCTGGACCTGCACCCAGCCGCCGTCCTTGCGCACGGTGTCGATGTACAGGTTGCGAGCGATGCGAAACAGCCAGGTGACCAGGCTGGCACGCGCCGGGTCGAAGCTGTCGGCTTTGTGCCAGAGCTTGAGCAGGGTCTCCTGAACCAGTTCTTCGGCCTGACCTTCGGAGATGTTCAGGCCCATCAGGTAGCGCAACAGGCGCGGCGCGAAGTGATCGTAGATGCGCATGAAACTGTCGCGATCCCGGTGACGGGCCACGGCATCGATTTCGGCAAGCCACAGGCGGCTGGCCAACGGGTCGGGGTGCAGGCTGGACACGTGGCGCAAGGTCCTGGTGGTGGCGATGCCGCTCATGATCCATCTTCCGGGCGTGGTTGTCCTGCTTATACGCAGCCCGGAAGAAAATGGATCACTTGAATCTATGCCTGGAGGCGGAACATCGGCTCAGCCAGACCCTGCACGCCGGGGTTCACGGCAAACAGCCCGCCGGCCAGAGGCTGGTCGGACAGATCGCCGCCCGGACGGATCGAGGTGACGAACAGGGTGTCCAGGTTGGCGCCGCCAAAGGCGCACATGGCGGGCTTTTTCACCGGCACGGCGACAGAGCGGTCCAGCCGCCCGTCCGGCGTGAAACGGTGGATCAGCCCTGCGTCGTTGCCGCAGATCCAGTAGCAGCCATCGACGTCTACTGCCGCGCCGTCCGGGCGTCCCGGATGCGGCTGCATGTCGACAAACAGGCGGCGATTGTGGGGTGTAGCGCTGTCGATGTCGTAGTCAAAAGCCCAGATTTTCTGTACATCCGGGTGCGAGTCGGACAAGTACAGGGTCTTGCCGTCCGGGCTGAAGGCCAGCCCGTTGGGCACGATCAGCCCGTCGAGCTGTACGGGTAGGGCCTTATCGCCGGCGCCGTAGCGGTACATCGCCCCGACCGGGGCGGCGGCGGCCATGTCCATCAGCATGGTGCCGGCCCAGAAGCGGCCCTGCCGGTCGCAGCGGCCGTCGTTGAAACGCATGCCCGGTCGCGCATGGCTGACCTCGGCCAGCAGCTGGTGAGTCAGGCTGCCATCGCTCTGCGGCTTGAGATGAAACAGGCCGCTTTCCAGGCCGGCCACCCAGCCGCCCTGGCCGTCGGCGGCGATGCAGGCGAGCATCTCTGGTGCTTGCCAGCTGCGCAGGCTGCCATCGGCCAGGCTCCAGCGCTGCAGTTGACCGGCGGGAATATCCACCCAGTACAGCGCTTGCTCAGCGACGCTCCACACCGGGCTTTCACCCACGCCATTGCGGGCGTCGACAATCAGTTCGGCGCTCATGTCATTGGTCTCCGAACGGGCCGCTGGCCGCGAAGGCGCCGCCCTGGTACAGGCGTGCCGGGTCATCGGCGGGCGGCAGCGGCTGACGCTCGACCTGGGCCCGGAAGGTTTCGGAGCTGTCCTTGGGCTGGTAACCGAGGTGGCTGGCCAGGCGGTTGTCCCACCACACGGTCTGGTTATTGGAGACGCCATAGACCACGGTGTGCCCGACCTGCGGGGTGTACAGGGCGCGTTCGATCAACTGGGTCAGGTCGGCATAGCTCAGCCAGGTGTTGAGCATGCGGTGGTTCTGCGGCTCCGGGAACGAGGAGCCAATGCGCAGGCTGACGGTCTCGATGCCATAACGGTCGAAGTAGAAGCTGGCCATGTCCTCGCCATAGGACTTCGACAGGCCGTAGTAGCTGTCTGGACGGCGCGGCGCGTTGGCGTCGATCACCTGGTCCTGGCCATGAAAGCCGATCACGTGGTTGGAGCTGGCGAACACCACACGCTTGACCCCGTGTCGGCGTGCCGCTTCATAGATATGGAACACGCCGCAGATATTCGGGCCGAGCACTTCTTCGAACGGCCGTTCTACCGAGACACCGCCAAAGTGCAGGATCGCGTCGACACCGGCGACCAGCTCATGCACTGCGGTTTTATCCGCCAGGTCGCACGGCCAGATTTCTTCTGACTCGTCAGCGGCCGGCGCCATCGGGGCGATATCGGAAAGACGCAGCACGCGCGCGTAAGGCCGCAAGCTCTCACGCAGGATCTTGCCCAGGCCGCCGGCGGCACCGGTGAGCAGGAGGCGATTGAAAGGCGTCGGGGAAGGCTGGGACATGCGGGTACCTTATTGTTGTATGTTGTCGTATGAGTTGGTCGATTATTTGGGGTGTCCGGGATGGGTGTCAAGTAGCGTTTTTAGGTTGAATAACCAAAGCGAACCCAATTATTTATCTTCAAAAATAAAATTTTAGGTAATGTCATCATACGACAAGGGTTGGCTCTGGCTGCTCTAATCCTTGGTCCAGTCGAGCGTATGCAGACCCTTGATCTGTCTGAATGCCTGGTCATTGCTGATCAGCGCAACATTGGTCGCTTTGGCATGAGCGGCAATCATCATGTCCAGATTGCCGAGCGGTTTGCCAACGCGTTCCATAGAGGCCCGCAGGTCGCCATAGCAGTTGGCGACATGGCTGTCCCAAGGCAAAACATCTATGCGAACCAGAAACGCCTGCACGAGTGCGTGCAGGCGCGTCGCGTCAGGTCGCTTGGCCAGGCCATAGCGTAATTCACCCAGAGTAACCGCCGAGATGCATATGTGATCCATGGGCGTATTGAGCAGATGCTTCTGCACGCCAGGGTAAGTGCCCTTGATGATATGGCTGACCATGTTTGTATCGAGCATATACAGCGGACTCATAGGCATCCTGTTCAAAATGGATCGCGTTCTTGAGGTGGCAGATCCTGGCGATCAGACATGAAGTCGTCGGGCACCTTGCTGTCTTTCAAGAGTTCAAAAAAACCGTCCCAGGTACCCGGCTTTCGCGAAAGAATGACGTCACCTGTTGTGGGGTCCTGGCGGATATAGACTTCCTTGCAATCGAATCGAAACGACGCCGGGAGACGCACAGCCTGACTTCTGCCGTTGTTGAACAGTTTGGCAACGTGGTGCATGGGCATTCTCCGGGTTGAGGCAAGGGTCAGATGTTTTTGATATATACCATGGTATATCACAGCGGCATGAATCGCTTTGCCACTCATCTCCTGAAACCGGATGTGCTATCGAAAATTGCTTTTTCATTCAGTGGTTGAGACGGACAAGCCCGGGACGTTAGGCCTCCCCACTCACAGGCGCAAGCACTTGGGTTTTTTCGGAAATACCCTTCAAGAGAACCAGAAGCGTCCTGCCTTGAACACTGGAAACAAGCCGTGCCAGGCCGTTTCTACCCGCCTGTACTCCTGCTTTGAACTGTCTCGCTCACAAGCCCTCAACCTTCTAAAGCCCTCCTGAAGTCCCGGTATGTCGCCGTGTAGGGGACACCCTCATCAAGCAGTCCATACGCGGGCCGTTCGCATGCCCGTCAGGAGGCCGCCGCGATGCGTATCGCCCAGATCGCACCTTTGGCAGAGAGTTGCCCGCCGCAGTTTTACGGTGGCACCGAGCGCATCGTGTCTTACCTCACCGAAGAGCTGGTGCGTCAGGGTCATGAGGTGACGCTGTTCGCCAGCGGTGACTCGCAGACCCGGGCGCGACTGGTGGCCGGGTCTGGCCAGGCGCTGCGCCTTAACCCGCAGATCGAATACCCGCTGCCGTTCGAGGTGATGATGCTCGACCAGGTGATGCGCCAGGCCGATGAGTTCGATGTGCTGAATTTCCATAGTGACGTGTTGCACTTGCCCATGGCCCGGCGCTTGGGCTGGCGTTGCGTGACCACCTTGCATGGCACGTTGCACCGTCCCGATTGCCAGGACTTTTACCCACGGTTTGCCGAAGCGGCGCTGGTGTCGATATCCATGGCGCAGCGCCGGCCAATCACCCGTTCCGTGAACTGGGCGGCGAATATCTATCATGGCTTGCCCAAGGATCTGCTGCCGTACACGGCCCGGCCGGAGGGTGATTACCTGGCGTTCCTGGGGCGTATTTCGCCGCAAAAGCGCCCTGACCGTGCCATCGCGATCGCCCTGGCCTGTGGTCTGCCTTTACGGATTGCAGCGAAAGTCGACGCTCAGGACCAGGCCTATTGGGAGCAGCAGATCCTGCCGCTGGTGCAAGCCAACCCTTCGGTGCAGTTCATTGGTGAAATTGACGAGCGGCACAAGGCCGACTTTCTCGGGCATGCCCGCGCCTTGCTGTTCACCATCGATTGGGACGAGCCGTTCGGCCTGGTGATGATCGAAGCCATGGCCTGTGGCACACCGGTGATTGCTTTTGCCCGTGGTTCGGTGCCGGAGGTGATTGATCATGGCCAGTCCGGGTTTATCGTCCATACCGTGGCCGAGGCCGTGGCGGCCGTGCAGCAGCTTGAGCATCTGCAACGCCATCAGGTGCGGGCGATTTTCGAGCAGCGGTTCACGGTCGAGCGTATGACCGCCGACTATCTGGCCTTGTACCGGCGCATGATCGAGCACGCCGAGCGTGAGCAAAAGCCGGTGTTTGCGATTCCAGGCGGTGCCTCCTTGCCTCAGGTACGCCCGCGCACCCTCAAGCATGACGACACCTTTGGCGTGTTCGACCCCAATGGTGATGTGCTGGCAACCCCGGACAGTCCCCAAGGGATCTTTCACTGCGATACCCGCCATTTGTCGCACTGGTGCCTGACCCTGCAAGGGCTGCGGCCGCTGCTGCTCAGTTCTACCTTGCGTGATGACAACGCGATGCTGACCTGTGACCTGAGCAACCCGGACCTGTACGATCGCCAGGGGCGGCGCTGGTTGCTGCACAACCTGATTCACCTGCGCCGTTCGCGGTTTCTCTGGCGTGGCGCCTGCTTCGAACGAATCAGAGTGCGCAATTTTGACCAGCGCTCGCGACGGCTGCGTCTGCAACTCGGTTTTGCGGCCGACTTCCGGGATCTTTTTGAGGTTCGTGGTCAACAGCGCAGTCAGCGCGGTGAAACCCATGCTGCGCAGTGCCAGGTGCAACAGGTGAGGTTGTCCTATACCGGCCTGGATGACGGGCTGCGCACTACGACCTTGCGCTTTGAGCCGCCACCGCAGCAGTTGGATGGCCGCCAAGCGCAGTTCGAGCTGCATCTGGCCGCCGGCGAGAGCCGTTCGCTGTTTGTCGAGATCAACTGTGGTACGCCGAGGCTGCCGTGGTCCGTGCGGCACGCATTTTTCAGCTCGGTGCGTGATGCGCGGCGTGAGCTGCGCACCTTCGCTTCGCGGGCCACGGCAATCCACACCTCTCATGAAGTCTTCAACGAGGCCGTGCGCCGCAGCATCTCCGACCTGTACATGCTTACCAGCAAGACGCTCCACGGCCTGTACCCCTATGCCGGAATCCCTTGGTACAGCGCGGTGTTTGGCCGTGATGCGCTGATCACCGCCTGGGAAATGCTCTGGCTCGATCCTGGCATAGCCCGTGGCGTACTCGGGCATCTGGCCGCGCATCAGGCCTGCGAGCTTGATCCGCGGACCGATGCGGAACCGGGCAAGATCCTCCATGAAATGCGCAATGGCGAGATGGCCGCTCTCGGTGAAATTCCGTTCGCGTGTTACTACGGCAGCGTCGATGCCACGCCCTTGTTCGTGATGCTGGCCGGTGCTTATCTGGAGCGTACCGATGACGGGCACACGTTGCGCGCGCTATGGCCTGCCATCGAGCGCGCGCTGGGCTGGATCGACCAATATGGCGACCGCGACGGCGATGGCTTTGTCGAATATGCACGCCGCTCCAACAAAGGATTGATTAATCAGGGCTGGAAGGACAGTCACGATTCAGTATTCCATGCTGACGGCCAGTTGGCCCGGGGACCGATCGCACTGGTGGAGGTGCAGGCCTATGTCTATGGCGCATGGAATGCAGCACGCAGCATTGCCCTACGGCTGGGAAATCGGCAACGGGCAGCGCTGTTCAAGGATAAAGCGATAGGTTTGCGCCGGCAGTTCGATGCACAGTTTTTCGACGAAGAACTTGGCACCTATGTACTGGCTCTGGACGGTGACAAGCGCCCGTGCCGGGTACGCACCTCCAATGCCGGGCATGCGCTGTTTGGCGGCATTGCCTATGACGAGCGTGCACCTCAGGTGGTGGCCACACTGATGGAACGTACATCGTTCAGCGGCTGGGGGATCCGTACCCTGGCGTCTTCCCAAGCGCGCTACAACCCGATGAGCTACCACAACGGGTCGGTATGGCCCCACGACAATGCGCTGATTGCCGCCGGTTTTGCCCGTTATGGTTTTCGACATGAATCGGCGCATCTTTGCGAAGGGCTGTTCGCCGCTTCCACTTACCTTGACCTGCGCCGTCTGCCGGAGTTGTTCTGCGGCTTTGCCCGTCAGCGCACTCAAGGACCGACCTTCTATCCGGTGGCCTGTGCACCTCAGGCCTGGGCTGCTGCTGCGCCTTTGTCGATGCTGCAATCGTGCCTGGGGCTGAGCTTTGAGCCGCGCAGGCAACGAATTCTGTTCGACGAGCCGGTGCTGCCGGCTTTTCTCGAACAGGTACGCCTGCATCGCCTGAACGTCGGTCAGGGGACGGTGGACCTGGCTTTGCGTCGAGCCGGCAGCAACGTGTTGGTCGAAGTGCTGCGCCGCGAGGGCAAGGTGCAGGTGCTGAGTACAAGCTGACGCCGCTCGCCGGTCGTCTGTGCACACTATTTTACTTCGCATCATCCTGTGGCGGTGCGTACATCGAACAGCAGCAGACACCCCACTGCAACCAGGGACGGCTACGCCGTCCGCGCTATCCTTCCCCGCCCCGATGGTCAGCGCACCATCGGCTCCAGGCCACTGTTGCGCAGGGCGGCGGCGGCTTCACTCGAGGCCAGGTAGTCGAGCAGGGCCTTGGCATCGACCGGATGTGCGCTGCGACTGGCGACAGCCCCGCAGTACAGGGTCATCTGCTGGACCTGATCGGGGATCAGACCGACGATCTGGATGCCGTCGGCCTGTTTCAACTCGCTCAGTTGCTGAAAGCCCACCTGTGCCTCGCCGCGTGCCAGCACAGCGCCCACGGGTTCATCACTCACCATCCGGCTTTTGTCCTGCAGCCGCTCGGTCAGGTGCAGTTGGTTGAAGAGCACACGTGAGACGTACAGGCCGCTGGAACTGTCGGAGTAAGCAATAGAGGGGGCGTCGATCAAGGTCTGCCGGAAGCTTTCCAGAGTGCTGATGTCTGGCTTTGGGGCACCTTGTGGCACGGCCAGGGCGATGAAGGCTTTGCCCAGTTCGACACGACTGTCGGCATCGGCATGGCCATCCTTGATCAGTCGGTCAAGGCTTTGCCGGGTCAGCAGGACGACATCGGCCGGCTCCTGGCGGGCCATGCGGTTGGGAATTGTATGGGGCGCGCTGCCGGCTGAAGGTGCCAGCTCTGCCACCAGGCGTACGCCGGTGCGTTTCTCGTAGTCGGCGCTGAGGGCCTGAAAGGCACCCATGGTGGCGCTTGAGGCCAGTACGATGAGTTGTACAGGCTTGGCAGTGGCTGCATGAAGAAAAGACAGTGGCAGGAAAGAAAGAGCGCCACCGAGCAGCCAGGAAAGCAATTTTTTCATCTTAAAACAACCTTGCGATAAAACCTGGTCGGCCATTATGAGCCAAAACATCAGACAGGCGGAGCTTGATACCTGTTTTGGCAGCCGCGGGGCTGATTGCAGGCCCACCAACGTACGAACAATCGAAAGGAATATTGCGCTACCGACCGCGAACAGACGACAGCTTGTCCAGTACGTGAAGTTGTTGAGGAAAACAAAACTATTCTAACTAGAGGGCCTGAGCCATGTGCCTCAAGAGCCCGCAAGACCTCCCACTCAATCTGCGGATAGTCGGCATGAATACAGCGTCTGAAATCGATATTTCAGGCCTGAGGTGTTACGACAGAGTTGTCGATGGTGTCACCTACAGCGTTCCACGCGGCATCACCCGGGAGACCCGTGGTCGAGTGTGGATCGTGCGGGTCCTGAAGAACAGCCAGTTGCTCGTGGCTGCACGCTTTACCGACTTGCGCTTTGGCGGTACCCGGCGGGCACTGGATGCAGCGATCATTCATCTGATCCACAGTGGTCACGCCTGGCGGCGTGAAGATGTCCTGCAACTGAATGAACGTACCGCCGTGCATTGGCGCAAACGCAGTGGCGTGGGTTTGTGTGCGGTGGCTTACGTCACGCGCTCAGGGCCCGGGCGTGGTGAGACGTTCTTTCTCTCGACCTGGCGGCGAGTGGCCAGTGGCCGGGGCCTGGAAAAATTTCGTGGCAAGCTGGTCAGCGTGCTGGAAAGCGCTTGGGAAATCGAGCATCAAGCGAGTGCCACGCCCTTCCCTGTGCAGAAAAGCATCCGCCAGGACGTTGACCAGTTGCTCGACAGCACCGCCTGGCAGCGTTTTTTGCTGGCTGGCCGACGCAAGGTCGACCAGATCGCAGTGGCCGAGTATGTCGCTGCCCTGAGAGGGCCTGCAGGGTCGTAAGGTGATGTTGCAGTTTTTTGCTACAACGCCTGCAGCCCGCGAAAACGCCCGACATCAGTGAGTTAAATGGCCGATATTACGAGCGATTATTTCCGAACTGGTACAATGATGGCACTTTATAAGTTGCTGGATTGCTTGCTCGATTACAGGCGGTTATGAATAATGCCTTGAGTTTCGAGCCACTCATTACTTGATGTTAATTGAATGGTTTGATAGCGGGTAATTGAACTAATATCGGGGGAGACTGTCTGTTGGTAGTCGTTCCGGTAATAATAGCCGACAGTGGAATGGTCATGGCTATTTGATATTGGATTATTGTTTATTACTTGATTTGTCTGGCAACCGGAGCGCCAGTCGATCACATCATTGCGAATAGCCATCGCACGCCATAACCTGGCGCCGTATGGCAGGTGCAGGATTCTTCCATGACCTCCGTCGTTTCTCTCTCCCTGGATCTCCAGCAGTTCGAGACCTTGCAACGTCTGGCGCATATGACGCGCCGTGATCAGGGCTGGCATCTGCGTCAGGCCCTGGCCCTTTATCTGCAAGAGCAACCATGCCTGGACCCTGTCGAAGAAGGCTTGGCCGATGCCCGTGCGGGCCATCTGCTGGACCTGGCTGACATCGAAGCCAAGTGGAGGAAAAAACCATCATGTTGAAACTGACACGCAAGGCCAGTGCTGACCTGGATGACATTTTCGAGCACTACAAGGAGCGTTTAGGGGCCGAGCAGGCTCAGGCCATCGTTCATGATGTCGTTGCCGAGAGCCGTGCTCTGGAGCGCTCTGCGTCCGCCAAGGAGGCTTGCAAGGCATCGAAGGTCGGTGAGCTGGCGCTCAAGCGCTGGCCCTTTCTGACGACCTTTCAGGTCACTCCGGAATCGGTCCAGATTCTGCGTTTTTTGCACAGTAGCGGTCAGCCCATCAATCAGCCGCTGGACGTTGAACCCGCCATTCGGGTGAGTTCTTCAGTCGATGTGTCCGGTTTGCGCTGTTATGACCGTCTGGTCGATGGCCTGACCTATCGGGTGCCGCGCGGTATCAGCCGGGATCCGCGCAGCGCCGGCTGGCTGGTGCGTGTGGTGCGCAATAAACAGGTGGCGCTGCAGGAGCGTTTCACTGACGCTGCCTTTGGCAGTGTTCTGGGCTCTTTGGAGGCCGCGATCATTCATCTGAGCCACAGCGGCCTTGCCTGGCTGCAAGAGGATGTCCTGACGCTGGATGAGCACTGTGCGGTGCACTGGCGCAAACGTAGCGGTGTGGGCTTGTGCGCGGTGTCTTATGTTTCGCGCAACGGTCCGGGCCGTGGCGAAACCCTGTTTGTCTCGACCTGGAAGCGGGTCGAAAGCGGTCGTGGCCTAGAGAAGTTTCGCGCCAAACTCGTTGAGACCCTGCTGTGCTCTCATACCCTGCAGCATGGACCTGACAGCGTGTCTGACAGCTTGCGGCGCCACCTTGATGCGCGGGCAGGAAAAGTCATGGCCAGCGAGCGTTTCAAGGACTTTTTGCGCGCCGGGCAACGCAAGGCCGAACGGGTTGCCGTGAGTAATTATCTGAGCGCTCTCAATTAACATTGTCGTGCAGCAGGCCGTCGAGGTGATGCGTGGCCTTGCCGGTGCAAATGCAGCAGGCTGCCGAACGTATCGCTGCGCTGGATAAACAATCGCAGATCATCGGTTCGATCATTCAGAGCATCAGCAGCATTGCCGAACAGACCAAATTGCTGGCGCTCAACGCTGCCATCGAGACGGCGCGCGCCGGTGAGCAGCGCCGTGACTTTGCGGTGGTGGCCGATGAGGGGCGGCAACTGGCTTCGCGTCCCAGCAAGGCCACTGAAGAGATTGTTTCGGTGGTCCAGCAGAACCAGAAACTGGCCGAGCAGGCGGTGGCCGTGATCGACAGTGGCAAGCACCAGGCCCAGCAAGGGCTGGACCTGGCGGCGCAAGCCGGTTCGGTGGGTTCCTGCTGCTGGCGCCATGACCTCTGCGCTCACGTCACAGGCTAATCGGGCGTGTCCCGCCCTTAGTACATTGATCGCGCCGACCACATCGGCGTTGCCTTCGAAACCACATCCCACACACCTGAACAGCGCCTGCGTCTGGCGGTTAGCCGCCGACACATGGCCGCAACAAGGGCACGTGCGGCTGGTATCTCGCGGCGGTACGGCAATCAGCCAGCCGCCGCGCCACGCTGAACGGCGGGGCTTGTCGCGCGCCCGATGGTCAACGCGGTGGGGCAATTCGCCAACCGTCTGGGTTAACGATTGCAAGCAATCTGGCCGCCTGAAGCGGCCAGGCTCTGGGGGTCAGACCTTGAAGTGGCTGACCATGGTCTGCAATTGACCACCCAGGCGGGCCAGCTCGACGCTGGAGGCCGCAGTTTCCTCGCTGGCCGAAGCGGTTTGTTCGGAAACGTCACGCACGTTGATGATGCTGCGGCTGATTTCTTCTGCGACCGCGCTCTGTTGTTCGGCCGCTGCAGCAATCTGCTGGTTCATGGCCTGGATGCCGGCGACGGTCTGGGTGATGCTGCCCAGCGAATCGCCAGCCTGGCGGCTCAGCTGCACACTGCTTGAGGTCAGGTCGCGGCTGCCGAGCATGATGCTCGACACTTGGCGGGTACCACTTTGCAGGGCGGCGATCAGGCTCTCGATTTCCTCAGTCGACTTCTGCGTGCGCTGGGCCAGCCCGCGCACCTCATCGGCCACCACCGCAAAACCACGTCCGGCCTCACCGGCACGCGCCGCCTCAATGGCAGCGTTGAGGGCCAGCAGGTTGGTCTGTTCGGCAACGGCCTTGATCACGTCCATGACTTTGCCGATCTTGTCGCTTTCCTGTTCCAGCAGGTTCATGGCGTCGGCCGAGCGGCCCACTTCCGTAGCCAGGCGCTCGATCTGGGCGATGGCTTGCGCAACGACTTTATCGCCATCGCGTGCTTCACGGTCGGCGGCAGAAGCCGCGTGCGAGGCCTGTTCGGCGTTACGTGCCACTTCCTGGACGGTGGCCGACATTTCATGCATGGCCGTGGCCACCTGATCGGTTTCAGTCTTCTGATTATTGACCCCGGCGCTGGTCTGCTCCGTGACGGCCGAGAGCTCCTCGGCGGCGCTGGCGATCTGAGTGACGCCGTCGCGGATACCGGTGATCAACTCGCGCAACGTGCTGCCCATGCGCTGGATGCCTTGTTGCAGGACGCCCAGTTCATCGCGGCGAGTAACGGTTTCACTGTGGGTCAGGTCGCCGGCGGCAATGCGTTCGACCACCACCAGCGTCTGCTGCAGCGGACGGGTGATCTGCCGGGTAATCAGGACGGCGGCGACCACACCCAGGAGCAAGGCCAGCAAGGTAAAGATGATCTGCCACTGCCGAGCCTGGGCGCTTTCAGCGTCGCGACGGTCCAGTTGCAGTTGGTAAAGCTGCTCGTTGAGCTTGACGATGTCTTGACCCTGAGTGGTCATTTCCTTGCGCGCCTGGACGACTTGGGCATTGCCAGCCTTGAAGTCCTGCAAGGCCGTGCGGTAATTGCGCAGTGCCGTTTCCAACTGCTTGACGCGCTCAGCCTGGGAGCCATTGAACACACTGTTCATACGCTCCAGATCCTTGAGGGTGGTATCGAGTTGGCTGAACGCTTTTTGTTCGCCTTCGTCACTGGGCGCTGCGGCATAGCCGCGGACCTCATAGCGCACTTTGAGCAGGTCGAGCCGGGCCTGGGTCATGACCTGGTATTGATCCAGGCGATCCGGATCACCTTGTACTTCAGCCAGAGTCTGGTCGACCAGTTCCACGGCTTTGGTGGCATGGGTTGTCATGTCGCTGCGCGCCTTGCTACCGGTTCGGTAACCGTTGCGCATGTCGTTGAACGACTTCTGGTACTCGTTGGTTACCTGACTCAATTGATTGAGCAGTTTGACATTTTCCGGGCTTTTGAAAGTGCCGATCAATTGATCAAGCCGGCCTTTGAAACCGTCAAAAGAGGCCTGCACAGTATCGGCAACCTTTTCATCACCATTGGCGAGCATGTATTGCAGACGGGTCACGCGCAGTTTGGTCAGTTCGTGGCCCAGGGACGTGATATCGCCCATCCAGTTACTGCGCTGGATCAGGCTGTTCACACCGGTCCAGCCGACCAATGAAAGAATGGCAGTAAATAAAAGTACCAACCCGAATCCTAGGGCCAGCTTCATATTGACGCTGATGTTGGCGAACCAGCTATTCATTCGACGTTCTCCGGGAATGTCTGATTTTTAATAGGAATGGCCGTGGGAGGGATTGTTGTTGTGAACCACACAAGGCGTTAAATCATCTCGGTATCGGCCGCAAACGGCCGAGCTATAAGCGCCAATCGTCGGAAAATGTAAAAAAACAGGCGAACCTTTCACTCTGCTTTCATTCTCCGCATTAGCCGTTTATAAAGGTGGAAAAAGCCAGCATACCCGGTCAATCAAAGGATAGATGTACGACAAGTACACCACCAAAAATTGCCTATACTGCTGAAGTCCTTGTTGTTGAACACAGGCATTACTGGCGTACAAGAGAATGAAACTCTTGAACTTTGAAGTGTGCCTTTCGTTTTCGTGCCTGACAGTTCCTGAGTACACCCTGATGAATTTGAAGTTTCGTCACAAAATCCTGCTGGCCGCCTCTGGCGTTGTTGTGTTGGCGTTTGCATTGTTCACGCTGTACAACGACTATCTGCAACGCACCACCATCAGACAGAATCTTGAGGCCTCGGTTGGCCAGGCAGGAGAGCTGACCGCCAGTAGCGTACAGAACTGGCTCAACGGACGTGTCCTGATACTGGACAACCTGACCCAGGACGTTGAGCGCCTGGGTATCAAAAACAGCGATCTGGGCGGCATGGTAGGCGCGCCTTCTCTGCTTTCGACCTTCCAGTTCACCTACGTGGGTGACAGCGACGGGGTGTTCACCCAGCGTCCTGATGTCGATATGCCAGCCGGATATGACCCACGCAAGCGGCCATGGTTCACTACCACCGTGGCGGCTGCGAAAACGATCATCAGTGCGCCTTATCAGGCGTCGGTGGGTGGACTGGTGGTCACTGTGGCCAGCCCGATCCGCAACAAAGGGCAGATCATTGGGGTTGCCGGTGGCGACCTGAGCCTTGATACCCTGGTAAAGATCATCAACTCCGTGGATTTTGGCGGTATTGGTCATGCCGTGCTGGTCAGCGGCGATGGTCAAGTAATTGTCAGCCCTGACAAAGATCAGGTGATGAAAAACCTCAAAGATATTTACCCAGGGCAAAGCATCAGCCTGGATAAACCCTTGCGCGAAGTCGTGCTCAATGGCCAGTCCCGACTGCTGTCATTTACCCCGATCACTGGTCTGCCGGGGGCTGACTGGTACATCGGCCTGTCGATTGACAAGGATAAGGCTTATGCCCCTCTGAGCCAGTTCCGTAGTTCGGCATTGATCGCGGTTCTGATTGCCGTGGCCGCCATTGCCTTGCTGCTGTCGCTGTTGATCCGGGCGTTGATGCAGCCGCTGACTGCCATGGGCCGTGCCATGCAGGACATCGCTGAGGGCGAGGGCGATCTGACCCGACGCCTGAAGATTCATGGCCAGGACGAGTTTGCGCAACTGGGCGGCTCGTTCAACCGTTTCGTCGAGCGGGTGCATGCTTCGATTGTGGAAGTGTCCTCTGCCACGCTGCAGGTGCATGGCCTCTCACAACGCGTGGTAGAGTCGTCCAATTCATCGATCATCGGCTTTGACGAACAAAGCGCGCGCACCAACAGTGTGGCGGCGGCGATCAACGAACTGGGCGCTGCGACCCAGGAAATCGCTCGTAATGCCTCCGATGCTTCGAACCAGGCCAGTGAAGCACGTCAGGAAGCCGAAGACGGTCGGCAGGTGGTAGAAAAGACCATCAAGGCCATGAGCGATCTTTCCGGCAAGATCAGCAGTTCTTGTACCCAGATCGAGAAACTCAATGCCAGTACCGACAACATCGGCCACATTCTTGACGTGATCAAGGGTATTTCCCAGCAAACTAACCTGCTGGCCCTCAATGCTGCCATCGAGGCTGCACGTGCCGGCGAAGCCGGACGCGGCTTTGCGGTAGTGGCTGATGAAGTGCGCAACCTGGCACACCGAACCCAGGAATCGGCTGACGAGATCCACAAAATGATCGGTGAGCTGCAAAGCGGCTCTCATGATGCGGTGGTCAATATGAATGAAAGCCAGGCGTCCAGCCAAGGCAGCGTCGAGGTTGCCAATCAGGCCGGTGGCCGCTTGCTGGATGTGACCCGGCGCATTGGGGAAATCGATGCCATGAACCAGTCAGTCGCCGCCGCCACCGAGGAGCAGACTGCGGTGGTTGAGACACTCAATGTCGATATCAACCAGATCAATACCCTCAACCAGCAGGGCGTGGCCAACCTCAACGAAACCCTCAAAGACTGTGCCGCACTGTCACAGCAGGCGGGCCGTCTCAAGCAACTGGTCGACAGCTTCAAGATCTGACCCTCGTCTTTCGTCCAGGACAGAGACTCATCTGTCCTTTGGACCCTCTTCCATAACCACTGTGGGGTCAGGTGTGGGTCAAGCTATCTGACCCACACCTGAATTTCCGTATTTATTGGGCTAAATCGCATATGTACGCGGAGGGACCCTCCGCGTACATTTTGTTGTAGAATTTGTGCCTTGGTGTGTCATTACCCTGATTAGTGCAGGAGCGGCGCAGGTCGCGAACACTCATGAGCAAGCTGACTCAGTCTTTTGTCAAAGCCGTGCTGGAGCCGGGCCGTTATAGCGACGGTCGTGGGTTGTTCCTGCGCGTTGCTGTCAGTGGCGGCAAGAGTTGGGTACTGCGTTATCAATTTGAAAAGCGCCGTCACGATCTGGGGCTTGGCGGCTATCCAGCGGTCTCCCTGAAAGCCGCGCGCCTGGCGGCAGACACCTTGCGCCTGGGCCTGGCGCAAGGCATCGATCCGCTGCTGCACCGTCAGGTTGCGCGCATAGATGAGATTCAGCCGACAGGGCCGGTGACCTTTCGGGTCGAGGCTGAGCGCTACATCGCCACGCACCGGCAAAGCTGGAAAAGCGCCCGGCACGCTCAGCAGTGGTCCCATTCGTTGCGCGACCATGTCTATCCGGTGTTGGGTGACTTGCCGGTTGACGCAATAGACACCGATCACGTGCTGCAGGTGCTGGTACCGATCTGGACCCAGATTCCGGAGACCGCGTTTCGCCTGCGTAACCGTATCGAACTGGTGCTCGATGCCGGCAAGGCCCGCCAGTTACGCAGCGGAGAAAATCCTGCGCGCTGGCGCGGCCATCTGGATAAATTGCTGCCCAGGCACAAGCGCAGCCAGGTGCCGTTTTCAGCCATGCCGGCCGAGCGACTGGGGGCTTTCGTGCGTCAGCTCGACAGCCTGGACACAACGGCAGCACGGGCTTGCGAGCTGATTATCTATACCGCTTGCCGCAGTGCCGAAGTCTGCGAAGCGCGCTGGTCTGAGTTCGACCTGGTCAATCGGACCTGGACCATCGATGCAACCCGGATGAAAGCCGGTAAAGCGCATCGGGTGCCTCTGGTCGACGCCGCGCTGCAGGTTCTGGAACAGCAGCGCGGCCGCCATCCAGTCTATGTGTTCCCCAACGCCCGCCGTAGTCGCGGGCTGCCCGGCAACGCAATTCGCAGAATGATGGAGTCACTGCTGGCCAGTGACTACGTGCCACATGGGTTCCGCTCCTGCTTTCGTACCTGGGCGGCTGAGTCCACGGACTACCCCCGCGACGTCTGCGAAATGGCTCTGGCGCACAGCCTGGACGACAAAGTCGAGGCTGCTTATCACCGCGGCGACCTGCTGGAGAAACGCCGGCAGTTGATGCAGGCCTGGAGCGATTTCATTGAGCAGGGCGCCAGGCTGCCGCTCAGTCCTCATCTGTCGGCAGATTGAGGTCCAGCTGCTCTTCGTCCTGGGCGTGCTCGACGGTGTTTTTGCTACGGCTCTCTGAGTAGGTTGATGCCACCAGGGTATTGCGCCCTTCAGTCGGCTGCGATTTGCGCATCCCGACCAAGTCGTCCGGGTTTAGGAACAGGTTCATGCGCGGAATCACCTCAATGCGCGGCTTTTTGTCCGGTCGCTCAGCCTGCCGTGCATGCCGATCGAAATGACGCAACTCGTGCACCTCGATGGGCTCTTGCCCGGCCAGCACGAACATCGGCAGGTTGCTGTGAATCATCGCGTCGTAGCGGGTGCTGGCGGAGAAATACAGCATGGCCCGTGGGTGCGGCGCGACTTTCTTGTACTTGATCAACGTCGCATGGTCAGCCAGGTTAACGATACGCCGCAACTCGGCACCGGCTAACGTCTCACCGGGCGCGACGTTATCGCGACCGGACTGCAGCTCAGCGTTCTTGTTCAGCAACTCACGCACCTTGCCCACCTCGATCCGTTCGCCGCCGGTGGTATGGCCGGCCCACGTGAACACGATCAGTCGCGGGCAGCTATCAAAGACCTGAGTGTGGCGACCCAGTTGCTTCATGCTGAACTGATGCCCCAGCGCTTGGCGGAGAATCTTTGATCGCGCGGTAGGTGCCAGATTCAACTCAAGCCGGGTCTTCTCGATCATGGCCATGAGTTCATCTTTCAGCTCATTGATCTCACGAACCTGCGGCAGCACGCTGTCGCGCAAGGCGAAGTAACCTGGCAGACGCATCACCGTCCCCGGCGCCTGGCCCGCGACCCGTTCAAAGGCTGTCATGGCCTGGCGTGTTGCTTCAATCGCCTGACTGCCCTGCAAACGCTCGACTTCAATACGATCCGGGGCCTTTTGTTCGGCCAGCACCGGCAGCCGCCAGACCGTACCGGACACCACCTGTGAGGGCCAGATCTGCGCAAAGGCGGTCAATCTGGACTGCAGCCGTTCATATACCGTGACGATATCAGTAAGCATCTGGAACACCTTTAAGTAATACCACCCCTATAATAGCGGATTTCCTAGACAGACAACCTCCCGCACTTCCACTGCCGATTCGCGCAGTGCGAGGGGAGGTAAACAGCAGAAGGTTATATTCATAAGGGGTGGTATTAATCGATTGGTGTGAGTTGATAGCTGACTATATAGCTAGCTATCAACTCACAGTGGCGGTGGACTTGCCCGGTTTCAGGCTTGGGTCTCGGATGACGCATCATTTTAACCTTCTGCTAGCTAGCTAGATATATACATATATATAGCAGCCGCAAAATGATGCCGACGATCAGTCGAGGTTGTAGTACTGCTTGAGCAGCTGCTGCACGATGTCTGTCTCGGTTACCCGTTTGCCGGTTTTCGCCGATTCCTGTGCTGCACCAATCTTCAAGGCATTGGCGATATCCCAACGCAGGCGAAACAGCTTCTGCACAGTGGGTTCTGGTTTGAGGGCTTCGACCAGCACTTCGGGTGCTTTGGCCGGCGCTTGCTCACGAGCGGCCGATTTGCTCAGTGCTTTGTCGGCCTCTCCCCCTTCGAGGAACTCATTTGGATCTTTCCGAAAACTTTTGATATCCGGCTTGGATTTGATCATACCAACACCTCGGCAAAGAACGCGTTCATTTCCTGGATAGCGGCGTGGTCACGCTTGAGTTCATGAACGATCGCACCTTCGCTGATGCAACGGCGGAAGGCGACCCGTTCGCAGATTTTGGTTTTGAACACACTGAAGGATTGCTCTTCCAGGAATGTGAGCATTTCACCGGTGTCCTTGGTGCGGGTGTCGACCCTCGACAGCAGCATCTTCACATCCAGGTCCGGGTTGTAGTCACGGGCCAGGTCGACAACCGTCAGCAGGTCAGTCATGGCGGCTGCATCGAATGAACTGGCACCGACAGGAACAATCACCACTTCAGCCAGCAACAACGCTGAACGCAGACCCACTGAGTCACGACCACCGGCATCGACGACAACATGCTCATAAGAGCTGGCCAACTGGCGGCCTTCAGAGTTGATCGCCTTGCCCTGCAAGCACACGGTCGTCGGGCTTGGGCTGTATTCAGGGTTATCACGACGCCATGCGGCCCAGCTTGCAGCGCTTGCCTGCGGGTCACCATCGATCAACAGGGTTTTGCCACGCGTAGCCAACATGGTTGCCAGGTGTACGGCAGTGGTGGTTTTTCCGACACCGCCTTTGGTGTTGACGCATGCGTAAATGGTCACTGTGTTCTCCTTCGAGTCATCCGACTTTATATAGGCAGCATTTTGTGACCACCATTATAGCTATCTATCTATATAGCTAGCTATTTTCTTGTGGCCTCATGTGGCAACGTCATGGCATACTCGTTTCGTCAGTCGAAGGAACATCAGTTGTAGGCAAATTCTCAGCTTGCTGACGGCAATCGCCTTTGCGCTTGTGTGTTTTCTCTGAGTACTTCGTCAGTAATTGACCTGAGTCTGCTGCGCTGATCGCTGGGTATGTGCCTAATCACCGTTGCTCTGGCCTGCTTCCAGGCACTCGATGCCGGTCAATGGCAGGTGATCTTCCAGACAAGGCATTTTTCGCTATCAACCGATTGTTGGTTAGCGAAAGTATTCATAGATGGCTTCTGTGGCCTCTATGAGGCTTCTGGAGCAACAAAAGACCCTGCTTCGCGCACCTCCTAGCGCGCCTGTGGTTTTCATCGCTATGCGAGCTCTCAGGGCGCTTTGCGCGCTTTGTGTTTTTTTGCTTTTTGCTTTTGCCTGTTGTCAAAGAAAAAAATCAGCTTCTGCGCGAGCTCTTCGCGCGTTTTTAAAATCTTTTTTTCTTGTTTTTAAAGCTTGTTTTTAAAGCTTGTTTTTAGCACCTCTGGAGGCCTTGATTTACGTGGCCTCCAGCAAGGTATCGACTACAAATTCCGGCTATACGACTACAAATTCCGGCTATCACGACTACAGATTTCAGCTGTATCGACTACAAATTTCAGCTATGACGACTACAAATTCCGGCTGTTATCCACAGGCTGGACGGGGCTTATAGGATCCAATAAGCCGTATTCGTTCCCTCCCCTGTGCACCTGCTCGGTCTGCATCTTCTATCGACTACAGATTCCGGCTATTGGCCCTGAATCTATCGACTACAAATTCCGGCTATGGCGCCAGGCCGCACCAGACAAGGCGTTTAGCCATGCCGGTGCGTCCTACAGACGAGTCCTACACGCTGAATACTCGTCAATAACGACTACAAATTCTGGCTAGGGTCATTTGATGGCTGAACGACTACAAATTCCGGCTATGGCCCGCTGCCTGCCATCGACTACAAATTCCGGCTATTGCTTGCTCATCTATCGACTACAAATTCTGGCTATGGGCTAAAACAGTTCGCGCCTGATTGCAGGCGGCCGCAAAATCGGTGCGATATTCCTTCGGCAAGCTTGTTACTATCGACTCATCACCGCGTCAGGAATAGTCGATGTCCGCCAAAGAACCTTCGTCATTGCTTGTGACGAAAGCCAACGATCTGATCAGTGCGTCCTATCGTCTGACGCTTCAGGAACAGCGCCTGTTGTTGGCGGCGATCGCCCAGGTCGACCCGCGCAAACCCATGCCTTCGAAGATCACCGTCACCGCGGCGAGCTTCGCCGAGATCTATGGCGTACCGATCCGCTTTGCCTACACCAACCTCAAGGAAGCGGCTGATTCGCTGTACGAGCGTGACATCCAGACCTTCGACGGCAAAAACCGCACACGCATTCGCTGGGTGTACAAAGCGGCCTATGCGGAAGGTGAAGGCCGGGTGACCCTGAACTTCACCGTTGACGTGATCCCCTACCTGTCGATGCTCAACAGCAAGCTGACCTCCTACGACCTGCGTCGGGTGGCCAACCTCAACTCGATGCACAGTTTTCGGCTGTTCGAGCTGCTGATGCAGTTCAAGAGCACCGGCGTGCTGGTCATCGAAGTCGAAAAACTGCGGATCCTGCTCGACCTGGGCGACAGCTACAAACGCTTCAACAACCTGCGTCAACGGGTCATCACCCCCTCGATCACCGAGATCATGGCCAAGTCCGGAATCTCGATCACCTACGAGACCATCACCGAAGGCAAGACAGTGAAAAGTCTGGTGTTTCGCTTCCAGGAAGCGGCGCAGATGCGGCTGTCGCTCGGCGATAGCCTGGAGCCATTGCCGGAGAATCCGCTGGAGATCCTCAAGGACTAACCGGTAGGGGGATCAGGTGGTTTTATAGCTAGCTATATATCTATATAGCTAGCTAGTGGAGACTGGTAGATAGCCGGAATTTGTAGTCGATAGGATGCTTTTTATTGGCGCTGCTTTCGTCGAATGCATCGTCTCTCCTGATGCCCGTGTAGATTCGGCACAAAACCCTCGTTATTGCTTTCACGACCGCTCAACCCAATGAAGCTCCATGGTCTCGGGCGTTCGGGCGGTTGATATATACCTAGCTAGCTACATAGCTAGCTTTTATTTATAGCTATATTGATAGCTATATATCTTTTTTCGCGACCTCTTCTCTGGATAGCCGGAATTTGTAGTCGATAGATCCATGCTGGATATTGAACGGTGCATTGGCTCGGTTCCAGCCGTGTACGAGGAGGCTGAGCGTCGATAAGCCACATAACTTCTGGCGGGGTGCCTTCGCAGATAAAACCGGTTCAAGAACACAGCATGCAAGCCGATGAAATAAGCGTGTGTGGACAGGGTTCGTGCTGTTCATGAGTATGGGGCAAACTGCTAGCATCGCGCCGTCAATCATTGGCTCCGTCTCTGTGACACCGCGTCACTATTGCTCATCATCCCGCCACTCTTTTTCCAGGATGCCATGCGATTTTTTCTTGATCCCAAGCGCGATATCGATGCCGCACTGTTGCGTTATCGGCGCCTTTTCGGCGTGCTGGCATTGTTCAGTGGGGTAATCAACCTGCTGATGCTGGTTCCTTCTGTTTATATGATGCAAGTCTTCGACCGGGTGCTGACCAGCCGTAACGAAACCACGCTGCTAATGCTGAGCCTGATCCTGCTGATCTTTTTCGCGCTGAGCTGCGCCCTGGAGTGGGTGCGTGGCCAGGTCATGATCAAGATGAGTGCCGGACTGGATACCCACCTTGGTGAGCGAGTCTTTGATGCGGCTTTCCAGCGCAGCCTAAAGGAACACAATGCCAACCCGGCGCAGGTCTTGAGTGACCTCAACAGCATTCGTCAGTTTGTCACCGGTCCTGGGGTAGTGGCATTGTTCGACGCGCCCTGGCTGCCGATCTACCTGGTAGCGACTTTTTTGTTTCATCCATGGCTGGGGGTCTTCACCGTAGTAGGTTCGCTGATCCTGGTCGGGCTGGGGATCTGGAACGAACTGGCCACGCGCAAAAGCATGAGCGAAGCCAATCGTCTATCCGTGTCTTCCTCCAGCTATGTGAACAGCACCTTGCAGAATGCCGAAGTCATTCAGGCACTCGGCATGCTCACGCCATTGCGTCGGCGCTGGTTCGAGGTTCAGCAGCGGGTCATCACCGAGCAGGGCGAAGCCAGTGATCGCAGCTCATTGATTGCAGCGCTGTCGCGCTTCGTGCGTATGACCTGGCAATCCCTGGCCTTGGGGCTGGGCGCGGTGTTGGTCATTGAAAACCAGATTTCTGCCGGGGTGATGATTGCCGTTTCGGTACTGCTGGGCCGCGCCATGGCGCCGGCTGAAGCCTTGATCGGATCATGGAAACAAATGGGCAGCGCCAAGAGCAGTTACGAGCGCCTCAACCGGCTGCTCAAGGAGTTTCCTCAAGAGCCTGCGCGTATGCCATTGCCGGCACCCAGCGGGGCCTTGAGCATCGAGCGGTTGGTGGTGACCCCGCCGGGCCAGCAGCGGCCTGCCGTCAATGGTGTAACGATCAAACTGGACAAGGGCGAAGTGCTGGCGATCATTGGCCCCAGTGCTTCAGGCAAGTCATCCTTGACTCGTGCCATGGTGGGCATCTGGCCGACCAGTCACGGCTCGGTGCGCCTGGATAATGCAGAAATCAGCCAATGGTCGCGTGAAGCATTGGGCCCGCACCTGGGTTATCTGCCTCAGGACATCGAACTCTTCGACGGCACGATCGCGCAAAATATCGCCCGGTTTGGCGAAGTCGATTCAAGCAAGGTCATCGAAGCGGCGCAACTGGCCGGCATTCACGAAATGATCCTGCACTTTCCCAAGGGTTATGACACCTTGCTGGGCAATGGCGGCCTGGGGCTTTCTGGTGGTCAGAAGCAACGTGTCGGCCTGGCTCGAGCGCTATACGGCAAGCCGGCACTGGTGGTGCTTGATGAACCGAACTCCAACCTCGATGAAGCCGGCGAGGCGGCATTGCTCCAGGCGCTACGGCAACTCAAGGCTGATGGCAGCACGGTGGTCTTGGTGACGCATCGGCCTAGCGTGCTGGGTGTGGTCGACAAGTTGTTATTCATCAAAGACGGCATACAGCAGTTGTACGGTCCGCGTGATCAGGTGATGAAGACCCTGGTGCCGCAGAACGCCCAGAAACCGGGTGCTGCTGCGAGCCCGACGACTGTCGATCCAGAAGTCAGCAATCCCCAAGCCTGAGGCCATCATGCCAGTCACTTCAAATGAGCTTTCGACTCCACTGGCCAGGCCTGATGTTGAGGCCCGCAAGATTGCCCGTATCGGTGTCTGGTGCCTGCTGATCGGCCTCGGAGGTTTTATTCTCTGGGCTGGCCTGGCGCCACTCGATCGAGGCGTAGTCGGCAGCGGTACCGTTGTCGTCGCGGGCGAGCGCAAGACTGTACAGTCGCGCACCGGCGGAATCATTGACCGGATTCTGGTACGTGAAGGCGATCAGGTTCAGCAGGGCCAGGTGTTGGTGCAGCTCAATACCGTACAGGCCAAGTCGCAGTTGGACGTGGCCATGGGACAATGGATCAGTGCCCGGGCAGTCGAAGAGCGGCTGATGGCCGAGCGTATGGATCAAAAAAGCATCCCCTGGTCGCAGGACCTGTTGGCGCGGGCCAATGACCCTCGGGCCAAGGCGGCCATGGAACTGCAAGGCTATCTGTTCGCCACACGGCGTGCCGAGCTGGCCAGCCGGTTGCAGATCAACCAGCACGAAGTCGACTCGCTGAACCAGCAACTGGCCGGCTATGAAGAAATCAAGCGCAACCATTCGGCGCAACTGCAGTTTCAACAGCAAAGCCTCAAGGGCATGCGTGAACTGGCCGGTGAAGGCTACCTGCCGCGTAATCGATTATTCGAGGCCGAAAGCACCGCTGCCCAGTTGAGCGCGCAACTGGCGGCAACCATCTCCGATATCGGCCGCACCCGGCAGGCCATCAACGAAAGCCGGCTCAAGTCGCTGCAACAGAGCCAGGTGTTTCGTAGCGAGGCTGAAGCTCAACTGACCCAGGTGTCTGCACAAAGCTCCAGCCTGGCTGACCAGATCAAGGGCCTGGAATTTGAAGTCAACAGCGCTTCGATCGTGGCCCCGGTGGCCGGCCAGGTGATGAGCCTGGTGGTCCACACCGTAGGCGGTATTGCGCCGGCCAGCCAGCGGCTGATGGACATCGTACCGCTGGGGTCGAGTTGGGTGGTCAAGGCGCAGTTTCCGCCGATGATGGCTGACCGCCTCAAGCCCGGGCTGGTCGTTGATCTGCGCTTCGGTTCTTTGCAGCGTGTGCATACCCCGGTCATTACTGGCAAGGTCGAGACCGTATCGGCTGATCAGTTGATCGACGAGCACAACAACACGCCGTATTTCGCCGTTGAAGTCTCTGTCAGCCCTGAAGAGGTGGTGCATCTGCGTGAAATGGGTCTGGAGATCAAACCCGGCATGCAGGCCGAGGTGCTGGTCAAGACCGGCGAGCGGACGTTGGCCAACTACCTGATGCAGCCGATCACCGAGCGTATGGCCGGTGCGCTTAAGGAGGAATGAGCATGCGCATAGCCCTGGTCCTGCTCACAGTGGTGTTCTCCTGTCGTGCACTGGCGGCCGATGAGGCTCTTTCGCTGCTGGCTTTCTATGACGCCTCGCGGCTCAACGATGCGGCGTACCAGGTGTCGGGGCATGACTACCAGGCCTCCCGTCAGGAAGAAGCCATTGGTCGCAGCGGCTTGTTGCCTCAGGTGGCGATCAACTCGCGCTACGGTCATGGAGGTCAGTTCAACAAGCGGGCAACCCCCAACAGCAGTGAGGACCAGTACGCGTCCGACAGCATCGCCCTGACAGTCAGTCAGCCTCTTTACGACAAAGGCCGCTGGGCGGCTTTCGAGCAAGCCAAGGCCCGGGCACGGTTAGGTGAGGCGCAGTATGAGGGGGCCGGGCAGAGCCTGTTCGACCGGGTGGTTGAAGCTTACTTTGATGTGGCTCAGGTCGAGAACGAGCTGCTGTTGACCTCCCAGCAGAAGACTTCGATTGCCGGCCTGGCCAAACAGTCCAAGCGTCTGTTCGACGCCGGCGAAGGCACCGTTACTGATATGGAGGAAGCTCAGGCCCGGCTGGATTCGATCAGCGCCCAGGAAATCGAACTGCAGGCCCGGCGCCGGGCCGCGTTGCGCAAACTGTCCGGCAGGGCCGGCGTGCCGACTGTGGACATCCGTCCAATGCAGGAACAGTCCCCCATGACCGTTCTGCTGGCCCCGGAGGAAGATCTCGACTACTGGATGTTCAAGGCCGATCAGGCCGCTGCTGAACTGGGCGTCAGCCGGGCCACGATCAAGGTGGCCGAAGCCAACCTGAAGCTGCAGAAGTCCGGGCATTACCCGACCGTGGCCCTGAGTGGCCGCGTGGCCCGGGTCGATCAGAGCGACCTTAACGAGCTGTCGCAGCGCCAATCGACCTACTACGTGGGAGTCGTCGTGGACATTCCGCTGTATCAGGGCGGTGGCGTCAGCGCCTCTTCGGAAAAAGCCCGTTCGGCATTGGAAAGCGCCCGTTCAAGCTACGACAGCCAGTTGCAGCAGCTGACCGAAGACATCGAAGCCAACTACTTGGGGGTGGTGGCCGGTGGCGAGAAGATCAAGGCGCTGGTCACGGCTGTGCGCTCCAGCCAGTTGGCCCTGCAGTCGGCAGAAAAAGGCTATCAAGGCGGAGTGCGCTCCACCGTGGACATCCTCGACGCTCAGCAGCGGCTGTTTTCGGCCAAGCGCGATCTGCTTGATACCCGCCTGGCCATGTTGCTGAGCTACGTCAACTTGCACACCCGCACCGGCCAGATGACCCGTGCCAAGCTGGAGAAGGTGCAGGCGCTGTTCTGAATCGGCCGCATGGCCATACAGATGTAATGTCTGAGCCGGCCTCTTCACGAGCAAGCTCGTCCCTGCAATCGAACTGAACGGGCAGCCATGCGGCTACCCCTGCTTGGGTGCCACGCTGATAAGGGCCGTTTCGAAGTCCCGCACGAATGCAGGCGAGTTGAACAGGACAGATGTTTCCCGGCCGTTGACCAGGCGTTGACGCAGGTCTGGCAGCCGTTGCGGATCGGTGGCCAGTTGCACTGCACGTTCCTCATAGTCAGCCAGCGTCGTGGTGATCAACTCTGGCAGGTCCAGGGCGGTCAGCAGTGCGCCGGCCATGCGTGAGGCGAAGGTGCGGCCCGAGCGGGTCAGCACGGGCAGGCCCATCCACAGCGCATCGTTGGCCGTGGTGCCGGCGTTGAATGGATAGGCATCGAGAAACAGATCGGCGGCGCTATAGCGCGCCAGATACTGCTCTGGCGATACCCGCGGGGCGAAGATCAACCGCTGCGTATCAATGCCGTGCTGTCTGGCACGGGCGCATAGATTGGCTTGAGCCCACTGATTGTCAGCCAGTAACCACAACACACTGTCCGGCACGCGCTGCAGAATGCGCATCCAGCTATCGAACACCTCTTCATTGAACTTGTAATTATTGTTGAATGAGCAGAACACGAAGCGATCGTCTGGCAAGCCACACTGGGCGCGGCTCGGCAACTCGGCGACTGGGCGCTGGCGATCGCTGCATTGGTAGATCTGCGCCAGATACAGCGGTTTTTCGCTGTAGTAAGGGCGCTCCTGGTCAGGGATCAGATACCGATCGGCAATCACATAATCGATACCCGGCAATCCGGTCGGGCCAGGGAAACCCAGATAGGTCATCTGCACCGGGGCTGGCCGCCAGGCCAGGATGTTTGGCCGTGCACCGGAGGTCAGGCCATGCAGGTCGATAAGAATATCGATCTCATGCTGACGGATGAGGTGCGCGGCCGTTGCGTCGTCCAGATCGGCAATACGTACGAAGTGATCCATGGCGCTCTTCACCCGCTGTCGCAGGGCCGAGCCATCTTCACGGCTCCAGCAGAAGCCGTACACCTCAAATCGCTCACGATCGATCAGTTCGAACAGTTCCACGGTCAGCAGCGACACCGCATGCAGGCAGAAATCCGAAGACAAAAAACCGATGCGCAGCTTCGAATGTGCATAGCCTTGATCACCCGCCAGAGCCGGTACCCGCACATTGACCCGCTCCCTGGCGAAATGCATGGCACCGGCCAGTTGCAGGCCAGGATCATCACTGCCGGCCAGCAGGGCCAGTGGTGAGGAAGCCTTGAGCAGATCACCCTGGGTGACACCGGCCGGCGGTGCATACACCGGCCACACGCACTGTTTCTGACGCAGATGCACCCAGTGTTGAATGACCTTCGGCTGGGCCGGGTCGGTTTCCAGGCTGGTGCGCAGAATCGCTTCGGCGGCTTGCAACTGGCGGGTTTCCTCCAGCAATCGCCCCAGGTTGTTGCACACCATCAGATACAGATCACGACTTTGCTGCGGATCGACCATGCCCTTGTCGAGGATTGACTGCCAGGTGGCCAGTGCCTGCTGGGGTTGCTGCTGGCGTTCCTGCAAGGTGCCCAGGTTGAACCAGGCCTGGGCAAACTCCGGATTCTGGGCGACGGCGGCCTGGTAAGCCTGCTCGGCCTCGGCCAACTGTCCCAACTGGGTGAGGGTCACGCCCAGATTGAACTGGATGACGTAATTGACCGCCGAATGGCAATGCCCAAGCCAGCGCTGATACAGCGCCGCGACATCATTGAAACGTTGCGCAGCATTGAGGCGCTCGGCGGTCTGCAGCAGTTGCATCGGTTCCAGAGCGACCTGTCCGGACAACTGCAGGGCCGCAGCCAGCATGACATCCAGATCCGGGCTTTGAAGATTCTCGGTAAGCATTCAGGGCTCCACCCATAAAAAAATACCGGACTCTTGCGAGTCCGGTATCAAGGTCTATCAAAGGTTTAACACTGAATATCAGTTAATCCAAGTGTGAACGTCAGTGGCGACCAGCAGTTGCACGTCACCCTCGTTGTACACGTTGTAGCTGGTGCCATCGATGGTGGCGGTACCGGCTGCTTGCCACTCGCCAGTGGCGCCCTGGATGTGCACGCTGTCGTTCTGGTCGCCGTTGATGATCATCTGCACCGGCGCAGCTGCACCGTTGCCCAGATCCACCTGGCCGGCCTGGCCCAGTTGCGCGACGGCCTTGGCGTCGACGGTCAGGCTGGTGGCCTCACCATTGTCACTCGCCAGATCGATCGCGCCCAGTTTGCCAACCACGGCAGCATTGAGTTGCGTCAGGTCCAGAGACTGGTTACCGCCGGCCTGGGTATGGAACCAGACGTCGGCAATGGTGTGGCTCTGACCATCGCTGGTCTCGAAGCTGGCTTGCAGGCCGATCAGGTTGCCGTGGTTCAACTCGGTGGTCTTGGCCGCATCCAGATTGAACTGAGTGATACCCAGATCTTTCAGGCTGTGCAGCTCGCCGGCGTCGCTGACCCCATCGTTGTTGCTGTCGACCCAGACTTGCAGGGCGCTGAACAGTTGGTCACCGGCATTGATCACGCCATCACCGTTGCTGTCCAGGCTTTGCAGAGCCTGGAAACCGTCCTTGGCCAGCGAGCCGTCAGGCAGGCGGAAGGACGAACCGAACAGCTCGGAACCATTGTTGACCTGGCCGTCGCCATTGACGTCCAGAACCAGCAGGCCATCGCCACCAGCAGTCCAGCCGGTATTTTCTTTATGGCCGTCGGCGTTCAGGTCAAAGCGAGTGCCGTTGAGCAGATGCGAGGTCTGCACGCCGTCACCGTTGAGGTCCAGAACCAGCGGAGTCGACAGCGCCATGGCATCGACCTGGGCGGCATTCATCGCTTGAATCTGTGCGGTGGTGAATGCGTTGACCTGGGTCATGCTCAGATTCGACAACTGAGCGGTGGTCAGTGCCGTGATCTGCGTGGTGGTCAGAGCAGCCACTTGGGCCGTGGTCAGTGCGGCCGTGTCGGTCGTCTGAATCGCGGCGATCTGAGCGGTGGTCAGCGCTGCAATATCAGCCGTCTGCATGGCGCTGAACTGAGTCGCGGTGAGAGCCACAACCTGTGCGGTGGTCAGAGCGGCCACGTGAGCGGTGGTCAGCGCGACGATCTGAGCCGTGGTGAGGGCTGCAACGTCCGCAGTTTCCAGTGCCGCCACCTGTGTGGTGGTCAGGTTGGCCACTTGAGTGGTGGTCAGTGCCGCGACTTGAGCAGTACTCAGTGCGACGATTTGGCCAGTGGTCAGTGCGGCCGCCTGGGCAGTGGTCAGCGCGGCAACGCTGGCCGCAGGCAGAGCAGCGAGGTCAGCGGTTTCCAGTGCAACCACCTGAGCGGTGGTCAACGCAGCGACCTGAGCGGTCTTCAGCGCGGCCACTTGCGCGGTGCCCAGCGCAACCACTTGAGCGGTGGTCAGGGCAGCCACATCGGCGTTTTCCAGGGCGCTGATCTGAGTCGGCTTGAGAGCGGCGACTTGAGCAGTCGTCAGGGCAGCCACTTGAGCCGTGGTCAGCGCCACCAGCTGGGCGCTGGTCAGTGCACCGACATCGACAGTTTCCAGTGCCGCCACTTGAGCGGTGGTCAGGTTAGCGACTTGAGCCGTGGTCAGGGCGGCGACTTGAGCGGTGCTCAAGGCGACAACCTGGGCGGTGGTCAGGGCGGCCACGTCTGCGGTTGGCAGTGCCGCGATCTGGGCAGCGGTCAGGCCTGGCACCTGAGCGGTGGTCAGCGCCGCCGCTTGTGCGGTGGTCAGACCGGCCACAGCCGCCGTGGTCAGCGCTGCGAGGTCGGCGTTTTGCAGTGCGGCGACCTGAGCGGTGGTCAGTGCAGCAACCTGGGCCGGTTTCAGTGCAGCCGCCTGAGCGGTGGTCAAGGCAACGACCTGGTCGGTAGTCAGGGCGGCGACCTGAGCGGTGGTCAGGGCACCGACGCTGGCGGCTGGCAACGCTGCGAAGTCAACGGTTTCCAGTGCGGCGATCTGCGCAGTGGTCAGTGCAGCCACTTGAGCGGTGGTCAGTGCTGCGACCTGAGCGGTACCCAGTGCCACCACCTGAGCGGTGGTCAGAGCGGCCAGGTCAACGGTTTGCAGAGCGGCGACTTGAGTTGGCTTGAGAGCCGCGACTTGAGCGGTGGTCAGTGCAGCAACCTGAGCCGTGCTCAGGGCGACGACCTGGGCGGTGGTCAGTGCGCCGACATCAGCGGTTTCCAGCGCGGCCACCTGAGCGGTGGTCAGGTTGGAAACCTGCGTGGTGGTCAGTGCAGCCACTTGAGCGGTCGTCAGCGCGACAACCTGGCCGGTGGTCAGTGCAGCAACCTGGGCAGTGGTCAGCGCGGCAACGCTGGCCGCAGGCAGAGCAGCAATATCAGCCGTTTCCAGTGCAGCGACTTGAGCGGTGGTCAGTGCAGCAACCTGAGATGTTTTCAGCGCCGCCACTTGTGCGGTGCCCAAGGCCACGACCTGAGCGGTGGTCAGGGCCGCGACATCGGCGTTTTCCAGGGCGCTGATCTGCGTTGGTTTGAGTGCGGCGACTTGAGCGGTGGTCAGGTTGGCCACTTGAGCCGTGGTCAGCGCCACCAGCTGGGCGTTGGTCAGTGCACCAACGTCGACGGTCTCCAGTGCGGCGACTTGAGCAGTGGTCAGATTGGCCACTTGAGCGGTGGTCAATGCGGCCACTTGAGCGGTGCTCAAGGCGACAACCTGGGCGGTGGTCAATGCGGCCACGTCTGCGGTTGGCAGGGCAGCGATCTGGGCAGCGGTCAGGCCTGGCACCTGAGCGGTGGTCAGCGCCGCCACTTGCGCAGTGGTCAGACCGGCCACAGCCGCCGTAGTCAGGGCAGCAAGGTCGGCGTTTTGCAGGGCGGCGACCTGAGCGGTGGTCAGGGCTGCGACCTGGGCCGGTTTCAGTGCAGCCGCCTGAGCGGTGGTCAGAGCGACGACCTGGCCGGTAGTCAGTGCGGCGACCTGAGCGGTGGTCAATGCACCGACATTGGCTGCCGACAGAGCCGCCAGATCAGCCGTTTCCAGTGCAGCGACCTGGGCAGTCGTCAGTGCAGCCACTTGAGCGGTGGTCAGAGCCGCGACTTGGGCAGTACCCAGCGCTGCGACTTGATCGGTGGTCAGCGCGGCCAGGTCAACGGTTTGCAAGGCGGTGATCTGGGCCGGCTTGAGGGCCGCGACTTGAGCGGTGGTCAGTGCTGCAACCTGAGCGGTGCCCAGCGCGACAACCTGAGCGGTGGTCAGTGCACCCACGTCGACAGTTTCCAGCGCGGCCACTTGAGCCGTGGTCAGGTTGGCCACTTGAGCGGTGGTCAATGCGGCGACTTGAGCGGTGCTCAGGGCCACGACCTGGGCGGTGGTCAGGGCTGCGACGTCTGCGGTTGGCAGCGCGGCGATCTGGGCAGCGGTCAGGCCTGGCACCTGAGCGGTGGTCAGAGCAGCTACTTGGGCTGTAGTCAGACCGGCGACAGCCGCCGTGGTCAGGGCTGCGAGATCAGCGTTTTGCAGTGCGGCGACCTGAGCGGTGGTCAGGGCAGCAACCTGGGCCGGCTTCAGCGCAGCCGCCTGAGCGGTGGTCAAGGCAACGACCTGGCCGGTAGTCAGTGCGGCGACCTGTGCAGTGGTCAGGGCACCGACGCTGGCGGCTGGCAGGGCAGCAACATCGACCGTTTCCAGCGCGGCAACCTGGGCAGTGGTCAGTGCAGCCACTTGAGCCGTGGTCAGCGCGGCCACTTGAGCGGTACCCAGTGCAACCACTTGGGCGGTGGTCAGGGCGGCCAGGTCAACGGTTTGCAGCGCAGCCACCTGAGTTGGCTTGAGAGCCGCGACTTGAGCGGTAGTCAGTGCAGCGACCTGGGCGGTGGACAGCGCGACAACCTGAGCGGTGGTCAGTGCACCGACATCAGCGGTTTCCAGCGCGGCCACCTGAGCGGTGGTCAGGTTGGAAACCTGCGTGGTGGTCAGTGCAGCCACTTGAGCGGTCGTCAGCGCGACAACCTGGCCGGTGGTCAGTGCAGCAACCTGGGCAGTGGTCAGCGCGGCAACGCTGGCCGCAGGCAGAGCAGCAATATCAGCCGTTTCCAGTGCAGCGACTTGAGCGGTGGTCAGTGCAGCAACCTGAGACGTTTTCAGCGCCGCCACTTGTGCGGTGCCCAAGGCCACGACCTGAGCGGTGGTCAGGGCAGCGACATCGGCGTTTTCCAGGGCGCTGATCTGCGTCGGTTTGAGAGCGGCGACTTGAGCCGTCGTCAGAGCAGCCACTTGAGCCGTGGTCAGCGCCACCAGCTGGGCGCTGGTCAGTGCACCGACATCAACGGTTTCCAGTGCGGCCACTTGAGCCGTGGTCAGGTTAGCGACTTGAGCCGTGGTCAATGCGGCCACTTGAGCGGTGCTCAAAGCGACAACCTGGGCGGTGGTCAATGCGGCCACGTCTGCGGTTGGCAGCGCGGCGATCTGGGCAGCGGTCAGGCCTGGCACTTGAGCGGTGGTCAGCGCCGCTACTTGAGCAGTGGTCAGACCGGCGACAGCTGCAGTGGTCAGCGCTGCGAGGTCGGCGTTCTGCAGTGCCGCGACCTGAGCGGTGGTCAGTGCAGCAACCTGGGCCGGTTTCAGTGCAGCCGCCTGAGCGGTGGTCAAGGCAACGACCTGGTCGGTAGTCAGGGCGGCGACCTGAGCAGTGGTCAGAGCACCGATACTGGCGGCTGGCAACGCTGCGAAGTCAACGGTTTCCAGTGCGGCGACCTGCGCGGTGGTCAGTGCAGCCACTTGAGCGGTGGTCAGTGCGGCCACTTGAGCGGTGCCCAGTGCCACCACCTGAGCGGTGGTCAGGGCGGCCAAGTCAACAGTTTGCAGGGCGCTGATCTGGGCCGGCTTAAGGGCGGCGACCTGAGCGGTGGTCAGTGCAGCGACCTGAGCGGTGGACAGCGCGACAACCTGAGCGGTGGTCAGGGCACCGACGTCGACAGTTTCCAGCGCGGCCACCTGAGCGGTGGTCAGGTTGGAAACCTGTGTGGTGGTCAGTGCAGCCACTTGAGCAGTAGTCAGCGCGACAACCTGGCCGGTGGTCAGTGCAGCGACCTGTGCAGTGGTCAGCGCAGCGACGCTGGCCGCTGGCAGAGCGGCAATATCAGCCGTTTCCAGTGCAGCGACTTGTGCAGTGGTCAGTGCCGCGACCTGAGCGGTTTTCAGCGCAGCGACTTGAGCGGTGCCCAGTGCGACTACTTGAGCGGTGGTCAGCGCGGCGACATCGGCGTTTTCCAGGGCGCTGATCTGCGTCGGTTTGAGAGCGGCGACTTGAGCGGTCGTCAGAGCTGCCACTTGAGCCGTGGTCAGCGCCACCAGCTGGGCGCTGGTCAGTGCACCGACATCAACGGTTTCCAGTGCGGCGACTTGAGCCGTGGTCAGGTTAGCGACTTGAGCGGTGGTCAATGCGGCGACTTGAGCGGTGCTCAAGGCGACAACCTGGGCGGTGGTCAGGGCTGCGACGTCAGCGGTTGGCAGCGCGGCGATCTGGGCAACGGTCAGGCCTGGCACCTGAGCGGTGGTCAGCGCGGCCACTTGGGCAGTGGTCAGACCGGCGACAGCCGCCGTGGTCAGGGCAGCAAGGTCGGCGTTTTGCAGTGCAGCGACCTGAGCGGTCGTCAGGGCCGCGACCTGGGCTGGCTTCAGTGCCGCGGCTTGAGCAGTGCTCAGTGCGACGACTTGAGCCGTGGTCAGCGCGGCCACTTGGGCGGTAGTCAGTGCGCCGATGTTGGCAACTGACAGGGCTGCGAAGTCAACGGTTTCCAGCGCGGCGACTTGAGCGGTGGTCAGGTTGGCCACTTGAGCGGTGGTCAGTGCAGCCACTTGGGCAGTACCCAGTGCAGCCACTTGATCGGTAGTCAGGGCGGCCACATCGACGGTTTGCAGGGCGGCGACTTGCGCCGGCTTGAGTGCGGCGACTTGAGCGGTGGTCAGGGCCGCGACCTGAGCGGTGGACAGCGCGACAACCTGAGCCGTGGTCAGAGCACCCACGTCGACAGTTTCGAGTGCGGCGACCTGAGCGGTGGTCAGGTTGGAAACTTGTGCCGTGGTCAGCGCCGCCACTTGAGCGGTGCTCAGGGCGACGACCTGGGCGGTGGTCAGGGCTGCGACGTCAGCAGTCGGCAGTGCAGCGATCTGGGCAACGGTCAGGCCTGGGATCTGTGCGGTGGTCAGTGCAGCGGCCTGTGCGGTGGTCAGACCAGCGATGGCTGCGGTGGTCAGTGCCGCCAGATCGGCGTTTTGTAGGGCGGCGACCTGAGCGGTGGTCAGGGCAGCAACCTGGGCTGGCTTCAGCGCAGCAGCCTGAGCGGTGGTCAGCGCCACGACCTGAGCGGTGGTCAAGGCGGCCACTTGGGCGGTCGTCAGTGCGCCGACGTTGGTAGCTGACAACGCAGCGAAGTCAACGGTCTCCAGCGCAGCCACTTGGGCAGTGGTCAGGTTGGCCACTTGAGCGGTGGTCAGTGCTGCGACCTGAGCGGTGCCCAGTGCCACGACCTGGGCGGTGGTCAGAGCGGCCAGGTCAACGGTTTGCAGGGCGGCGACTTGAGTCGGCTTGAGGGCGGCGACTTGAGCGGTGGTCAGTGCAGCCACTTGATCCGTGGACAGTGCCACGATCTGGGCGCTGGTCAGCGCGGCGACGTCGACAGTTTCGAGTGCGGCGACCTGAGCGGTGGTCAGGTTGGAAACTTGTGCCGTGGTCAGCGCCGCCACTTGAGCGGTGCTCAGGGCGACGACCTGGGCGGTGGTCAGTGCCGCGACATCAGCGGTTGGCAGCGCGGCGATCTGTGCAACGGTCAGGCCAGGAATTTGTGCGGTGGTCAGGGCTGCAACCTGTGCGGTGGTCAGACCGGCCACAGAGGCGGTGGTCAGTGCAGCCAGGTCAGCGTTCTGCAGGGCGACGATTTGTGCAGTCGTCAGCGCAGCCGCTTGAGCCGGTTTCAAGGCAGCTGCTTGCGCGGTGGTCAGCGCCACGACTTGAGCGGTGGTCAGGTTGGCCACTTGAGCAGTGGTCAGGGCACCAACGCTGGCCACTGGCAGCGCAGCAAAATCAACAGTTTCAAACGCCGCGACCTGAGCGGTGCTCAGTGCAACGATCTGTGCGGTCGTCAGGCTGGGCACCTGCGCGGTAGTCAATGCCGCGACTTGCGCGGTGGTAAACCCTGGCACCTGAGCGGTGCTGAACAGCGCGATGTTGGCCTTGCTGAAGGCCGGAATCTGCGCGGTGGTCAGCGCAGCGATCTGAGCGGTGCTGAAGTCTGCAATGTCTCCTGCCGCCAGACCGGCAATGGTCGTGGTGCTCAAGGCAGCAACTTGTGCGGTAGTCAAAGAGGAAATAAAGCCCATGTGCATGTCCTATCTAAGGTGATTACCACAATGTCAGCGTTGCCGCCGGGGTCGGAAAAAGGGGGTAATGGTTACCCACGTGTCATCGTTAGCGACTGGGATTCTTGAAACATTAAGACCGATTTCTGGTGGCATTTTGCCTTTTATAGCTTTTTGGTTATAAAAAATTAACTGAATGAAAACCTATTGACATTAATTTTTTTGTGGTAAATGGCATGAATATTGGATCCGTTTTCTAAGTGCGCTTTTTCTTGTCAGCCAGCGTGCCCTGGCTGACCTTGACCCTCTTGGGCTCTTGACCTAGTGTGCGTGGCAACCCCGCTGACCGGCGGAGTACTTCCCCATCACCCTCTGGCTAGCCAGCAAGGGCCTTGATCGAGTAATTGATTGTGAAAACCTTCCTTCATGTAGGTTGCGGTCCGAAGAACAAGAGCGGTACCACCAAGGGCTTTGCTTCTGAGCAATGGCAGGAACTGCGCTTCGATATCGACCAAAGCGTCAATCCGGATATCGTGGGGACCATGACCGACATGTCCCAGGTCAAGGACGCCTCGGTGGATGCGCTGTTTTCCAGCCACAACATCGAGCACCTCTATCCCCATGAGGTCCCGGTGGCATTGGCTGAATTCAAGCGAGTGCTCAAGCCTGGCGGATTTGTGGTCATTACCTGCCCGGATCTGCAATCAGTCTGTGCGCTGGTGGCTGAAGACAAACTGACCGATGCGGCTTATGTGTCGCCTGCCGGCCCCATCGCCCCGATCGATATTCTCTACGGTCATCGTCCGGCCATGGCCAACGGCAATACCTTCATGGCGCACCGTTGCGGCTTCACCAAAAAGGTATTGACTGGCTCCCTGCAGGCTGCCGGTTTCGATATGGTCCTGCCGATTCAGCGTACGCACCCGGCTTATGATCTGTGGGCCATTGCGGCTCTGGCACCGATCACGGAAGAGCAAGTAGTGGCCTTGGCCAACGAGCACTTTCCGGCCTGATTGCTAGCTAGCTATATAGCCATCAAATGGCCGCTTCCCACCCCGATTTTGATCTGAAATACGGTGGAACGAGCGGGCGGCGATCCGTCTTGCTCAAGCGGCCTCACAGTCACAGTAGATGCTCTTGCCGACTCAGCTCAGCACTTCCCGGTAAACCTGCACGGTCGTGGCACACATCTGCTCGGCAGTGAACACCTGTTCGAAGCGCGCCCGGGCCTGCTGGCCAAAACGCTCGGCCAACTGCCGGTCATCCCACAGCCGACGCATGGCTTCGCGCAAGGCTTGCGGGTTTTCGGGCGGGATGGCCAGGCCGGTTTCTTCATGCATATTCACAAAGGTCGTCCCGGTGCCGATCTCGCAAGAGATCATTGGCTTGCCGTACATGGACGCCTCAAGCAATGAAATGCCGAATGCTTCTGAGCGCAGATGCGAAGGAAATACCAAGGCATGGCATCGCTGCAGCAGGCAGGCTTTGTCGATGTCATCCAGGCGCCCGAGAAAACGCACATTGCGCAAGTTCAGGCGCTCGGCATGGGCCTTGAGTTCCTGCTCCTGCGGCCCGCCGCCGAGAATCAGCACCGGGTAGTCCGCACCTTCCAGGGCATCGAGCAGCGTGGTCAGGCCTTTGTAGTAGCGCAAAACTCCGACAAACAGAAAGAACTTCTCCGGTACTTGCTGCTGCCAGTGCGCCTGACGCTCTGGCGAGACCTGCGGGTAGGCCGACTCGTCCAGCCCATAAGGCACTACTACAGTTTTGTCTGCAAAAGCTTGCAAGGTTTCGCTGCTGCGCTGGTAGTTGGGGGAGGCCACCAGAATCCGGTCCATGCTCTTGAGCATCTGATTCATGAGCGGCGCATACAACTTCAGCAGAGTCCGCTGCTTGATAATGTCGGAGTGATAACTCAATACGCTTGGGCGCCCGTGGCGAGTTGCGAAGTGCACCAGGTCCATCATCGGCCACGGAAAATGAAAGTGCACCAGATCGGCTTCGGCGGCCATTTCCTTGAACCGGCGAAACACCGGCAGGGAGAATCCGGTAGAGGCCAGGTTGAAGTTCTCTTTAACGCGCACCACCTCATGATCCGCCACCTGAATACGTGCCGGTGAGGGCTCGGGGCTCAGGGTCAGCACCTGGCCTTCCACGCCAAAGGCGCGGCTGCCCTGGCACAGCTGGAACATCACCTGCTCGATACCGCCGGTGGTGTCTGGGTAGTAGGTTTTGAAGAAATGAAGAACGCGCATGAAGTACCTGTAGGTACTGCTTGAGAAGTCATGAGCCAGGCAAGGCTTGCCGGAAATGGGCATGTTGTTCGTCTGAAACACAGACGCTGGCAAGCAGTAAGAAAACAAATCGAAGTCGAACTTTACCCTTTGAAAACGGGACAAGCCAACCTGAAAAAAGGAAATTTCCCGCGTGGGAAATTTCCTTGGGGGACTTTACAGCGGCGTATTTTTCATTTGTTGCATGATAGCCGGGTGATACACTTTTGCGCTTTTCCATACCCCCGGGCAGTCAGGACGCTATGCAGAAAATTCATGAAAACAGCTTGCAGGCTGCGCTAAAAGCCTGTAAAGGCGCTTTCATATCAGTCGGTATCTTCAGTCTGTTTGTCAATGCCCTGATGTTGGTCCCCACCTTTTATATGCTGCAGGTCTACGGACGTGTCCTGACCAGCAACAACCTCACCACCCTGGCCATGTTGACCATCATCATGTCCATTCTGGTAATCACCACCGGCGCTCTGGAGTGGGTTCGTTCGCGGATCATGGTCAGGGTCAGCACCAAGCTCGATGTTCTGCTCAGCCGTCACGTCTACAAGGCAAGCTTCAAGCGCGCCCTGGAAAGCGGGGGTATGGATGCTTCTGCGCAGCCCATGAATGACCTTACCAGTCTGCGACAGTTCATGACGGGTAACGGGGTATTTGCGTTTTTCGACGCGCCCTGGCTGCCGATCTACATCGCCGTGATGTTCATGTTCCACCCCTGGTATGGCTGGGTGGCGATTGCCAGTGCCATCGTGTTGCTGATCCTGGCCTATGCCAACGAAAAGGTGACCGGCAAAGCGCTCGCTGAAGCCAACAAGGAAAACATCGCTGCAACCCTCAATACCACCAAGAACTTGCGCAACGCCGAAGTCATCGAATCGATGGGCATGCTCGATACCCTGATTGCCCGCTGGAGCCAGCGTCAGCGCAAAGTGCTTTTGCTGCAGTCCAATGCCAGCGACAAAGGCGGTGTGGTCAGCTCGATGTCCAAGACATTCCGCAGCTGGGTGCAGTCGCTGATTCTCGGCCTGGGTGCTTATCTGGCAATCAACCACGAGATCAACGCCGCACTCGTGATCGCCGGTTCCGTACTGCTAGGCCGTGCCCTGGCGCCGATCGACATGATCATTGGCAGTTGGAAAGGCTTCATTGGTGCGCGTACCCAATACAACCGCCTCAATGACATCCTCGACAAGCTCCAGGCCGAACCGCAGCGCATGCCGCTGCCTGCTCCGAAGGGCAACATTCAGGTCGAAAACCTGATCATCGGCGCGCCAGGCTCCAAGACACCCATTCTCAAAGGTGTTGGCTTCGGGGTTCCGGCCGGTGCCGTAGTCGGCATCATCGGCCCAAGCGCTTCAGGCAAATCGACCCTGGCCCGTGCCCTGATGGGCGTCTGGGCGCCACAGCATGGCTCTGTGCGTCTGGACGGTGCGGACCTGCACCAGTGGGACAAAGAACTGCTCGGTCCACACATCGGCTATTTGCCTCAGGACATTGAGCTGTTTGAAGGCAGCATCAGCGAGAACATTGCCCGCTTCGCTGAAGTCGATCCTCAGAAAGTCGTGCAGGCCGCGCAGATTGCCGGCGTTCACGAAATGATCCTGCTCCTGCCTGAGGGCTATGACACGGTCATTGGCGGCGACGGCGTCAACCTGTCCGGCGGTCAGCGTCAGCGTGTCGGTCTGGCCCGTGCCCTGTACGGCATGCCGAAAGTGATTCTGCTCGACGAGCCGAACTCCAACCTCGACGAGGTCGGCGAGCGTGCCCTGGCACATGCCATTGCGCAGCTCAAGCAAGCCGGCTCGACCGTGTTCGTCATCACCCACCGCACCAGCATCCTGTCCCAGCTGGACCGCCTGCTGGTCATGCAGAATGGTGCCATTACGATGTACGGTCCGCGTGATCAAGTGATGGAAGAGCTCAACAAGCAACACCAGGCTGCCCAGCAGCCTCAGGTTGGCGCAGGTACGGCTCCGGCCGGCGCCTGACAGGACGATATTGATGACCCTTATTCTCGCAGGCAAGACCGACAACTTCGCTGACCTCCCGACCTCGGATCACAGCATCCGCCGGGTAGGTTTCGGCATCCTGATCGTCGTATTCGGCATCTTTGGCACCTGGGCCGCGGTGGCCCCTCTGGACGGCGCCGTGCATGCTCCAGGCGTCGTTACCGTACAGACCTATCGCAAGACCGTGCAGCATCTGGAAGGCGGCATCGTCAAGGAAATCCTTGCCCGTGACGGCGACATGGTGAAGCGGGGCGACCCGCTGATCGTGCTTGACGATGGTCAATTGCGCGCCGAATTCGAAGTGGCGCGCAACCAGTTGATCAGCGCCAAGGCCATGGAAGCGCGGCTGGTGGCCGAGCGTGACGGCAAAGACAGCATCGACTTCAGCAGCATGCTCGACCCCAACAGCACCCGTGCCATCGAAGCCCGTGCCAGTGAAACCCAGGTGTTCAATACCCGTCGCGGTGCTCGTCTGGGTCAGGTATCGGTGCTGCAGGAGCGTATTGGTCAGCTTAATGCGCAGATCAAAGGCACGGAGTCGATGATCAGCACCAAGAGCAGCCTGGAGAAGTCCTACGGCGGTGAAATTGGTGAACTGAGCGAACTGCTGTCCAAAGGCTTCGTCGACAAACAACGCCTGCTCGACCAGCAGCGCAAACTCGACTCACTGCGTTCGGAAATCGCCGAGCACCGCTCCAACATTACTCGCACGCGTTTGCAGATCAACGAAACCGAACTGCAGATCCTGCAGGTCAATAAAGACTTCAACTCTGAAGTGGCCAAAGAGCTGACCGAAGTCCAGGCCAAGGGCTATGAGCTGCAAGAGCGCACCGCAGCCATCGAGGACCGCCTGAGCCGCATTGTGATTCGTGCGCCGGATGACGGTATGGTGATCGGCATGACCGTGCACACCGTCGGCGGCGTCGTGCGTCAGGCGACTCCGTTGCTGGATGTGGTGCCGTCTGTATCCGAGCTGATTGTCGAAGCCGAAGTGGCGCCGCAGGACATCAACCGGGTGGCGATCGGCAAGCACGCCGACATTCGCTTCTCGGCCTTCAACAGCGCCACCACCCCGGTCATTCCGGGTGAAGTGAGCAGCGTGTCGGCAGACCGCCTGACCAACGAGCGTACCGGCCAGCCTTACTACCTGGTGCGTGCCAAGGTCACTGAAGAGGGCCTGCAAAAACTGGCTGATCGCAAGCTGCTGGCCGGTATGCCGGCTGAAGTACTGATCAACACCGGCGAGCGCACCATGCTTCAGTACCTGCTCCAGCCGGCGCGCAACGCCATTGCTGAATCGATGATCGAGGAATGATTGTGCGCCTGATCCCCTGTGTATTGTCGGGTCTACTGGTGCTCCAGGCTCATGCGGACGAGCCCAAGACCGCTGTACCCTCGACCCCCAAGCCGCCGCCTACCAGCGTCAGCGCCAAAGAGTATTCCGCTGACCTGATGACGCTGTACAAAGAGTCGCGCCTTGAAGACCCACGCATTCTGTCGGCCTATGCCCGCGCCCAGGCCGGCAAGGAACACGAACGCGAAGCCTTCGGCAGCCTCTTGCCGCAGATATCGGCCAACGCCGGGGCCAACCGCATCAAGCAGGTCAACGAACAGGTCGACCAGGTCTACAACAGCGAGAACTACAGCATTGGCCTGAGCCAGGTGCTCTACAACAAAAAGGCCTGGGAAAACTGGCAGCGCTACAAGAGCCTGGCCAAGCAGTCGTTGTCCGAGTCCGATGAAGCCCAGGCCGAAGCCACCGTCGACCTGGCCCAGCGCTACTTTGCGGCCCTGGCGGCCGACGATGAGCTGGAACTGACCCAGGCCGAGCGTCGCGCGACGCAAAAGAACCTCGACCAGGTCAGCGCCCTGTACGAGCGTCAGTACGCCAAGAAAACCGACGTACTTGAACTGCAAGCCCGGGTCGACCTGCTGGCCGCCCAGGAAGTCGATGCCCGTAACCAGGTGCGTGTGACCCGCGCCGCGCTGTCGGAAATCGTTGGCCGCCCGGTGACTGAAAAGCTCAGCCGCGTCCGTGATGACGTTCAGCTGAAAGTATCGGAGCAAACCCTGGAGAGCTGGGTGCAACTGGCCCAGACCGAAAACCCGGCGATCAAGTCCAATCTCAGTGCCGTCGAAGCGGCCCAGGCTGGCGTGCGTGGCGGCAAAGGCGATCACTACCCGAGCCTGAGCCTGAACCTCAGTGCCCAGAACACCAACGAAGGCTATAACAACGCCCTGGCGCCCAAGACCGACAGTTATGTGGCCGGTGTAGCCTTGTCGGTGCCTATATATAGTGGTGGTTCGACATCAGCGCGCGTGCGCGGTCTTTATCAGGATCAGGTGGCCGCCGAGCAGCAGCTGGAATTTACCCGACGTCAGGTTGTCAAGGAAACGACCAACGCTTACTTGACGGCAGACTCCAGCGTCGAAAAAATACGCGCCAACCGCAATGCGGTGTCGTCAGCCGAACAATCGAGCATTGCGTCCCAGGAAGCCTTCAAATATGGCGTCGTCAATGCGGTTGATGTGCTGACCGCAACCCAGAACGAATTCAAGGCGCGTCGTGACTTGCTCAAGACGCAATACGACTTCATAACCAATTTGTTCATCCTCAATCGCTGGGCCGGCAAACTCTCTGTCGAAAGCGTGGAAAGTGTGAACGTATGGCTGAGCAATAACCGCAAGACTGAGCCAGCCCCAGATCGGAAAACCAAACAATGAATGCACCTCGTAAATCCGCCATCGTTACCGGCATCACAGGCCAGGACGGCGCTTACCTGACCGAACTGCTGCTCGACAAGGGCTACAAGGTCTACGGCACCTACCGCCGGACCAGCTCGGTCAACTTCTGGCGTCTGGAAGAGGTCGGTGCGCTGAACAACCCGAATCTGGAACTGGTCGAGCACGACCTGACCGACCTGTCGGCCAGCATTCGTCTGTTGCAAAAGGCCGAGCCGAGCGAGGTTTACAACCTGGCGGCGCAGAGCTTTGTGGGTGTGTCTTTCGACCAGCCGATCACCACCGCCGAAATCACCGGCCTGGGCGCGGTCAACCTGCTCGAAGCCATCCGCATCGTCAACCCGAAGATCCGCTTCTACCAGGCATCGACCTCCGAGATGTTCGGCAAGGTCCAGCAGATCCCGCAGACCGAAGCCACTGACTTCTACCCGCGCAGCCCTTACGGCGTGGCCAAGCTGTACGCGCACTGGATGACCATCAACTACCGCGAGTCCTACGACATCTTCGGTTCGAGCGGCATCCTGTTCAACCACGAGTCGCCACTGCGCGGCAAAGAGTTCGTGACCCGCAAGATCACCGACGCCGTGGCGCGCATCTCGCTGGGCCAGCAAGAGGTTCTGGAGCTGGGCAACATGGACGCCAAGCGTGACTGGGGCTTCGCCAAAGAGTACGTCGAAGGCATGTGGCGCATGCTGCAGGCTGACCAGCCGGACACTTTCGTGCTGGCCACCAACCGTACCGAAACCGTGCGTGATTTCGTCTCCATGGCGTTCAAGGCGGTCGACATCCAGCTTGACTGGAAAGGCACTGCCGACAACGAACACGGCATCGACACCAAGACCGGCAAGACCGTTATCCAGGTCAACCCGAAGTTCTACCGTCCTGCTGAAGTCGAACTGCTGATCGGTGACCCGGAAAAAGCCAAGCGCGTGCTGGGCTGGGAGCCGAAAACCACCCTGGAGCAGCTGTGCGACCTGATGGTCAAGGCTGACCTTGAGCGTGTGAAGAGCGGTAAATCGTTCTGATAGCTAGATATCTATATATCTAGCTAGCTAAAAGCCGCGTTCATACGCGGCTTTTTTGTACCTGGCCTCTTCACGACCAAGGTCGTTCCCACCACATTTCAAGTCAGGATTGAGATGGGAGAAGAGGCCGGTAAGGGCCCTAAACCTGCTTTGCATGTGCCACCGTCTTCACGACCAAGACGGATCGCCGCCCGCTCGTTCCCACCGTATTTCAGATCAGGATTGAGGTGGGAACGACCTTGGTCGTGAATGCTCTTTGCCAGGCATCACAAATACGGCGCCAGGATTAGCCCTTTCGCCCGTTGGCTGGCTCCTACAAAATAGCGTGTTGCGCTGTCATCTTTTTCTTTTCTTGTCACCAGGTCCGTTCATGCATAACGAAGCACAGGTCACCATCCACCAGTTTTCGATCAGCGTCAGTCTAGGGGATGGCATCAGTAACGGGATGCTGCTGACCCGCAAGCTGCTGCGCCAGGCCGGTATCAAATCCGAGATCTACTGCATCGAGCCAAAACCGGAAGTGGCCGGCGACATCCTGTGCATGGACGACTACATCCCCGGCAGTGCCAATGCACTGTTGATCCACCATGGCATTGGCAACCCCGTCGAGTCCTGGCTGCGTGAACTGCCCGAAGCCAAATTCATGGTGTTCCACAACATCACCCCTGGCGCGCTGTTCCCCGCCGAGCACCCGATCCAGCCAATGCTGGCCCACGGCTGGCAGCAAGTGGACGCCTGGCAAAACTGGCTGACCGGCAGCATTGCCGACTCCCGGCAGAACCTGCAGGAACTGCTCAAGCGCGGCTACAACCAGGCCACCACCGCAGAAATCCCGCTGCTGGTCGACCTGCAACGCATCGAACCTCATAGCGTGCAACGCTGCGACACGCCACGGCCGTTCACCCTGTTGTTCGTCGGGAGGATCATGCCGCACAAGAACCAGTTGGGGTTGGTCGAAGCCTTCGCCCTGTTGCTGCGTCGCTCCCAGGTGCCGCTGCAGCTGTACCTGGTCGGCGGTGCAACGGTGCCGGCGTACAAAGAGCGCATCGAACAACGCATCGAAGAACTGGGCATCGGCGCCTACGTCACCCTGACCGGCAAGGTCGATGACGAGACCCTCGACTCGCTGTACAGCCGCAGCGACCTGTTTGTGTCCCTGAGCCATCACGAAGGCTTCGGCATGCCATTGATCGAAGCCATGGCCCACGGCTTGCCGGTACTGGCCTACGACGCCCCGGACAGCAACGTGGTCAACACCTTGGGCAGTGCCGGGCTGTTGCTCGACACCGACCGCCCTGAAGTCGTGGCAGCCACCATTGCCCAACTCATCGAAAACCCGGCGCTGCGCCGCAACCTCACCCAACATGCCGCCGAGCGCCTGCACGAGTTCGACTATCAGGCCCTTTACGACCGCCTGAGCGCCTACCTGGCCGGCTTTGAAATCATCCTGCCGGCCCATCGGTTCGCCACTATGCCGCCCCAGCCAAGCGTCGAGTGCCGCATCGAAGGCCCGTTCGACAGCACCTACAGCCTGGCGCTGGTCAACCGTGAACTGGCCCGGGCGCTGCAAGAGCAGGGCAGCAGCACCGCCCTGCGTGCCACCGAAGGGCCGGGGCCGATCGCGGTTGACCCACAGTTCCTGCTCGACAACCCCGACTGCGCCAGCCTGCACGCCCGCGCCGAACAGCCGGCGCGCAACGTGCTGCGCCTGATGTACCCGCCGCGGGTCACCGACATGCAGGGCGACATCAACGTCATGTCCTGCTACGGCTGGGAAGAGTCCTGCCTGCCGCAGGACTACTGCCACGACTTCAACCACCAGACCCACCTGATCACCAGCATGTCCGAATGGGTCACCACCACCCTGCGTGACAACGGCGTCACCGCCCCGCTGGCCACCGTGGGGCTGGGTGCCGATCACATCCTGCGCGTCCCGGTCGACGCCAGCAGCCTGCCGGCCATGCCCAAGGTCAGCGCCGAGCGCCTCAAGCTGCTGCACGTGTCATCGTGCTTCCCACGCAAGGGCGTCGATGTCCTGCTCAAAGCCTACGGCCAGGCCTTCACGGCCGAACAGCCGGTGGTGCTGATCATCAAGACCTTCCCCAACCCGCACCACAACATCGAGCAGCAAGTGGCCGACTGGGCCGCGAGCCTGGCCAGCGCGCCGGCGGTTGAACTGATCGTCCAGGACCTGCCTGACGGCGCCTTGCGCGCGCTGTACAACCAGGCCGACGTGCTGATCGCACCGTCACGCGGCGAAGGCTTCGGCCTGCCGCTGGCCGAAGCCATGCTGCACCGCCTGCCGGTAATCACCACCGGCAACGGTGGCCAGCGCGACTTCTGCACCCCGGACACCGCGTGGCTGATCGACTACCGCTACGAGCGCGCCCGTACCCACCTCAAGGCCGCTGCCTCGGTGTGGTTCGAGCCGAGTGCCGAGCACCTGGCCAGCCTGCTGGGTGAGTTTCATCAGGCCTGGAGCCAAGGCCAACTGGCCAGCTTCACCGCCGCCCGCGTCCAGGCCGCCGAAGCCCTGGTCAACACCCGTTTCACCTGGGCTGCCGTAGCCCGTGCCAGCCTGGCCGCCATCGAACAGGCCCGCCACCAGCCGCTGCTCAAAAAAGCTCCGAAGCTGGGCAGCGTGACCACCTGGAACAGCGCCTGCGGCATTGCCACCTACAGCCAGAAACTGCTGGAACCGGCGTTCGGTGAGCAAGTGCATGTGTTCGCCAGCGACAACGCCGACCTCAACGCTGGCGACACCCCCAACATCGAGCGCTGCTGGACCAGCGGCCACTACGACGACCTGGCACGCCTCAAGGCGGCCATCGAGCGTTCCGGGGTCGACACCCTGCTGCTGCAGTTCAACTTCTCGTTCTTCGACATCCAGGCCTTCGCCAGCCTGCTCGACTGGTCCCACGCGCGTGGTATCCAGACCCTGGTGGTGTTCCACTCCACCGCCGACGTGATGCACACCGACAAGCTCAAATCCCTGAGCCACATGCGCGAGTCGCTGCACGGTTGCGCGCGCCTGCTGGTGCACAGCGTCGGCGACATGAACCGCCTCAAGGACATGGGCCTGGGCCACAATCTGCTGATGTTCCCCCATGGCGTGATCGAAACCACGCTGCCCGAGCCGGGTCCTGCCCAACTCGCCGCTGGCCTGCAAGGCAAGACCATCATCGCCAGCTACGGCTTTTTGCTGCCGCACAAAGGCATGCCGGAGTTGATCGAAGCCTTCGCCTTGCTGGCCAAGGGCAATGCCAAATTGCACCTGCTGCTGGTCAACGCCGAGTACCCCGATCCGGTCTCTGCGCAACTGGCACAAACCTGCCGCGAGCGCATTACGCAAAACGACCTCAAAGGTCGCGTCACGCTGATTACCGACTACCTCAGCGACGAGCAATCCTTGTCGTGGTTAGGCATGGCTGATGCCATTGTCTTCCCCTATCAGCACACCCAAGAGTCAAGCAGCGCGGCGGTTCGCTGGGGTTTGAGTACCGGTCGTCCGGTTTTTTGCACGCCGTTGGGCATCTTCGAAGACGTCGCCGATGCGGTGACCTTTCTGCCGGGTACCGACAGCCAGTCCATGGCCGATGGAATCGCCAAAGAATTGGCAAGCGGACCGAAAGCGCTGCAAGGGGAGTGGCTGCGTAATTACGGGTGGACAAGCGTTTCAGTTCGCTTGCGAAACATTCTCATTGCCTTGGCTGAAAAAAATATTTGAACTTTGGCCTACGGAAGAAAGTGAAATTTCCTACGTGTCCACAGAAATTTTCCTATCGACATAGATCAAAAAGTTGGGTGTCAGCTATTGTTCCGCCGCTAATTTGACAGGTATGATCGGCGTGCCTTGTAGGATATTTCCTTGATAGCTTTGAAAAAAAGCTCAAAAAATGACCTGCAAGGCTGTCGGAATTTTCCGACTTCCCATAATGGGGGCCACGGCCCTGTGGGACGTGGCAACAGGCGAGAGCCGACGGGTTCTTTTCCCACGTAGGGAAGCCTGAGTGTCGATATCGACTCATATTGGAGATGAAAACGTAATGGCTACTACTTCTGCACAAGTTCAACAACTGTACGTTGCTTACCTGGGCCGCGCTGCCGACAAAGGTGGCCTGGACTACTGGTTGGGCCAGTTGAACGCTGAACCTGCTCAGATCACTCTGGATCAGATCCGCACTAACTTCGTAAACGAGCAGCCTGAGTACGCCGCTGCCTACGCCGGTCTGAGCCGCGTTGACACCGTTACCAAGATCTACAACAACCTGTTCGGCCGCGCTCCTGATGCGGGCGGTCTGACCTACTGGACCACTGGCGGCGGCGCTACCGTTGCTCTGGACCAACTGCTGGTTGCTTTCGTAAACGGCGCTTCGGCTACCGACGCTCAAGTCGTAACCAACAAGGTTCTGGTTTCCGAAGTTTACACTTCGACTGCTGGCGCTAACTACGCTGCTGCTGATGCCAAAGCAATTATCTCCGGCGTGAACGACACTACTCAGTCGGTTACCGACGCAGTTGCTAAACTGAGCGATGGTTCGCTGAGCGGTATCGCTGTTCCTGCTAGCGTTGGCTTGCTGAAAGCTTCCGTTGCTGCTGACGCTGCTGTCTCTGCCTACGAGACCACTAAGGCTGCTGACCTGCTGGCTATCGAGAAGCAACTGGCTACTCTGTCGACTACAAGCGCAGTCATCAAAGATCAGACCGTTACCTCTACCGCTAACTCTACTTACAGCGATGTGAACACTGAGCTGAAAGCAGACTTGGCAGACGCTCGTGCTCAAGCTTCGGCTGGTAATGTTGTCGGCCTCGATGGCAAGTCGACTCTGACCCTGACCGGTGAAGCTACTGTTAAAGCCGCTGCTCTGACTGCCGCTGCTGATACTCTGCGTCTGTCTGATGATAAGTCGGTTGAAAAAACTGGTGCTTACGATACTGCTGCTAAAGCCTTGGCTGCTGCCAAAGAGCCTAATGCTGCCGACGTAACTCAGGCTAAAGCTACTTTGGTTGCTTATGCTAACAACCCAGCTAATGCAACTGTATGGGACACTGCTCTGAGCGATGCTGGTGTTACCAAAGCGTCGCCAGCTGACGTTGCAGCTGATGTTGATTCGCTGTACACCGTGCTGACCACCCTGGGTACTTCCACTACTCTGATCAACAAAGTTACTGCTGATTTTGCAGGCGTAACTGCTTTCACAAGCTTCGGCTCGCTGGCAGCTCAGGAACTGACTTTCGTTAAAGCTACTGACGCTTTCAATAAAGCTGATACCGCTCTGGCTAACCAGAACGGAAGCACTGCTGCTTCTGATTGGAAAGCAGCTTATGCAGCCGACGCTAGTGTCAAGCTGCAAGTTGAAGCTTCGAAAGCTCTGGACGCCATTGAAGCATCGTACAAGGCAATCGATACTGCTCACACCGCTCTGACTACTGCTCAGACCGCTGCTGCTGACAAACTGGCTGGTACCAGTCTGGTTGCTTTGAACACCAAAGCTGCTCCTGATACCTTTGTTGCCGGCGGTACCGCTGATAAAGCAGACGTTTTCTACTTTACCGGTGGTAAAGTTACTACTGCTGACGGCGCTCTGACCTTTGAAACTGCTAAAGACTCTCTGTACATTGGCGACGGTTACACTCTGAACACCACCGCTAAGTTCGACGCCGCTACCGGCACCATCACTGGTGGCCAGAACGGCGTTAAAGAAGTTTTCTTCTTCAAAGACGGCAGCAATATCAAAGCTGTAATCGAAGCAGCAGATCTGGGTAGCTCTACTTTCCAAGCCACTGTTGCTAACGGCACCAGCAACCTGGATGCAAGCGCTAGCGACCAGGTTTCGATTATCACTCTGACCGGTATCACCTCTGTTGATCAGCTGAGCTTCGCCAACGGCGTAATCACTGCTCACGCATAAGTGATATAGCTTAAGTTCTGTCAGACTAAAATCTGGCGGATGGTAGCCAAGAAAACCCGCCCCTCAAAAGGCGGGTTTTTTTATGCCAGCACACTGCGTATGCTTGCCTGCCCGCTGTTTCTGCTGTTTTGGACCCTTTGATGAACTGGAACCTGATCCTCAATTTCACCCGCCAGGACCTGATCGACCGGCACTCGGCCTCGGTGCTGGGCGCGGCCTGGACCTTCATCCTGCCGCTGATCAACATCCTGATTTTCACCCTGGTGTTCTCCAACATCATGGGCATGCGCCTCGGTGGCCTGGGCCAGGACCTGGGCCAATGGGGCTACAGCGTCTACCTGGTCAGCGGCCTGCTGGCCTGGAACTGTTTTGCCGCCACCCTGACCCGCATCACCAGTGTGTTCCACGAAAAGGCTCACCTGATCGGCAAAGTGCGCCTGTCACTGTGGTCGCTGCCGATGTACGTGGTGCTCAGCGAAACCGTGCATTACCTGATCGCGACCGGCTTTTTCATGATCTTCCTGGTCGCCATCGGCTTTGACTTCTCCTGGCACCTGCTGTGGTGGGTCCCGATCTTCCTCTGCCAGCAACTGCTGGCCTACGCTCTGGGCATTACCTGCGCGATCCTGTCGGTGTTTATCCGCGACATCACCCAGGTCATCGGTGTGGTCACCCAGTTGTGGTTCTGGCTGACGCCCATCGTGTACGTGGCCAACATCCTGCCCGGCACCATCCAGCAACTGGTGGCGCTTAACCCGTTCTACCACCTGGTCCTGGCCTACCGCGCAGCCCTGATCGGCGGCCAGAACCCGCACCTGCTGTCGATTGGCATCCTGGTGGGCTTCTCCCTGGCCCTGCTGGCCATCTCGATCTTCGTCGGCCGCAAGCTGGAGCGCGACATCCGCGACTTCCTTTAACCCCCGCAGGAGGCTGCCAAGTGGGCAAGGCTGTACAGCCCACTTGGAACCTCCTACCCCGATTCTGACCTGGAATACGGTGGGAACGAGCGGGCGGCGATCCGTCTTGCTTGTGAAGATGGCGGTACATCCACAGCACATGCAGTGCCCTTACCGGCCTCTTCACGACCAAGGTCGTTCCCACTCCAATTCTGATCTGGAATACGGTGGGAACGAGCTTGCTCGTGAAGGGGCCAAAGCAGGCTGCCCTGACCATCGGGGCGCGACAAGCCCCGCCGTTCAGGGCGGGGAAGGATAGCGCGGACGGCGTAGCCGTCCCTGGTTGCCGTGGGGTGTCTGCTGCTGTTCGATGTACGCACCGCCACAGGATGATGCGAAGTAACATGGCGACACAGATGCCCTTCTACGGCGGTATTTCGTTACAAAGACCCCATGGGCATACAGCTTGAAAACACCGTGCCGTCCGCGCCTAATGTCGTCTTCATTGCTCATGGCTCAAGAGCAGCATGCAACGATTTCAAGCCTTCAAGTACGAACTCATGCCAGACGGCCGGCAGGAGCGGCAAATGCGCCGCTTTGCCGGCTCCTGTCGCTTCGTCTTCAACAAGGCGCTGGCGTTGCAGAAGGAACGCCACGAGCAAGGCGAGAACAAGCTCGGCTATGCGGGCCTGTGCAAGTTGCTGACCGAGTGGCGCAATAGCCCGCAAACCGCATGGCTGGCCGATGCGCCTGTTCACCCATTGCAACAGAGCCTCAAGGATCTGGAGCGGGCCTACGCCAACTTTTTCGCCAAGCGAGCCGACTTTCCCCGGTTCAAGAAGAAGGGGCAGAACAACAGCTTGCGCTATCCCGACCCGAAACAGATCAAGCTCGACCAGACCAACAGCCGCCTGTTCTTGCCCAAGCTGGGCTGGCTGCGCTACCGCAACAGCCGCGAGGTGCTGGGTACTGTGAAGAACATCACCGTGAGCCAGTCGTGTGGCAAGTGGTTCGTGAGCATCCAGACCGAACGCGAGATCGATGAGCAGCCCACGGCACAGGGGGCGGCAGTTGGCATCGACATGGGCATTGCCCGGTTCGCCACGCTTTCGGATGGCTCGTTCTACGCACCATTGAACAGCTTCAAACGCCATGAAACCGCGCTGTGCAAAGCGCAGCAGGCGATGAGCCGCAAGATCAAATTCAGCCGCAACTGGAAGAAGGCGAAAGCCTGCGTCCAGCGCATTCATTCCCGAATCGGCAATGCCCGCCGCGACTACCTGCACAAGTGCTCCACCACGATCAGCCAAAACCACGCGATGGTGTGTATCGAGGACTTGCAGGTACGCAATATGTCCAGGTCGGCGGCAGGCACGGCAGAGGCACCGGGAAGAAACGTCCGTGCCAAATCTGGCCTGAACAGGGCCATCCTCGATCAGGGCTGGTTCGAGTTCCGCCGCCAACTGGACTACAAGCTGGCGTGGCGCGGCGGCTGGCTGATTGCCGTGCCGCCGCAGAATACCAGCCGCACGTGCCCGTGTTGCGGCCATGTGTCGGCGGCCAACCGCCAGACGCAAGCGCTGTTCAGGTGCGTGGGATGTGGTTTTGAAGGCAACGCCGATGTGGTCGGGGCGATCAATGTACTAAGGGCGGGACACGCCCGGTTAGCCTGTGAAGTGAGCGCAGAGGTCATGGCGCCAGCAGCAGGAACCCACCGAAGCGACTCGGGGGCGGCTCGATGCCGCGCCTGAGCGCCGTAGGAATCTCCGGCCTTCAGGCCGGGGAGGATGTCAACCTTTAAAGCAGGAAAAAATGCGCCTTAACTGATCGGCATTACCTCGTAGGACCGGCCGGGCGGCGAGCAGCTTTAGCCGGGAAGCCTTCGCGGCTAAAGCCGCTCCTACGAGCGAATCCTGCAAGCCCATTCGCCTTTACGCCCTGGCAACCGCTGCCACCCACTGACTGAGCGCCTGCAATGCCAGACCGACATCCGCCTGGGTCACTGACTCGGCCGGGTGGTGGCTGATGCCACCGGCGCAGCGCACGAACAGCATGCCCACCGGCCATTTTTCTGCCATGGCGATGGCATCGTGGCCGGCGCCGCTGGGCAGTGCCAGGCTGCGGCCCTGGACGTTGACCAGCACTTCTTGCAGCGCAGCCTGCAGCTGCGCATCGCAGTCGGTGGCCGGAATCGAGTAATAGGTCTCGGCGCTGAAGGCAATGCCGCGTTGTCTGGCAATCGCCTGGCCCTGGTGCAGAATCCGCTCCAGCAGGCCGTCCAGTGCCGCGTCCTGCGGCCCGCGCACATCCAGGGTCAGGCTCACCTCGCCAGGGATGACGTTGACCGCACCGGGGTGACATTGCAGGGTACCGACCGTGGCCACCAATTGCGGACCGGTTTGCCGGGTATGCTCCTCGATCCACACCATCCATTGCGCCGCCGCCGCCAGAGCGTCTTTGCGATGCGCCATCGGCACCGTGCCGGCATGCCCGGCGTGGCCGGTAAAGGCGCAGTTCAGACGTCTTGCGCCGTTGATTGCAGTCACCACGCCGAGCGCCAGTTGCTCACCTTCCAGGCACGGTCCCTGTTCGATATGCAGCTCCAGATAAGCGGCAATCTCTGCCTGGCGGCGCGCCGCCTGGCCGATGGCGCTGGCGTCCAGGCCGGCCTCGGTCATGGCCTGGGCGACGCTGATGCCGTTGGCATCGGGCTTGTCGACCCATTCGGCGGGCCAACTGCCGGTCAAGGCCCGGCTGCCGAGCAGGGTAATGCCAAAGCGGGTGCCTTCTTCATCGGCAAAGCCGACGATCTCGATGGCGTTCGGCAGGTGTACAGCGTGCTGGTGCAAGTGCTGAACCACCTCAATGGCCGTGATGACCCCAAGCATGCCGTCGTAGCGCCCGGCATCCCTTACGGTGTCCAGATGCGAGCCGAGCAGCACCGCTTTGGCGTCAGGCGTCTGGCCTTCATAGCGGCCGCAGATATTGCCGACGCTGTCCTGCCAGACCCGCATGCCGGCCTCGCGCATCCACTGGCCGACCAGCGCATTGGCTTGCAAATGCTCGGTCGACAGGTACACCCGGGTCAGCGATGGCGCCGACTCGCTGATCAGTGCCAATTGGTCGCAGCGCGCCATGACCCGCGCAGCGGCATCGTTGTTGATCGGCAACAGGCTCATGCTGGCTGGCCGCTGTAGTGATCCCAGGCGGCTTGCATGGCCGCGCCTTGGGTGGTGCGCACGCCCAGATGATTGAGCACCGCTTCCAGGGCGCTCAAGGTCTGCATGACGCAGTCTTTGCGGGCGTTGTAGCCCATGGTGCCGATGCGCCAGATCTTGCCGGCCAGCGGCCCGAACGAGGTGCCGATCTCGATGCCGAAGTCTTCCAGCAGCAGCTTGCGCACCTGCTCGCCATGCACGGCCTCGGGAATCACCACGCCGAGCACGTTGTTCATCTTGTGCTCAAGGTTGCCGAAGGTCGCAAGGCCCATGCCCTCAATGCCCTTGAGCAAGGCATCGCCGTGCAGTTTGTGGCGGGCGATACCGGCCTCCAGGCCCTCTTCGACGATCAACCGGGCGCATTCACGGGCGGCGAACAGCGCCGAGGTGGCCTCGGTGTGGTGGTTGAGGCGCTCTGGCCCCCAGTAATCGAGGATCATGCCCAGATCGAAATAATTGGAGTAGATCATCTCGTCGTCGCCGTCCTGATGCGCCGCCGTGCGGATGCCAGCCTCGACACATTTGCGCCGGCGAATGACCGCTTCCATGCGTTCGCTCAAGGTGATTGGCGCGGTGCCCGACGGCCCGCCCAGGCATTTCTGCAAGCCGGCGGAGACTGCATCCAGGCCCCACAGGTCGCTTTGCAGCACATTGCCGCCCAGTGAGGCGGTGGCATCGGTGTAGAACAGCACATCGTGGCGGCGGCAGATTTCGCCCAGTTGTTCCAGCGGCTGGAGCATGGTGGTCGAGGTGTCGCCCTGTACCGTCAACAACAGCCGTGGCTTGACCCGCTTGATCGCGTCTTCGATCTGCTGCGGCTCGAACACTTCACCCCATGGTGCCTCGATGGTATGCACCTCGGCCCGGCAGCGGCGGGCGATCTCGACCAGCAGGTGGCCGAAGCGGCCAAACACCGGCACCAGCACCTTGTCGCCGGGACGGATCGCCGACACCAGAATCGCTTCGATGCCAGCCCGCGAGGTGCCGTTGACCAGCAGCGTCCAGTGGTTCGCGGTGGCGAACACGCTGCGGTACAGCGCCATCACCTCGTTCATGTAGCCGGTCATGGCCGGGTCGTACTGGCCGACCAACTGGCTGGACATGGCGCGCAGCACGCGCGGGTCGGCGTTGATCGGGCCGGGGCCCATGAGCAGGCGTTGTGGCGGGTTGACCGGTGAATAGAGGGCAGTATTCATGGGGACGATCTTCTACACATTTATAAGAGGGGTTCAGTTCAGACCACGTACCGAGGAAATAAACTGTTTGAATTCAGCGGTCTGCGGGTTGGCAAACAGCTCGCGGCTGTCGCCCTGTTCCCAGACTTTGCCCTGGTGCATGAACACCACCCGGTCGCCGACCTCGCGGGCGAAGTTCATTTCGTGGGTGACCAGGATCAGGGTCATGCCTTCTTTGGCCAGTTGCTCCAGAACCTTCAATACCTCACCGACCAGTTCCGGATCGAGGGCCGAGGTGATTTCGTCGCACAGCAGTACCTTGGGCGACATGGCCAGGGCGCGGGCAATCGCCACCCGCTGTTGCTGACCACCGGAGAGGCTTGAGGGGTAGTAGTCCAGACGCTCACCCAGACCGACCTTTTCCAGCATCTGCGCGGCCAGTTCGCGGCACTCGGCTTCGCTTTTTTTCAGCACCCGGCGCGGCGCGAGCATCACGTTCTCCAGCGCCGTCATGTGCGGGAACAGGTTGAAGCTCTGAAACACCATGCCCACCGAACGGGCAATTTCCCGCGCCTGGGAGTCACGGTCGGTGACGGTCATGCCGGCCAGTTTGATGCTGCCTTGCTGATAACCCTCCAGGCCGTTAATGCAGCGCAGCAGGGTGCTTTTGCCCGAGCCGCTGCGGCCGATGATCGACACCACTTCGCCGATCTCGATGTCCAGGTCCACGCCCTTGAGCACGTGGTTGTCGCCGTAGTACTTCTGTACCTGATCAATGGTGATGAGCGGCATTGAATTTCTTCTCCAGGAACTGGCTGTAGCGCGACAGCGGGTAGCACATCAGGAAATAACCGAGCGCCACCAGGCCGAACACCTTGAACGGTTGGTAGGTGACGTTGTTGAGAATGGTGCCGGCTTTGGTCAGCTCGATAAAACCGATGATCGAGGCCAGCGCGGTGCCCTTGACCACCTGCACGGCGAAGCCGACGGTGGGCGCGATGCCGATGCGTAGCGCCTGGGGCAGCACCACCCGGTACAGGGTCTGGCCGAAGTCCAGGCCCAGGCAGCGGCAGGCTTCCCACTGGCCGCGGGGCAGGGCACGAATGCTGCCGTGCCAGATGTCGACCAGAAAGGCACTGGTGTAGAAAGTCAGGGCCAGCGAGGCGGCGGTCCAGGGTGAAACATCGATGCCCAGCAACGCGACACCGAAAAATGCCAGAAACAACTGCATCAGCAGCGGCGTGCCCTGAAACAGCTCGGTATAGCCGCGAATCAGCCAATGCAGCCAGCGCTGCCCGGACAGGCGCATCATCACCAGCACACTGGCTACCAGGGTGCCGCCGATGAACGCGGTGAGCGACAGCAGGACCGTCCAGCGCGCTGCCAACAGCAGGTTGCGCAGGATATCCCAGTCGGTAAAGGTGCCCATCATGGCTGGTCTCCAAAGCATTTGCGGCCGATTGCCAGCAACAGTTGGCGCATGGCGATCGACAGCGCCAGGTACATCAGCGCGGTCACCAGGTACACCTCAAAACTCAGGAAGGTGCGCGACTGAATCAGGCTGGCGGCGAAGGTCAGCTCTTCATGGGACACCTGTGAAACCACCGAGGAGCCGAGCATGACGATGATGCACTGGCTGACCAGCGCCGGATAAATGCGCTTGAGCGACGGTGGCAGCACCACCCGCAAGAACGTCTGCGAACGGCTCAGGCCCAGCACCCGGCCGGCTTCCCACTGGCCACGCGGGGTGACCTGGATGCCGGCGCGGATGATCTCGGTGCTGTAGGCGCCCAGGTTGATCAGCATCGCCAGCAGCGCGGCTTCGCCGGCAGTCAGCTTCAGGCCCAGCGCCGGCAGGCCGAAGACAATGAAGAACAACTGCACCACAAACGGCGTGTTGCGGATCAGTTCGACGTAGCAGCCCCACAGGCGGCTGGCCAGCCCCGGCCGGCCACTGCGCAGCGCCGCACCGAGAATCCCCAGGCTGACCCCGCCCACGGTGGCCAGCACCGTGAGCTGGATGGTCACCCACAAGCCGGCCAGCAGTTCCGGCCAGTAGGGCAGCAGGGCAGAGAAATTAAGCTGTGCAATCATCACCAGGCCCTTACGCGCCCAGATTGGCAGGCAGTGGTGCCTTGAGCCACTCTTCGGACAGCTTGTTCAGCGTGCCGTCGGCGTGGGCCTGTTCGATCAGGGCGTTGACCTTGTCCTTGAGCGCGGTTTCGTTCTTGCGCAGGCCGATGAAGCACGGCGAATCCTTGAGCATGAACTTGGCCACCGGGGCTTTGTCGGCGTTCTGCCGGGTAATCGCCGCGACCACCAGGTTGCCGGTGGCCACGTACTGCACCTGGCCAGACAGGTAAGCCGACAGCGTGGTGTTGTTGTCTTCATAACGCTTGACCTGCGCGCCGGCCGGTGCCACTTCGGTCAGCACCATGTCCTCCACCGCACCACGGGTCACCCCGATCGACTGCCCGGACAACTCGGCCGCACCCTGCAGCGTGCTGTCCTTGGCACCAAATACACCGAGGAAAAACGGCGCATAGGCCTTGCTGAAATCAATCACCTGTTCACGCTCGGCATTCTTGCCCAGGCTGGAGATCACCAGGTCGACCTTGTCGGTTTGCAGGTAAGGAACGCGGTTGGCGCTGGTGACCGGGACGAGCTGCAACTTTAGTTTCATTTGCTTGGCCACGTACTTGGCCATGTCAATGTCATAACCCTGCGGCTGCAAATCGGTGCCGACCGAACCGAATGGCGGAAAATCCTGCGGTACGGCGATGCGAATCACGCCGCGCTTCTCGATGTCCTGCAACTGATCCGCCAGCACACCCGCCGCCTGAGACAGCAGCGCCGCACCCGCCAGAATCGCGATCAACGTCTTTTTCATACTCGGCACCCCATCCGCTTCGGTTGTGAAACAAAAGATTCGTTATTTTTGTTTTTGCAACGTGTGTGCCAGTTTGTTTCATGACCGAAACTTTTTCCCTGTCGCTGGACATGTAAGGCATTAGCTTGAGTTTCGGGGGTGACGATAGGCGGGCAGCCGAGTCGATGGTATAAAAAAAGGCGCTAAAAAAGCGCCTTGCAGATCTTTTTTGCCCTTTTAAGGTGCGTCAGCGTTGTTCCAGCTCATCCAGCTCGCCGTACAGCGCGGCGATCTGGTGAATGCGCTGGCGGCCTTCGCTCAGCTGTTCGTGCAGCACGGCATTGACCAGCAGGTTGATCAGGCTGTTGGCCCCGGCGTAGCTATCGAACGCTGAAACGCTGTCCAGTGGCGTGCACAGATGCCAGCGCCCCAGTTCAATCACTGCTTGAGCCTGGGGCTCGCAAATCACCAGGGTCGGCACCTGCTGCGCCTGCAATGCCAGCAACAGCGGACGAATGATCCGTGGCCGCCGACGGAAAGCTAGCACCACCACCAGATCGTCGGCCGCAACATCGACCAGTTCCTCGGCCAGGGTCTGGCCGGTCTGCGGCAGTATCTGCACCCCGGGACGAATCTGCAGCAGTTGCTGGCGCAGGTGCAGGGCGGCCGGATAAGCATTGCGCAGACCGACGATCAATACCCGTCGGCAACTGCCCAGCGCGTGCACCACCTCGGTGAAGGTTGGCCCGTCAATCGCATTGACCCACTGGGTCAGGTTGGCCATTTCCTGCTTGTAGTGCCGCGCCAGCAAGGTATTGCCCTGCACCACGTCGCGGTTGTCGGTCACCGGCATGCCGGTCTGCCGCAAGGTGCGCTGTTCGTCGCGCATGTCCTTGTACTTGTCGTAGCCCAGGCGCTTGAACAGACGGCTGACGGTGGCCTTCGACACCCCGGTCAGCCGCGCCAGCTCGGCGCTGTTGTAGCTGACCAGGTCGTCGTAATGGTCGAGCATGAAATCAGCGAGACGTTGCTCTTGAGGGGTGAGGTGCGAGTACTGGCTGCGCAGGCGTTCGTCTAACTGATTCACGGGAATCCCTTGTAACTTTCGTTTCATTGAGCCAATGATATAGCAATCACGCAGGCACCGGAATGTTCCGGCTTCGATGTTCAGAGGAGTTCACCATGACACAGGTCCCGCCCGACTGGGCAGCCTACATTGCGCAGATGGAACAGGTCCTGGGCCTGGAACTGGACGACGCCCGACGTCAGGAACTGCTGTTGCAGTTCAGCCGCATCGCAGCCATGGCCGCGCCACTGATGGATTACCCGCTGGATGACCGGCTGGAAGTGGCGGGAGTCTACAAGGCATGAATCTCGACACGCTGAGCATCAGCCAATTGAAGTCGGCACTGGCCGCCGGAGAGTTCAGCGCCGCTGAAATCGCCGAGCACAGCCTGGGCGCAATCGAACAGCGCAATCGGGCAATCAACGCCTGGACCCGGATCACTCACCAGCGCATGTGCGAAGAGGCCCAGGCCCTCGATCGGCGTCGCCAGCAGGGTGAGGCCTTGCCCGCGTTGGCGGCTGTGCCCTATGCGGTGAAGAACCTGTTCGATGTGGCGGGTTTCCCGACCCTGGCCGGCGCACAGATTTTCAAGGACCGCGCGCCTGCGGCCCAGGATGCCTGGGCAGTGCGGCAACTGGCCGGCAGCGGCGCGCTGTTGTCGGGCATGCTCAACATGGACGCCTATGCCTATGGCTTTACGACCGAAAACAGCCATTTTGGTGCCACCTGCAACCCCCATGACCTGACCCGTATTGCTGGCGGCTCATCGGGCGGCTCGGCGGCAGCGGTTGCGGCCGGGCTGGTGCATTTTTCGTTGGGTAGCGATACCAATGGCTCGATCCGTGTACCGGCTTCGCTGTGCGGCGTGTTTGGCATGAAGCCGACCTTTGGCCGGCTGTCACGCAGCGGTACTCACCCGTTTGTCGGCAGCCTCGATCACATTGGCCCGCTGGCGCGGCGGGTCAGCGACCTGACCGAAGTCTATGACGCCTTGCTGGGTCATGACCCGGCGGACGGCTTTCAGGCGGCGCAGGATCTGCAACCGGTCATGCCCCGATTGGAGCAGGACAGCGACGGTTTGCGTTGCGCCGTACTGGGCGGTTATTTCCAGCAATGGTGCGATGATTCGGCACGTGATGCCGTGGCGCGCGTCGCCAAGGGGTTGAACGCGCAACAGCAAATCACGCTGGCTGAAGCCGAACTGGCGCGCACCGCTGCCTTCATCATCAGCGCCTCAGAGGGCGGCAACAGTTACCTGCCAACCCTGCGCCGTGTGCCTGACGCCTTCGAGCCGCTGTCTCGTGAACGGCTGCTGGCCGGGGCGATGATTCCGGCTGCCTGGTATGTGCAGGCGCAGCGCTTTCGTCGGCATTTCCAGCAGCAGGTGTTGCCGCTGTTCGCCGGCGTCGATGTGCTGATTGCACCGGCCACGCCGACCAGCGCCACGACCATTGGCCAGCAGACCATGCGTATCAATGGCACTGATCTGCCGATTCGCGCCAGCATGGGCATGCTCGCCCAGCCGATCTCTTTCCTTGGCCTGCCGGTGGTCAGCGTGCCGCTGCGCGCCGCCAATGGGTTGCCGATCGGCGTTCAGCTGATCGCCGCGCCGTTCAACGAACAGGCCTGCCTGCGTGCTGCGCGTCGGCTGGAGCAGTTGGGCATCACTGAGGCCGCTGTGCCGGGAGCCGTGCAATGAACCCGCAATCGATTGATCGCCCTGAGGTGCTGGCCGAGGTACGCGCTGCGTTTGAGCGCTACGAGCAGGCGCTGGTCAGCAATGACACTCAGGTGCTCGATGAGCTGTTTTGGCATGACCCGCGCACCGTACGGCTTGGCGCCGGGGAGAACCTGTATGGCATCGAAGCGATCCGCGCCTTTCGTGCGGCGCGCCCGTCGGCCGGGCTGCAACGCACCCTGCGCAATACGGTGATCAGCTGCTATGGCGAGGATTTTGCTGTGTGCAGTACCGAGTTCACCCGCGACGGCAGCGAGCGCATCGGTCGCCAGCAGCAGAGCTGGGTACGCCTGGACGGGCAGTGGCGGATCGTCGCTGCGCACGTCAGCCTGATGTCGTAAACCTGCTTGGTCGTACGTTTCTTTGGTCGCAAGCTTCTTTGGTAGAAATCATGCTCAACACCACACTGGCCGCCCGGGGCATTGCCGTGGCACCTCATAGCCTGGCCGCGCAATCGGCGCTGGCCATTCTGCGTAGCGGCGGCAACGCCATCGAAGCGATGGTGGCCGCTGCCGCCACCATCGCGGTGGTGTACCCGCACATGAACGGCCTTGGCGGCGATGGCTTCTGGCTCATCGTGCCGAAACACGGCGAACCGCTGGCCATCGATGCCAGCGGCCCGGCCGGCAGCCTGGCGACCCTGGAGCGCTACCGTGGCCAAGCGAGTATCCCGCTGCGTGGCGCCGCTGCCGCATTGACCGTCGCCGGGACGGTCGGCGGCTGGCAGGAGGCGTTGGCGGTCAGTGCCGGGCTGGGCGGCAGCACGCCGCTGCCGGCGCTGCTGGCCGATGCCATCCATTACGCCAGTGCCGGTATCCCGGTGACCCGTTCGCAGCATGCCGCCACCGCCGCCAAGCTTGCGCAACTGCAGGATATTCCGGGGTTCGCCGACACCTACCTGTGCCACAGCGAAGGCCGCTACCGGGTCCCGGAGGCGGGCAGTCTGTTTCGCCAGCCACGCCTGGCGCAAACCCTGCAACGCTTGAGTGATTGCGGCCTGGATGATTTTTATCGTGGCAGCCTGGGCGACAGCATCGCCGCCGACCTGCAACAGCTCGGTGCGCCGGTCACCCGTGCTGATCTGGCGGCCTATCGGGCCAAACGGGTCAAGCCGCTGGCCCTGGAGCATGGCAGCGGCACGGTGTACAACCTGCCGCCACCGACCCAGGGCGTGGTGTCGCAGCTGATTCTGGGGATTGCTGAACAGGCCGGCTTGGCAGACACCGCCGTCGACTCGGCGGCTTACGTGCACACGTTGGTCGAGGCCACCAAACTGGCCTTCAAGGTGCGCGATGCCTATATCACTGACCCGGCGCACATGAAGGTCGATCCCCAGGCATTTCTGGCCCCCGACTTTCTTCGTGAGCAAGCCGCGCTGATTGACCCCCGGCAGGCGCAGCGTTGGGGCGAAGACAAGGGGCCGGGTGATACGGTGTGGATGGGCGTGATCGACAGCGATGGTCTGGCGGTGTCGTTTATCCAGAGCATCTACCACGAGTTCGGCAGCGGCGTGGTGCTCAGCGACAGCGGGCTGGTCTGGCAGAACCGCGGCGCTTCGTTCAGTCTTGACCCTGAGCATTTGCTGGCGCTGCAACCGGGCAAGCAGCCGTTCCACACCCTCAACCCGGCCGCCGCCCGGCTGCATGATGGTCGCAGCATGGTGTACGGCACCATGGGCGGTGATGGCCAGCCGCAGACCCAGGCTGCCGTCTTCACTCGTTATGCCGTGTTCAATCAGCCATTGCAGCAGGCCGTCAGCGCCCCGCGCTGGCTGCTGGGGCGCACCTGGGGCGACAGCAGCGTGTCGCTCAAGCTGGAATCACGCTTCGACCCGCAACGGGTTGAGCAACTGGCCGCTCTGGGCCATGACGTCGAAGTGCTGGAGGCGTTCAGTGAGACCATGGGCCACGCCGGGGCTGCGGTGCAGTTGCCCAACGGCACGTTCGAAGGGGCCTATGACCCGCGCGGTAACGGCGCAGCCGCCGGGTTCTGAACCGGCGGCTGATCATCAGGCCGTCTGGCCAGACGCCCGGCGTGCGGCGTGGGCGTCCTTGAGAAACACCAGCAAGGCCAGCAGCGGCAAGGCGGTGCCGACCAGGATGATCGCGTGCCAGCCGCCCCGATCGAACAACAGGCTGGCCACCGCCGAGCCGACTGCGCCGCCGATGAAGATGCTGGTCATGTACAGCGCATTCAGGCGCCCACGGCTGGCGGCATCCAGTGCGTACACGGCGCGCTGGCCAAGCACCATGTTCACCTGGACGCAGAAGTCCAGTACCACCCCGGTCAGCGCCAGGCCAATGACCCCGGCACCGGCATCGCTCAGCCCCGGCAGGAAACAGATTGCCGCCAGCAGCAAGGCAAACAGGCTTGCCGGGCGGGTGTATCCGGCATCGGCCAGGCGTCCGCTGATCGGCGCCGCAATGGCTCCGATCGCCCCGGCCAGGGCAAACAGGGCGATCTGGCTTTGCGACAGCCCATGATTGCGCGCCAGTTCCAGCGGTACGGCGGTCCAGAACAGGCTGAAGGTGGCGAACATGCAGGCTTGATAAAACGCCCGCTGGCGCAGTACCGGTTGTTCACGCAACAGGCTCCACAACGAGCCCAGCAGTTGTCCGTAAGAGGCGCGATGTGCCGGGACCCGCTTGGGCATGGTGGTCGCCAGCACCACACAGATCAGCAGCATGATCAGCGCCGCCATGGCAAACACCGCGCGCCAGCCGAAGTGGTCAGCGATCAGGCTCGACAACGGCCGGGCCAGCAGAATACCCAGCAGCAAGCCGCCCATGATCCCGCCGACCACCCGGCCACGGGATTCTTCCGGGGCCAGGTGCGCCGCCAGCGGAATCAGGATTTGCACCGACACCGAACTGAAACCGATCAACAGCGACAGCAGCAGGAACAGGTTGGGCTGCTCCACCACGGCCGCGCCGATCAGGCTCAGCACCGCCAGTACGGCGGTGGCGATCATGAGTCGGCGGTTTTCCAGCAGGTCACCCAGTGGCACCAGAAACAACAGGCCCAGGGCATAGCCGATCTGGGTCAGCGATACGATCAGGCTGGCCAGGGTTTCTGAAAGCCCGAGGTCCGGGGCAATCAGGCCGATGATCGGCTGGGCATAGTAGATATTGGCGACGATGGCGCCACAGCAGAAAGCGAACAGCAGCACCAGAGCGCGGGTCATGGCAACAGGCGTGGCGGGAAGGCTCATAAAGGCTCGCAGGCAGGCTTGAGGAAGATAGCCAGCAGGTTAAAGGCATTCACCGACAGCCAGAACCCACACTGAATTGATACTGAATATTTCTGTCACTGATGATGCGCCGCTCAGGCCGCTGAAGTGTCGGCGGCACAATCGAGCGTCAGCCGTGCGCCGCCATAGCGGCTGCTGTCGATGCGCAAAGTAAAGCCATGCAGCTCGACAATCGCGGCCACCAGCGACAGTCCCAGGCCGAAGCCTTGCGGGTTGTCGTGTTCGCTGCGATGAAAGCGCTGGAACACCGCCTGACGCTCGGCTTCGGGAATGCCGGGGCCGGAGTCTTGCACCTCAATACGCAACTGGCCTTGCCAGGCGCTGGCCTGCAGCAGCACCGTACCGCCGGCGGGGGTGAACTTGATCGCGTTGTCGAGCAGGTTGGCCAGCGCCTCGAACAGCAGGGCGCGGTCGCCAGTGATGCTCGGCACCGGGCTGTCGACGTCCAGCAGCAAGGTGATGTCGCCTTCCTCGGCCAGCGGCAGATAAAAGTCGTGCAACTCCTGCAGCAAGGCGTGCGGGTCGAGTTCCAGAAAGCCCGAGCGGCGGCGCTGGTCCTGCAGTTCGGAAATGCGCAACAGCCCGCGAAAGCGCGCCATCAGGCCATCGGCTTCGGCGATCACCTGGGCAATTTCCGGGCTGTGCGGCGAGTCCGGGGCTTGCTGCTGGATGCGGTACAGGCGGGCGCGCAGGCGGGTCAACGGGGTGCGCAAGTCATGGGCAATGTTGTCGCATACGCCCTTGACCTCGTTCATCAGCCGCTCGATCTGGCCGAGCATGTCATTGACGATCAACGCCAGCATGTCCAGCTCGTCACGGCGCACCGAAACCGGCAGGCGCTTGCTCATGTCGCCACTGACAATCGCCTCGGCACTGGCACGCAAGGCATGGATGCGCCGCAGAGGCCGGCGGCGCAACAAGTACCAGCCGGCCACGCCGGGAATGATGGTCAGCGACATGCCCCATAGCAGCGCATGCAGAATCAGGTTGGAGACGGCGAACAGCGAGCCATTGTCGCGCACGATGATCAGCCAGTTGCCAGCGCGGGTGCGAGTCGCTACCGCGGCGCAACTGCTGCGCGGCAGGTTCGGGTCGGTGGAGACGATGCAACTGCCCAGTTCATGAATCTGGCCGTCCAGCGGCAGGTTGCCGGGGATCTGCCGGATCGGCCCGAACAGCGGGCGCAGACGGGCGTCGAACAGGCCGAAGGCATCCACGGCGGGTTTGTCGAAGGCCATGCTCGCCACCAGCGCTTCGACCAGGTCCTGGCCTTCGAAGCGGGCGAACAGCTGCTGGCGCTGCATCAGTGAGTGGCGGGCCATCTGGTCCAGATAACCTTTGACCTCCCAATACAGGACCCCCAGCAAGATGCTGCCCCAGGCCACGAACAGGGTGCTGTAGAGCGCCAGCAGACGGCTGCTGGAGGAACGCCAGCCCTTAGGCAGGTTCGCTAATGACATACCCCGTGCCCCTTACGGTACGGATCAGCGGCGCACTGCCCGGTGGGTCGATTTTCTTGCGCAGGCGGCCAATATGGACGTCGATCAGGTTGGTGCCAGGGTCGAAGTGATAGCCCCAGACCTCCTGGAAGATCATCATCCGGGTGATGACCTGGCCATGGTTGCGCATCAGAAATTCCAGCAGCTTGTACTCGGTGGGCAGCAGGGTCAGGGTCCGCTCGCCACGGCGCGCCTCGCGGGTCATCAGGTCCAGTTCCAGGTCACCGACCAGCAACTGGCTTTTCTGCTCGCTGGCCGGGCTGTTACGGCGCAGCAGCACCTCGACCCGGGCGGCCATCTCGTCGGAGGCAAAGGGCTTGGACAGATAGTCGTCGCCCCCGGCGCGCAGGCCACGAACCCGCTCATCGACGTCTGACAGCGCGCTGATCATCAGGATCGGCGTGCTGATGCCCTGGGCGCGCAGGCGGGTGACGATGGTCAGCCCGTCGACCTGCGGCAACATGCGGTCCAGGGTAATCAGGTCGTAATCGCCACTGACGGCCTTGTCCAGACCGTCACGCCCGTTGTCTACCCAGTCCACATCCAGCCCGTGACTGCTGAGTTCCGCGACGATCTCCCTTGCGGTGACGGCGTCATCTTCGATTGCCAGGATTCGGGTCATCTTGCCTGCCTGCGGTGTGGGACAAAATCGTATCTTGCCTGTTGGAACCTGAAAATTTCCTGAAAGAAAGATTCATGTTCGCATTTGCCCGGCTGTCTGGCGCAATCAGTCCTGGCGGCTGCGCCGCAACTCCTCCAGCAGCTTGCGTTTGTCGCGCTCGCGCTTGGCGGTCATGTCGTTCTCGCTGCGAATCTGTGCATGGCTGAGCAGGCCGAAGATAAAGCTGCCGCCGATGATATTGCCGGCCAGGGTGGGGGCTGCAAACACCAGCCAGAAATCGCCCCAGCTCACCTCGCCGGCAAACACCAGGTAAGACACCTCCAGTGAGCCGACCACGATGTGGGTGAAGTCACCCAGCGCCATCAGGTAGGTGATCACCACGATAATGGCGATCCTGGCGTTTTCCATGCCGGCGATCATCCACACCATGGTGGCGATCATCCAGCCCGAGACGATGCCTTTGGCGAGCATCTTGGTCGCGTCGTTTTCCATCACTTTGCGGCCGATTTCCAGAAACGCCAGGTCGGTCTGGGTATCGAAGATCGGCAGGCGCAGCATCACCCAGGCCACCAGCAGGGTGCCGGCCAGGTTACCGGCGAGCACCACACCCCACAGGCGTAGCAATCGGCCGAAATTGCCCAGGGTCAGCTTGCTCATCACTGGCAGCACGGCCGTCAGGGTGTTCTCGGTGAACAACTGCTGGCGGGCCAGGATCACCGCCAGAAAGCCTGCCGAATAGCCCAGGCTGGCGATTACGTGGCTTTCATCGCCGGGCCCCAGCCGCGAGCGGAACAGCCCCATGGCCATCAGCGACAGGCCCATGGTCAGCCCGGCGGCCAGCGCCGACCACCACAACGCTGCGACACTGCGCTCCAGCTCATGGTCGCCCTGGATGCGGATGGTTTCATGCAACACCGCTGCCCGCGGTGGCAGCTTCTCGTCGATCTCGCGCTGTTCTTCGGCTGACAGGCCGGGAGTCTTGCCGTCTGCTTGTTCTTGCATACCAGATACCTTCATGGGGGAACGACGGAGGCCCGTCTGTCTGAAGATTCAGACCTGCGCGGCCCGGCGTCGTTCTGCCGTGATGAAGGCGTTATGCGTGCTGTAGCTGTTGGCTCTGGATGCGCTGTACACCCAACTCGCCCATCGCTTGCCAGGCGGCCTGCAACGAGCCGTTCAGGTCAATCGCCCGGCAGGCATCCTCGATCACGTAGGTGTTGAACCCTTCGCGTGCCGCGTCCTGGGCCGACCAGGCCACGCAGAAGTCCAGCGCCAGGCCGACCACGTACAGCGTCTCGATGCCGTGCTCGCGCAAATAACCGCTCAGGCCGGTGCGGGTGGTGCGGTCGGCTTCCAGAAACGCGGAATAACTGTCGATCGCCGGATTGCAGCCCTTGCGCAGAATCAACTGCGCATGGGGCAGCTCCAGCGCCTCATGCAACTGCGCGCCATCGCTGCCTTGCACGCAATGCACCGGCCACAGGGTCTGCGGGCCGTAGGGCAGGGTGATGGTCTGGAAGGGCACATGGCCCGGATGACTGTCAGCGAACGAGATATGCCCGGCCGGGTGCCAGTCCTGAGTCACGATGACCCTGGCGAACTGCCGGCCGAGGCGGTTGATCAACGGCACCAGCGCATCGCCGTCGGCCACCGCCAGCGCACCGCCGGGCATGAAGTCGTATTGCATGTCGATCACCAGCAGGGCACTGCGGCGATCGCCGGGGGAATGGGTCAGGTTCATCAGCTCTCCGATCTGATCAGGGAAACACCGCCACAGTATGCCTGCCTGGCCCGGTAGGCGCGGCGCGAGCCGCGAATATTCACCGTCGAGGCGGATTGCTGCCAGCAATGACCCATCCACGCCGACATGATCCCAAAGTTACATTTGGGAATAAGTTTCACTTGTAGTTACAAATCTATACAATTCACATCTCAAAACGGGCCGTCATGAGCTCGTGGATCATCAAAGAGAACAGGATTCACACATGCGTCGCACTCTGATTTCGCTTTGCGCTGTGCAAGCCGCGCTGAGCCCACTGGCCTGGGCTGAGCAGGCCCCGGCCGGCAAGCCCTCCATCGAGCTGCAAGTGACCGACATCAACGCCGCTGCTGACAGCGAGCAGGCCACCGGTCCCGTACAAGGCTATAAAGCCACCCGGTCTGCCAGCGCCACCCGCACCGATACCTCGATCCACGAAACCCCGCAGTCGGTCAGTGTCGTGTCCCGCGAAGCGGTAGAAGATCTGGGCGCTACCCGCTTGCAAGAGGCACTCGACTACGCGGGCGGCGTTGGCCGGGCCAACAACTTCGGCGGTCAGGGCCTGACGACGTTTACTGTGCGCGGCTTCACCACTGGTGAGTTCTACCGCAACGGTTTCCCGATCAACCGCGGCTACCCGAGCATGCCCGATGCCAACACCATCGAGCGTCTTGAAGTGCTGCGCGGCCCGTCGACCACCCTGTACGGCCGCGGCGACCCGGGCGGCACCTTCAACGTGGTGACCAAACAGCCGTCCAGCGACCGCTCGGTGACACTGGGCAGCCAGATCAACGATCAGGGCATGTACCGTGGCACCCTCGATGCCACCGGCCCACTCGACGAAGAGGGCCGTCTGGCCTATCGCCTGAATGTTCTGGGCGAGGGCGGCGAAACCTTCCGCGACCACGTCGAGACCGAGCGCTATTCGGTGGCGCCGGTGCTCAGCTGGCAGCTCAACGATGCCACGCGCATCACCTTCGAAGGTGAGTTCATGCGCAACAATGCACCGCTGGATCGCGGCCTGACCCGTTACCCGGCGCAAACCCGCACCGCCTCGCCAGACACCTTCTGGGGCGAGAAGGACATCGGCAAGCTGCACACTGACACCAACATGGCCCAGTTGCGGTTCGAGCATGATTTGAACGACAACTGGACCCTGGGCGGCGGCGTGCAGTCGCTGGACGGCACCATGAAGGGCAACGGTGTCGAAGCCAACAGCCTGGGTGCCGATGCTCGCACCCTGAGCCGCAACTTCAACTGGCGCAAACTGGACTGGACCGATATCGACGTGCAACTGAACGTCACCGGCCGCTTCAACACCGGCAGCCTTGAGCACCTGCTGCTGGCCGGCGTCGAGTATGAAGATTACGACTACAAGTCGATCATCATGCGCTCCAGCGGTGCTGCGGGCAGCTACGCCATCGACATCTACAACCCGGTGTATGGCCAGGCCCGTCCGGCGCTGACCCGCACCACCACCCATGACAAGGAAAACCTCAAGACCTGGGCGGCGTTCCTGCAGGATCAGGTGACCCTCACCGAGCGCCTGAAGTTGCTGGTGGGCGCGCGCTTCGAACGCTTCGAGCATGACTACGACACCTACCTGGCCGGCACCCGCAGCTGGACCAACAGCGACAATGCGGTGACGCCGCGGCTGGGGCTGACCTTCGACCTGACCGAAGACCTGGCCCTGTACGCCAGCGCCTCGCGTTCATTCAAGCCCAACTCCGGTGCTGCGCGGCTGGGCGGCGGGTTCGATCCTGAAGAAGGCAAGGCTTACGAGCTGGGCGCCAAATGGCAGACGCTGGACAAGCAGCTGAGTGTGGAAGCGGCGATCTACCAGATCGACAAGAAGAACGTGCTGACCACTGACCCGGTCGACTCGACCTTCAGCATCGCGGCCGGCGAAGTGCGCAGCCGTGGTTTCGACCTCAACGTGGTGGGCAACATCACCCCGGCCTGGAAAGTGATGGGCAGCTACGCCTACACCGACGCCGAAGTGACCAAGGACAACACCCTGCGTAACGGCACTCGCCTGCTCAACATCCCCAAGCAGAGCGCCAGCCTGCTGAGCATGTATGAGTTCCAGGACGGCGCATTGCGCGGTCTGGGCCTGGGTGGCGGCGCCCGTTATGTTGACGAGCGTGCCGGACAGACCGCCAACGTGCCGAACTTCAGCATGGCCAGCTACACCGTCTACGACCTGCTGAGCTACTACAAGGTCAACGACAACCTGCGCCTGAACCTGGACGTGAAGAACCTGTTCGACAAGGAATATGAAGAGGGCGCGTTCGGCAACATCTACGCCTATCCGGGCGCACCGCGCACCGTGCAGGTGGGCTTCTCGTACAAGTTGTAACCTTTCGCCAGGGGGGCTTGCCAGCTTCTTCGTGAGCGAGCTCCCACATGTGCATGACTTAAGCCGACGGGGATATTGCCTCTCTATCCGGCAAATACCCTGATCGGCTGGCCGGCATGCCAGGCCTGAATGTCTTCGATCATCTGGCCGTAGAAAGTCTGGTAGTTGTTGCCGGTCACGTAGCCAATGTGCGGCGTGGCCAGGACGTTGTCCAGATTGCGAAACGGGTGTTCCTGGACCAGTGGTTCCTGATCGAAGACATCCAGCGCCGCCCCGGCAATACGCCGCTCGCGCAGTGCCTCGATCAGCGCTGCTTCGTCAATGATCGGCCCGCGTGCGGTGTTGATCAGATACGCCTGACGCTTCATCCAGCCCAGTGCCTGGGCATCCACCAGCCCCCGACTGCGCTCACTGAGCACCAGATGCACCGACAGCACATCAGCCTGCTCGAACAGCGCCTGCTTGCTGACCCAGCTGACGCCGACTTCGGCCGCGGCCTCGGGGGTCAGGTTCTGGCTCCAGGCAATCACCCGCATGCCGAACGCCTGCCCATAGCGGGCCACTTTCTGGCCGATGCTGCCCAGGCCCAACAGGCCCAGAGTCTTGCCGTACAGGTCGCCGCCAATCCCCACCTGCCAGCCCCCGCCACGCAACGAATTGGCTTCCTGCACCAGGTTGCGGGTAAGGCCCATGACCAGCGCCCAGGTCAGTTCCGGGGCGGCATGCTTGTAGCTGTCGGTGCCACACACCTCGATGCCCAGCTCACGGGCGGCTTTGACGTCCAGTGCGGCGTTGCGCATGCCACCGGTGACCAGCAGCCTGAGGTTTGGCAGGCGGCTTAGCAGCGCCTGATCGAACAGGGTGCGCTCGCGCATCACGCAGATCACCTCGAAGCCCTGCAAGCGTTCGGCCAGGGTCGCGGTGTCGGCGGGGTAGTCGTGCAGGAAGCTGACCCTGGCAATGCTGCCGAGCACCGACCAGTCCACTACATCGCTGGCCACGTTCTGCCAGTCGTCCAGTACGGCAATGTTGAGCAGCGCCATCGTCGGGGGTCTCCATGTCTGTGGATGTGTCCGCACCTTACGCCGTAATGGTCCGGTCGGACAGCCTGCGAGCGGCCTACATGCTGCCGGTGCAGGCCAGGTAACGTTTGGTGATGGTCTTTACTTGCGATATGTGTTCGAAGATGGCGGGCGCATCGTCGAAGATGCGTGACTCACAGATGTCCCGATAGATCTCCAGCTTTCTGTGGCAGTTACTGATACTCGACCCGCCGGAAGCCTGGAAGTCCGGGTCTTTGCACACATAGGCAGCCATCCACTTGGCGCCCAAGCGAACCTCTTGCTGGGTCACCGGTGTCTTCTCGGCCTTCCTCAATAGCGCCTGATAGCTGGCTACCGGAATGTCCTGCCGGGCACTTTTTGTGTAGCTCGAATAGGCGTAGTAGCCGCCGGCGGCGAGCAGCAGCAAGATCAGGTATTTCATGTGCGTCCGTGACGTAGGCCGAGAGACGCAGACTTTAAACCGGTACTGACGAGCCGACAAAGATTTGTCAGCCAAACAGCCCCGCCGCCAGATTGATGGTCAAGCCCAGAATCGCCGTATTAAACACGAACCCCAGCAAGCAGTGAGCAAGCACGACCTTGCGCATTGCACGGGTCATCACGCCCACGTCTGAAGTTTGCACCGCCACGTTCAGGGTGAAGGAGAAGTACAGGAAGTCCCAATAGTCGGGATGCCTTTCACCGTCAGGAAAATTCAATGCCGGTTGCTTGCCGCCAGTGGTGTAGAACAGCCTGGCGTAGTGCAGGCTGAAGATCACCCCGGTCAACAACCAGGAGCCGACAATCGTCAGGGCGGTAAAACTGTGCCGCAGCACCTCGCCGGTGCCCGGCGCCGCTTTGCCGTTGGCCAGTTCGACAATGAGCGCCGCGAGGCTGGCCAGCGCGCCGATGCACACCACCAGTAATACCACCCCAGCATTTTCGTCCTCCATCATCGCGACCTTCTTCACATCATCAGCGCTGCTGCGCAGCGTGTGGCTAAGGATCAGTGCCAGGAACACCCATACGGCAAGATTCCAGCCCACCAGCCCGTGCTGGATGATGCTTAGTTGCGGGGCGATAAACACCGAGCCGATACCGGCCAGCAAACCCAGCGCAGCGCTCACGGCCAGACGCGGGTGGGTATGAACGACATGGGGCATGGCGGTGCTCAGCAAGGGCAGGGTTGGCACAACGATAGCAGCTCGGTGAGCATGGCTGGGCGCCGCGCTGTCCTGACAAACACGGCACCTCGTAGGAGCCGCTTTAGCGGCGAAGATTCGCCTTGCCGGCTAAAGCCAATACTGCTCATATGGGCGCCGCAAATCTCTGTGGCAACGAGCTTGCTCGTGAAGAGGCCGGTAAAGTCACAGCATCTGCTGCGAATGTGCCGCAGCCTTCGCCGGGATGCCTGACCACAGCAACCGGAACGCCGGCCGGCCGCGCTTACGGCACCCCCTGCGCATCCAGAGCCTTTTGCAACAGGCCTGCCAGGGTGTCGCGGTGTTCCAGTTGCCTGCGCTGGGCTAACACCAGCGCATCAGTGAATGATCGGGTCGAGGTCAGTGCGAGCAACTGCGTGTACATGGCAATCTGGCGATCTTCGAGCCCGACATATTGGCGCAGATACGCGACGGGAGCTTCGCAGTAGGGCTCCTGGTAGTGCTGGTCGGCTTCTATCGCACGCACCTTGTCGGTGTAGGCCCTGGCCAGTCTGCCGCTGTTGGTCTTGATGGGCTGGCGGGTCAGCAGCGCATTCAATTCATCAAATGGCGGGTTTCTTGAAAAGCGTCCCTTACGCCCCTTGGCGATATGCACCAGCATCGCCGCCAGCACCCCGGCGTTCTCGACCTTGTCGTTGGCAATCCGGCTGAGGATTGCCTTGCGGTCTGGTTCGGGTTCGCCGGTGGCGTTGAGCAAGTAGAGAATGGCTGAAGGCAACTCGCCCTCGACCCCACGAAACTGACCGAGCAGCAACTCGAAGAACCGGATCGTGTTGGCGCTACGGGTTGGGCCGGGAGTGGCCATGGCATATCTCCTTCACATTGCCGGTGCCTGTGAAGGACTTGAAACCCGAAACGTGCGTCTGTTCACACTTCCTGACCAGTGGCCCGCCCTCAGCCAAGCCTGGCGTCACCGGAGTTCAGATAAACCGCACCCCGGCCTTTTCACGTTCATCGACCGTCAGTTCAAACACGTCCGGGCGCGAGTAATGCCCGGTCACGTCAAAGTCATAACGCGCCCGGGCCAGTTCGGCGGTGTCGATTTCGGCGCTCAGCAGGCCGCGCTCGCCCAGTAACGGTCCGGCCAGCACTTCGCCCAGCGGGCTGACGATCACGCTGCCGCCATTGATCAACGGCCGGTCTTGCGGCCAGTTTTCCACCTGGGTGCCCAGTTGTGCCGGTGAGTCCTGGACCTGGCAGGCGCTGACCACAAAGCAGCGGCCTTCACAGGCCACATGGCGCATGGTTGCTTGCCACATATCTCGCTCGTCCACGGTTGGCGCACACCAGATGTCCACGCCCTTGGCGTACATCGCGGTGCGCAGCAACGGCATGTAGTTCTCCCAGCAAATTGCAGTGCCCAGCCGCCCGGCACGGCCCTCGATGACCGGCAGCGTCGAGCCGTCGCCTTGTGCCCAGATCAGCCGCTCGGTGCCTGTGGGCATCAGCTTGCGGTGCTTGCCGGCCAGCCCGGCCTGCGGGGTGAAGAACAGGGCAGTGCAGTACAGGCTGTGGCCGCTGCGCTCGATCACACCAATCACCAGATCGGCACCGGTGCGTGCTGACAGGGCCGCCAGGGCTTCGGTTTCGGTGCCGGGCACGTCGATGGCGTTGGCATGATAACGGGCAAAAGCTTCACGGCCCTCCGGCAGGCGGTAGCCGAGCTGGGTGCCGAACCGTTCACCTTTGGGATAACCACCCAGCAGCGCTTCGGGCATCACCACCAGGCTGGCGCCGGATTCGCTGATGGCGGTTTCATAGGACAGGATCTGTTCCAGGGTGGCGGCTTTGCCGTCAGGCAACGAGCCGATTTGCAGCGCCGCGATGATGGATCTGGGCATGGCGTGGGTTCCGTTGGTGGTTGGTTTTGCCGGCTCAAGCCGGTCTTGCCAGGGCATGCGGCCATTTTCATTGCAAATCGAGTTATGAATAAATAGCGGTTCATTTCTATGTGATATGAGTCAGATGAATATCGAGCAGATTGACCTGAACCTGCTGAAAGTTTTCGAAGCGCTGTTCGAGGAAAGCAGCGCCAGTCGCGCTGCGCTACGCCTGGGCGTGACTCAATCGGCGGTGAGCGCGGCCTTGCGGCGTCTGCGTGACGTCTACGGCGATCCGTTGTTCGTGCGCACCGGGCGCGGTCTGGCGCCGACCTTGCGCGCCAATCAATTGCGTGCGCTGATTGGCGAAGCACTCGCCAAGTGTCGGCAAAGCCTGACCCTGCTTGATCCGAAGGCCAGTGACTTGCAGGGCCGCAGCGTGACCCTGGGTTTGTCGGATGATTTCGAGATCGCTTACGGCCAGCGCTTGATCGCCGCCGTGGCGCAGCGTGCAGCGGGACTGCGGCTGATCTTTCGTCAGACCCATAGCCAGATCGTCGCCAGTGACCTGCTTGAGCGGCGCATCGATCTGGCGATCACTGCGGGCGGTTTCAATGCCCGGTTGCTGGGCCGGCAGATTCTCGGCGAGGGCGGCTATAGCTGCCTGGTGGACGGGGCCAGCCTTAAAAACGATGGGCTGAGCCTGGATGAGTTCGTCCGGCGCGAGCACATTCTGGTGTCGTCCGGCGGCTTTATCGGCATCGTCGACGAAGCGCTGGCGGCTGACAACCTGCAGCGCCGGGTGCGGGTTTCGACCACTCATTTTGCGGCGCTGGCGTGGCTGCTGCGCGGCACGCAGGCGGTGGCGACCATTCCCGCCCACGCCGCCCAAAGCATTGCCGACATGACCGGGCTGCTGGCGTTGCCATGCCCGCTGGCGCTGCCGCGTTACCCGATCGAACTGGGCTGGCGCAGCGTGACCCAGCCAGACCTGGCGGTGCAGCGGGTCCGGCAAGCCATCACCGATTGTTTTGCGCCGCCGGATTGATACCTTACTGCGGCCATTTCTCCAGCAGCATGGCGACGAACTTCTCGGCCGCTGGCGACAGTGACGCACCACGCCGGTAGACCAGCCCCAGCGAGCGGTTCACCACCGGCTCTTCGAGCGGCACGCTGACCAAGGTCGGGTGATCGGCCGCCGGCATCGCCAGGCTGGGCATCACCGAGACGCCCAGGCCTGCTTCTACAAGCCCAAGCGACGTCGATAAATGCTGCACTTCGTAAAACCACTTGGGCCGCCAGCTCAACCCGGCCAGGGCATGGTCGAGAATCATCCGGTTACCGCTGAGACGTCCGACGCCAATCAGCCGGTAATCGCTCAGCTCCGACCACCTCACTGAGCGGCGCTGGGCCAGTTCGTGGTCGCGGCGGCAGGCCAACACGAATGGCTCGTTGACCAGCGCGGTGAAGTCGATATCCGGGTGCTGGCCGCTCATCATGTTGATGCCGAAATCCGCCTCGCCGCGCAGCACCGCCTCCAGGCCGTCGTTGGCGCTCAGGTCGAGCAGGCGGATGCGAATCTTCGGGTATTGCTCGTTGTACAGGCGGATGACCGAAGGCAAAAAGTAAAACGCCGCTGTCGGAATACAGGCCAGCGTCACCTGGCCGGTCTGCCGTTCAGCCAGCTCGCGGATGCTCAGGATCGAGTCTTCCAGATCATCGAGCAAGCGCCGCGCCTTGGGCAGGAAATCACGCCCCACGGTGGTCAGGCTCACGCGTCGGGTGGTGCGCTCCAGCAACGGCGTGCCCAAGCCTTCCTCAAGTTTCTTGATGCGTCGGGTCAAGGCCGGCTGCGAGACGTGCAAGGCGTCGGCAGCCTCATGGAAACTGCCAAGTTCGGCGATTTTCACGAAAGATCTAATGTCTTGAAGCTCATATTCCACGGCAATGCTCCGCTGGGCGAGTTATTTTTATTGATAACGCTGACGCAATAATAGCTACGATCTTTGCATTGGATTGATTTTTCCCGGCCTGTCACTCTTGTTTCCAGAACATCAATAACACCGATTGATCCACAAGAGTCAGTAGTCATGCAACGAATTCCCTGTGTGCTCATGCGCGGCGGTACTTCCAAAGGACCGGTTTTTCATGCCTGGGACCTGCCCGCGAAGGTCGAAGAGCGCGACGAAATGTTGATCAACCTGATGGGGTCCGGCCATGAGCTGGAAATCGACGGCATCGGCGGCGGCAGCCCGCAGACCAGCAAGGTGGCGATCGTCAGCCCGTCGCTGCACCCTGACGCCGACGTCGACTACCTGTTCGTTCAGGTGATGGTCGCCCAGCGCCGGGTCGACACCGCGCCCAACTGCGGCAACATGCTCTGCGCCGTCGGCCCGTTCGCCATCGAGCAGGGGCTGGTCAAGGCGCAGCAGGGCAAAACCCTGGTGCGTATTCGCAACCTCAACACCGACACCCTGGTCACTTCGCTGGTGGATACGCCCGACGGCGTCGTCAACTACGAGGGCGATGCGACCATCGACGGCGTGCCCGGCAGTGCCGCGCCCATCCACGTGACCTTTCTCGATGCGGTGGGCAGCAAGACCGGCCAGTTGTTCCCCACCGGTCAGGTGCGCGATGTGTTTGACGGCATTGAGGTGACCTGCATCGACATGGCCATGCCAATGATGCTGGTCGAGGCGGCCAGCCTGGGCAAGACCGGTGCCGAGACCCCTGCACAACTGGACGCCGACAGTGAGCTGCTGCAACGCCTGGAAAGCCTGCGTCGCCAGGCTGGGCTGGCGATGGGGCTGGGCGATGTCAGCGACAAGGTGATTCCCAAGCCGGTGCTGATCTCCCGCCCGCAACACGGCGGCACCCTGCAGGTGCGCTACTTCATGCCGCACAACTGCCATCGTGCGCTGGCCATCACCGGTTCCATCGGCCTGGCGACTGCCTGCGTCAGCCCTGACAGCGTAGCGGCCAGGTTGCTGGGTGAATCGGTGCTGCAACTGACCGAGGTTCGTCTGGAGCACCCAAGCGGGGCTATCGACGTGGCGCTGAGCCGCAGTGGTCCTGACGGTACGTTGCAGGCTTCGGTGGTGCGCACCGCACGCCGGCTGTTTTCCGGTTTCGTTTACGTTGCAAACGCCCAACGACTGGCCGGTTGATCCTGCCAGCCTGTTTAGCCCAAGCGCATCCGCACAATTTCAACAATGGGTGATGCCTCATGAGACTCATCAAATCGCTGTACTTCCAGATCATCTGCGCCGTCATCCTCGGCGTACTGGTCGGCCACCTCTGGGCGCAACAGGCCGTGGCCCTCAAGCCGTTGGGTGATGCCTTCATCAAGCTGATCAAGATGATGATCGCGCCGGTGGTGTTCTGCACCATCGTCACCGGCATCGCCGGAATGACCGACAAGCGCTCGCTCGGCCGGCTGATGAGCAAGACCCTGCTGCTGTTTCTGGTCCTGACCGTGATCAGCCTGGTCATCGGTCTGGTAGCGGTTTACCTGTTCAAGCCGGGTGTCGGCATGAACATCGACCCTTCGACCTTGAGCACTGAAGGCCTCAGCCAGTACACGGCTTCGGCGGCCAAACTCAGTGTTGTCGACTTTTTCATGCACATCATCCCGGACACGTTCATTGGCGCGTTCAGCAAGGGAGAGGTACTGCCGGTGCTGTTCATCGCAGTGCTCAGTGGCTTTGCCCTGTCGGCGCTGGGTGATAAAGGCCGCCCGGTGCTGGATGTGCTGGAGTCAGCGTCGCAGATGGTGTTCAAGATCTTCGGTTACCTGATGCGCTTCGCCCCGGTCGGTGCCTTCGGCGCGCTGGCCTTTACGGTTGGCCAGTACGGCATCACCTCGCTGGGGTCACTGGCCAAACTGATCATGACCCTGTACATCGCCTGCGCCTTCTTTGTGCTGGTGGTGCTCGGCAGCCTGTGCCGCCTGCATGGTTTCAGCCTGTGGAAACTGCTGCGCTACTTCCGCGAAGAGTTTCTGGTGGTATTGGGCACCTCGTCCACGGAGCCGGTGCTGCCGCGCATGCTGGAAAAACTCCAGGCGCTGGGCTGCAAGAAGGGCGTGGTAGGGCTGGTGCTGCCCACCGGTTACTCGTTCAACCTCGACGGCACGGCCATCTACCTGTCACTGGCGGCGGTGTTCATTGCCCAGGCCTGCAATATCGACCTGACTGTCGGCCAGACCCTGACCATGCTGGCGATCATGCTGCTGTCGTCCAAAGGCGCGGCCGGTGTGACAGGCAGCGGCTTTGTCGCCCTGGCCTCGACCCTGACCGTGATCCACGACATCCCGCTGGCGGGCCTGGCATTGCTGATCGGCATCGACCGCTTCATGTCCGAAGCCCGTGCGCTGACCAGCCTGGCCAGTAACGCGGTGGCCACGGTGGTGATTTCCCTGTCTGAAGGTGCCTGTGACCGGCAGACCCTGCAGCGAGCCTTGAATGGCACACCGGCGCCGGCTCCCGAGCCCGCCGCGCAATGGACCCAAGACACCCCGCCGCACCGCAACTGATCGTCAGTTTTCCAGTGACTTTAACGTAGCACCCCGCCTGGCGCATGATAGCGCCAGGCGGGCAGGGAGGCCGTGCGTCTGCGTATTGGCCGCGCCGATATAACAACAAGAGAACACAACATGCTCGCATTACTTGGCTTGGCCATGGTCGTGGTTTTTACCTACCTGATCATGAGTAAACGGCTTTCGCCCATCGTCGCCCTGACCCTGGTACCCATTGTCTTTGCCGTCATCGGTGGCTTTGCCCCGACCACCGGCAAGATGATGCTCGACGGCCTGAAAATGGTTGCCCCTTCGGCCGCCTTGCTGTTGTTCGCCATTCTGTTTTTCGGTCTGATGATCGATGCCGGATTGTTCGACCCGCTGATCCGCAAGATTCTCAAGCGCGTCAATGGTGACCCGCAGAAAATCGCCATCGGCACCGCCTTGCTGTCGCTGCTGGTCGCGCTGGACGGCGATGGCACCACCACCTACATGATTACCTGCGCAGCCATGCTGCCGTTGTACAAGCGCATCGGCATGAACCCGATGATTCTTGCCACCATCTCGATGCTGTCGCTGAGCATCATGAGCGGCATGAGCCCTTGGGGCGGGCCGGCGACCCGTGCCATTGCGGCGCTGGGTCTGGATGCCACCGAGTACTTCATCCCGATGTTGCCGACCATGATCGGCGGTGCCATGTGGGTGGTGTTCACCGCATTCCTGCTGGGCCGCGCCGAACGCAAACGCATCGGTAATATCCGCCTGGAGTCCGGCGGTGGTAACTGCTACATCGAAGCCATCCTGGAACACACCCCGCACAAGCGTCCGCGCCTGGCCTACGTCAATCTGGTGCTGGTGATTGCAGTCATGGTCGCCCTGGTGATGGGCGTGGTGCATGCCGCGATCCTGTTCATGGTCGGTTTTGTCGCGGCATTGATGATCAACTACCCGAAACTGGACCAGCAAAAAGAGCGCATCCTGGCCCACTCCGGCAATGCCATGACCGTGGTGCTGCTGGTGTTCGCCGCCGGTATCTTCGCCGGCATCTTCTCCGGCACCAAGATGGTCGATGCCATGGCCCAGACCCTGGTGAGCTGGATCCCGCCGTCCTGGGGCCATTGGTTCCCGCTGGTGGTGGCGCTGACCAGCATGCCGCTGACCTTCGTACTGTCCAACGATGCCTACTACTTCGGCGTGGTGCCGATCCTGGCCAACGCTGCAGCCGCCTATGGCATCTCGCCGCTGGAAATCGCCCGCGCTTCGGTGCTGGGCCAGCCGGTGCATCTGATGAGCCCGCTGGTGGCCTCGACCCTGCTGCTGGTGGGCATGGTCGACCGCGATATCGGCGACTTTCAGAAAGCCACGGTCAAGTGGGCAGTGCTCACCTCGCTGGTGATTACCGTGCTGGCGTTGCTCACCGGCGCGATCTCGTTATTCGTCTGAGCGCCGGCTAGCGAGCCGGCCAACCGGGCGCACTGCGCTGCGCCCGGCTACTTGCTTTCGATCATCCAAAACAACAAAAGAGAATCTTGATCATGACCCGATTCATCAGTCGTGCGGCCGCTTGCGGCCTGCTGTTTGCCGGTTTGCCACAGGCCGGCGCCGCCGGCTTTGTCGATGACAGCAAACTCAAGTTGCAACTGCGCAACGTCTACTTCAACGAAAACTTTCGGGATGAACAGGGCCTCAGTGCCCGCGCTGCGGCCACCGCCAAAAGCGAACGAACCGAATGGGCGCAGGGCTTTTTGCTCGATTACCAATCCGGTTTCACCCAGGGCCCTGTCGGTTTCGGCCTGGATGCCATCGGCCTGCTGGGCATGAAGCTCGATTCCGGACGCGGGCGCAGCGGCACCGGCCTGCTGCCGGTGCATGACGATGGCCGCGCGGCCGACGAGTTTTCCAGCTTCGGTGCCACGGCCAAGGCGCGGCTGGCGAAAACCACCCTCAAGTACGGCACCTTGCTGCCCAAGAACCCGGTGCTGGTCTACAACGATGCGCGGCTGTTGCCACAGACCTACCAAGGCGCGCAGGTGGTCAGCAGTGATATCGACAACCTGACGCTGACCGCCGGTTACCTCGACCGCCAGAAACTGCGCGACTCCTCCAACAGTGACGGGCTGACACCCGATGGCTACAGCGGCGCTGAGTCCGATGCGTTTCGCTACATGGGCGCCGAGTACAGCCCTGACAAGGCCTGGCGGCTGAGTTACTTCCATGGTGAGCTGGAGAATTTCTACCAGCAGCATTTCTTCGGCGTACAGCACCAGTTGCCGCTGGCCGGTGGCTCACTGAACACTGATCTGCGGGTGTTCGACAGCCGTGACAGCGGGCATGCCTGGAAGGGCCGGATCGATAATCGCCTGTACAGCGGGCAGCTGGCTTACAGCCATTCCGGGCACACCGTGGGGGCCGGCTATCAGAAACTGAGCGGCGATGCCGGCCTGCCGTTCGTCAATGGCGCGACCGTCTACTCGTTCAGTAACGTCGGCATCGGCAAGTTCATCCAGGAGGATGAAAAGACCTGGATGCTCAGCTATGCCTACGACTTCAGCGCTGCCGGCATCAAAGGCTTGAACTTCATGACCCGCTACCTGAGCGGCGATAACGGTAAGTCCGGCAGTGCCGGGCAGGCCGAGTGGGAGCGCGATATCGAGCTGGCCTACACCGTGCCCGACGGCAGCTTCAAAGGCCTGGGTGTGAAGCTGCGCAACTATGTGTACCGCGCCGACTTTTCTCGCGGCCGCGACAGCAATCGGCTTTACCTGACCTACGACATCGCGCTCTGGTAAGCCGTTGCGTCAGGACAGCGCCTGCAAGGCCTCGCGGATCCGCCGCACGGCATTGATCGAGCTGTCGTTGTCGCCATGCACACACAGAGTATCGACCCGCAATTGCAAGGCGCTACCGTCACTGGCGGTCAGCGCCTCGCCACGGGCCAGGGTCAGGGCCTGAACGATGACTTTCTCTGCCTCGTGGTGGACGGCACCGGGCAGGTTGCGTGACACCAGGTGGCCGTCGGCATCATAGGCACGGTCGGCAAACGCCTCAAACCACAGCGGCACGCCGTACTCAGCGCTCAGGTTCAACGCCGTGTCGTTGTTGCGCGAGGCCATCAGCATCAGCCGCAGATCCCCACCGTAACCGGCCAACGCCTTGAACACCGCGCGCAATTGCGGCTCGGAACGCATCATGTCGTTGTACAGCGCGCCGTGGGGTTTGACGTACTGCACCCGGCCACCCTGAGCGCGGCAAATGCCTTCCAGCGCACCGATCTGGTACAGCAGCAGGTCTTCGATTTCCTGCGGTGAGCAACTCATCGAGCGGCGGCCGAAACCGACCAGGTCAGGGTAGGCCGGGTGCGCGCCGATGGTCACCCCATGGCTCAGCGCCAGGGCCACGGTCTTGCGCATGGTCGAAGGATCAGAGGCATGAAAACCGCAAGCGATATTCGCGCAATCGATCCACGGCATGACCTCGGCGTCACGGCCCATGGTCCAGGCGCCGAAGCTTTCGCCGATGTCGCAGTTTAAAAGTGGAGTGTTCATGGTGCGGGTTCCTGGGTGAAGGCATGGGGTGCTGGCATTGCTGTAGACCGGCAGGGAGATGATCCGCTTCAGTCGGGAAAGCGGACACTGTAATGCTGTTCGCTGCTGAAGCAGCTCCTACGGGGTAATGCCGATCAGTTAAGGAGGATAACTTGATTTTTCCTGCCTTATGCTGACGTGTGGGAGGGGCCGGCCGGCGCCTCCCACAATGACCGCCCTTAACCGATAGGCATTGCTCCTGCGGGGTTGCGACAGACCACAGGCTATTTTTCCCACTCGGCCTTGGGAATCAGCAAGCCGTGGTTACCGTTATAGGCAGCGCGCTTTGGCGATTCCCAGCCTGCCAGCAAGTCCGCGTCCAGGCGATAGATCTCCACCCCCAGCGGGCGGCACACGCTCAGCGGGTCCTGGGCATCCGGGCCCCACATCGGTAGCGACAGGTCACCACCCGGACAGGTCGACAGCGCGCACAGCAGGTCGATCTCGGCAAACAACTCCAGATAATCGCCTTTTTGCGCCGGGCAGGCTTTCATGAAGTACATGTCGTCATGGTTCAGCCCGGTGCACTGGAAGATGTTCAGCACGTCATGCACGTCGAATTCGGTCAGGCCGTGGGGCAGCACAGCGCGGGTCAGGTTGGAGTGGCAATGGTGATGAAAGTCTTCGCCGGTCAGCATGCGGTTCACATAAGGGTCGCAGCGGGTGCCGAGCAGATCGTGCAGGCGCCCGCCGTGTTCGTCGATACCGTAACCGGCCAAGCTGTCGTCGGTGATGGTCACCAGCGGCCGCAGAAACGGCAGGTTCGACCACAGCCGGTCATGGGTGCTCACATGGGCACCCTGCAACTGACGGGTACGCGCCGCCCACATCCGCTCGCGCGGGTCGTTGGCATTCCATACGTTGAAGTCGCCGACCTGCGGGCCGACCGGGGTGGTGATGCGAAACACATGACCGGCCGGCACCTTCCAGGCGCGACCGGTGCGGATCGGCACCTCGAACTGTTCGATCAGCGTGCGGCTGCCTGTGCTGTCACGAATGCGCTCATAAAACGGCTTGTCGACCTGCAACGCGGAGCCTTTGCTGACCTGGTAGGCGGCGGGGTAATCCTTGTACATGCTGGACCTCGGCGGACGGCTTGATTGTTCAACAATAATGTCTTTATTCGAAAAGCGATAACCATGCCATGTTTCGAGAGAGCCCCGGTTCACCAAGTGCTGGCAGGCAGATCGGTTCCATAGAGCGGTGCGACGTTACCAACTGCTACGTTGCGGTACGCGCAAGTGCAGATGAACCACGCCATTTGCCCAGCTGGATGACAACCAGTCTCATCTCCTGTATAGATGCTCACCACCAAGGGGAGCCCGGGCACGGGCTGAGAAATCGTTGATGCAGTGCGATGACCCTTCGAACCTGATCCGGATCATGCCGGCGAAGGGATGGTCCGATGCGCCGGAGCGCGGGCTTTTCACGAGTCTGCCAGCCGCCCATCAACTCCTGCCTTTACGCCGGCCTCAGTGTTTCCATCTTCACAGAGAGCCCAGCACCATGAGCGAGCGCTTTACCGAAACCCTGCGCCAACAGAGCGAACCTGACTGGTCTGCCACTGTGCAGCATCGCTTTGTCCAGCAACTGTGCAGCGGCACCCTCGACGATCAGGTCATGGGTCGTTACCTGATCCAGGACCATCGCTTTCTCGACAGCTTCCTGACCCTGCTCGGTGCCGCCATTGCCACGGCTGACAACTTCGAGTCGCGCCTGCGCCTGGGGCGTTTTGCCGGGATGATTTCGGGTGAGGAAAACACCTACTTCCTGCGCTGCTTCGAAGCCCTCGGCATCACCGAACCGCAGCGCCAGGACCCGCCTGATGCGCCGGCCACGGCGGGCTTCAAGGCAATCATGCGCGAAGCGGCGGCGACCCGTTCTTATGCGGCGGCGCTGGCGGTGCTCAACGTCGCCGAGTGGTCGTATCTGGACTGGGCGAGCAGGGCACAACAACCGTTGCCGCCGCGCTTTGTGCATGCTGAGTGGATCACCCTGCACGACAACCCGTTTTTCCGCGATTTCGTCGCATTCCTGCGCAGCGAACTGGACCGCGTCGGTCCCGCCGAGCAAACCGTCACCCGGGATTTCTTCCTGCGCGCGGTGCGCCTGGAGCGTGAGTTCTTCGACGCTGCTTACGCCACCGAGGCTTGAACCATGGATATCTTCGCCCGCCTGAAAACCGCGGCTTGCACCGAATGGCGCAGCTACGTGGAACACGCCTTCGTCCAGCAACTGGGCGCCGGCACCTTGCCCCAGGCTGCCTTTCGCCAGTACCTGATTCAGGATTACCTGTTCCTGATCCAGTTCGCCCGCGCCTGGGCGCTGGCCGCTTATAAAAGCCGCAGCATCGACGACATTCGTGCGGCCCAGGCCGGGCTGGCGGCGATTCTCAACGAGACCGAGCTGCACGTGCGCCTGTGCGACCGCTGGGGCATCAGCCGCCAGGTTATGGACGCCGCCCCCGAGCATCAGGCGACCGTGGCCTATACCCGTTACGTACTCGACTGCGGCGCCGCCGGTGACTTGCTGGAACTGCACGTCGCCCTGGCGCCGTGCGTGATTGGCTACGCAGAAATCGGCCGCGCCCTGGCGCCTCAGGGTGTCGACGCGTTGGGCGAGCATCCGTATGTCGACTGGATCGGTGAATACGCCAGCCAGGGTTATCAGCAGGTCGCGGCTGATGCCCGCCGTCACCTCGATCAATTGGCGGCGCGGAGCATGACCGAGCAGCGTTTTGCTCAATTGACCGGCATCTTTGCCACCGCCTCGCGGCTGGAAGCGGACTTCTGGCAAATGGGGCTGGAGGTACTGAAACACTGAAAATCGACAGGCGGTAGGCGGCGAGCGGGCGTATCACTCGTCTTTTTATAGATAGACGATGATCCAGGGGATCGACATGCTCGCTGAACCGGCCGCCCCTGCAACGGACCGGCAACCCTGGCAGAGCGCTGCCAATGTTGTCAGTGACACCCTGCGGATTCCCTTGGCCGCCAGGGCGCTGGGTGATGCCCTGTTTGCGCAAGTGGCCGTCAATGACCTGCATGCACGCCAGGCCTTGCCAAGCTGCCGCGAAAAGCCCCTTCCTTCAGGTGGGGGATGAAAGCGGCACCGCGAAGCGGTCATAGGGGTTAACATCCCTAAAACCGCCCCATCCTGTGTTTCATGACTGAAATGAAAGCGACCAAAACCCTCAAGGTTCGAGTGCGGGATAAGCACGCAGCGCAGCTGCGTGAAGCTTCTCGTGCTGTGAATTTTGTGTGGAACTACGTAAACGAGTTGAGCAGTCGCTCGATTCGTGAGCATGGTCGTTTTCTGTCGGCGTTCGACATTCACAAGTACACCAACGGGGCCGGCAAGGACCTGGGACTGCACAGCCAATCGGTGCAGGCTGTTGCCGACGAATATGTCACACGGCGCAAGCAGTTCAAAAAGCGCCAGCTCCGCTGGCGCTGCTCGGGCGGCGCTCGGCGCAGCCTGGGCTGGGTGCCCCTCAAGGCCGGCGCGGCTGTCTGGAAAAACGGCCAGGTCGTCTTCAACAGACAGCACTTCAAGGTCTGGGACAGCTACGGCCTGGCGGGCTTTAAATTCAGGTCCGGTAGCTTCAACGAGGACAGCCGTGGACGCTGGTATTTCAACGTCGTGGTCGAGGTCGATCGCCAGTTATCGCCAGGCCAGGATGCAGTGGGGATCGACCTCGGACTGAAAACCACGGCCACCTGCAGCGACGGTGATCGCCTTGAAAGCGGCAGGTTCTACCGGGATCTGGAGAGAGCCCTGGGCACGGCCCAGCGCGCCGGCAAGAAGGCCCGTGTGCGGGCGATTCACGCCAAAATTGCGAACCGCCGCAAGGATGCCCTGCACAAGTTCAGCAACGCGCTGGTCGCGCGTTGTGGCGTCATTGTGGTGGGCGATGTGAACTCACTGAAACTCGCGAAAACCAGGATGGCCAAGTCGGTGCTGGACGCCGGCTGGGGCCAATTGAAAACCATGCTGGAATACAAATGCGATCACGCAGGCACGGTTTTCAAGGTTGTTAGCGAGAGAAACACCACCCAAACCTGTTCGAGCTGCAAGCAATTGCCGGACTCGAGGCCGAGAGGTATCGCAGGGCTTGGAATAAGGGAATGGACTTGTTGTGGGTGCGGTGCCACCCACGACCGCGACGTCAACGCCGCAAAGAACATTCTCGCGCTCGGGCATGAGCGTCCAGTTGTGGGAATCCCCGCCCTTTAGGGCGGGGAGGATGTCAACACAATCAGAAAGCGCTGCTCGACCAGATCAACGAACAGACCCACAACGATGTGTTCGTCGCCTCTTACCAGATCTTCGAACTGCCCGATGATGGCCAGACCATCTCCCTGTGCAGTTGGACCCAAGGCGTACCCAGCCTGTTGCCCAAGACTGATCGGGTTGCACTGGTCGAGCCGGTCGCGGACGGTGAACCCAACGCCAAAGTCGTCGCCTGGCATGATGTCGAAGCGCAGTTGAGTGAATGGCTGGCGCTGGAAGAGGGCTATCCCGAGCGCTACCGCACGTTGGGCTTTCCGACAGCCGAGCAACTGGCGCGTTTGACGTCGGTGTGAGTTTTCTGTGTTGAATGGTTATGCCGCCCGTTAAAGGCCAGGCGTCTGCATCTTGATGCCAAAGCCCAATGCGGCGCTGCCGTGCATGGCGTCAATGTTGATCATCTATGCCCAGAGCTTCTGCAACCAGCGAGGCGGGTTCAGGGATCGCTAGAAATACCCGTCTGAACCCCCGTTGGCTCAGTCGACGATGAAGAGTCGGGCACCGGCAGTGGTGGAAGAGCGGTGTGCTTCTGCATTGTCGCCGACCTGATAGCTCATGCCCGGCAACAGGGTGAAGGTGCGGCCATCCTCCAGTTCGGTTTCCAACTGACCTTCAAGGCACAGCAGGATATGCCCTTTGCTGCACCAGTGGTCGGCCAGGTAATTGGCTGTGTATTCGACCATCCGGACCCGGACGCTGCCGAACTGGCAGGTGCGCCAGTACGCCGTGCCGGTTTCTCCCGGGTGTGCGGTAGCTTCGATGCGTGACCAGTCGGTGGTGCCAAAATCGATAGCACTCAGTTCCATGACAACCTCATTCATGCAGGGGGAGCTGCACAGTAACGATCAGGTCGCTTTGCTGATAGATACAGATCACTCTGGTTTTCGTCATACAGCGCTTGGGTCATTGCCACACAATGGTCAGACGGGTTTCGATCAGGGGGCACTGCGAGCTTCCGGCAGCGCATTGACCCCCTCCAGCGTCGCAAACGAAATATCTTTGGCGGTGAGCAAAAAATCGCGCACGTAAGGCACTTCGAGCATGTCGCTGCGCACGGCCGCAAACAGACTGGCCTGCAAGCCCTTCTTGCCCAGCCGTTTGGCGATAACATAACCGCGTGAGGTGTACTCGTGTACCGCCCAGTTCGGCAGGCAGCAAACACCGCGTCCGCTGGCAACCAGCTGCATCATCATCACGGTCAGCTCTGAGGTTCGTACTTGGGCGGGCTCGACGTCGGCCGGATCAAGGAAGCGGGTAAAGATATCCAGACGGTTGCGTTCGACCGGGTAGGTAATCAGGGTCTGGCTGGCGATGTCGTCAGGTTCCAGATGGGGCTTTTCGCGCAGGGTATGGTGCTTGTCGATGGCCAGCAGGGCTTCGTAGCCGAACAGCGGCACGTAGGTAATCCCGGGCAGGGTTATCGGGTCGGAGGTCACCACCAGGTCGAGATCGCCGCGTTCCAGCGCCGGCAACGGCGCAAACGAAAACCCCGAGGCCAGGTCCAGCTCAACCTCTGGCCAGGCACTGCGGAACTCATCCACGCAGGGCATCAGCCATTGGTAGCAACTGTGGCATTCGATCGCGATGTGCAGCCGCCCGGCCGTGCCTCCGGCCAGCCGTGCCAGGTCGCGCTCGGTGGTGCGGATCAACGGCAGAACCTGGTCTGCCAGTTGCAGCAGCTTAAGGCCGGCGCTGGTGAAGCGCACCGGCCTGGACTTGCGCACGAACAGTGGCACGCCAATGCGCTCTTGCATCTCCCTGAACTGATGCGACAGGGCTGACTGGGTCAGATGCAGGCGCTCGGCGGCTTTGTGCATGCTGTTGGTTTCGCGCAGCGCATCAAGGGTACGCAGGTGTCTCAAATCGATCATGAGCAGAACTACAATGGGAGCAGTGAGTTAAGCCGTGATCGCTGCTTCGTCTTTCATAAAGGCTGCAACCCGACATCGTGTCCGGATGCAGTTCAGTACAGGCCGGACAGTTCTTTTCGAACAAGCTCTGCGCCGGCACTCAACGCTTGCAGCTTGCCTCGGGCAACCTGGCGGGGCAGCGGAGCCATGCCGCAGTTGGTGCACGGGTAGAGTTTGTCGGCGTCCACAAACTGCAGGGCCTTGCGCAGGGTGTCGGCGACTGCTTCGGGGGTTTCGATCGCATGGTTGGCCACATCGATGGCACCGACCATCACCTTCTTGCCACGAATCAGTTCAATCAGATCCATGGGAACCCTGGAGTTGTGGCATTCAAGCGAGACGATATCGATAGCGGACTTTTGCAGCTTGGGGAAAGCCTCTTCGTATTGGCGCCATTCCGAGCCCAAGGTCTTTTTCCAGTCGGTATTGGCTTTGATACCGTAGCCATAGCAGATATGCACCGCTGTTTCACACTTGAGGCCCTCAATGGCCCGCTCCAGAGTGGCCACGCCCCAGTCATTGACTTCGTCAAAGAACACATTAAAGGCGGGCTCATCGAACTGGATGATATCCACCCCCGCCGCTTCCAGTTCCCGGGCTTCCTGATTGAGAATTTTGGCGAACTCCCAGGCCAGCTTTTCCCGGCTTTTATAGTGGTTGTCATAAAGCGTATCGATCATGGTCATCGGGCCTGGCAGCGCCCATTTGATCGGCTGGCGGGTTTGCTGGCGCAGGAACCTGGCGTCTTCGACAAACACCGGCTTTTGCCGCTCCACTGCACCGATCACCGTGGGGACGCTGGCGTCATAACGGTCACGGATTCTGACCGTCTCGCGCTTCTCGAAATCGACACCGCTGAGGTGCTCGATAAAGGTGGTGACGAAGTGTTGGCGGGTTTGCTCGCCATCGCTGACGATATCGATACCGGCCTGCTGTTGCTCATGCAGCGACAAGCGCAACGCATCCTGCTTGGCCTCGCTCAGTTCATCACCCTGGAGTTTCCAGGGCGACCAAAGTGTCTCGGGCTGGGCCAGCCAGGAGGGTTTGGGCAGGCTGCCGGCGGTTGAGGTTGGGAGCAGCTTTTTCATGATGGATGACCTTGTTTTATTCAACGGCAGGGGGGCGAGTCAAAGCGTGTACTGGGAGCACCACTGCTCAGAGGGTGTCTACAAAATGGCTGCACTCGGCAATACTGCGTTGAAATCGACCTCAAAATGCTCATGTACTTATGTACACTGCGCTTTTTCGCCCGATTTCGCCTTGTCTTGCCTTCGTTCGCCTATTTTGTAAACACCCTCTCAAGCACGGCCTGGTAGGGCCTGATGAAGTGCTCCTCGGCAAACCGTCCTTGCTCGATCGCCAGCCGGCTGCGTTCTTCGCGGTCATACACGATGCGGGTCAGCGAGTAATCCTGATGCTTGAGGCTTGGCTGGTAGTGTTGACCGGCGGCCGAGTTGGCGTTGTAGATTTCAGGCCGGTAGATTTTCTGGAAGGTATCCATGGTGCTGATGGTGCTGATCAGTTCCAGATCGGTGTAGTCGCCCAGCAAGTCACCGGTGAAATAGAACGCCAACGGCGCGGCGCTGTTCGGTGGCATGAAATAGCGCACCTGCAAGCCCATTTTTTTGAAGTATTCATCCGTCAGCGAATAGGCATCTTGCTGATATTCAATACCCAGTACCGGGTGCTGGTGTTCAGTTCGGTGATAGGTTCTGCTGCTTGATACACTCAGGCAGATGACCGGTGGTTTGTTGAAGTTTTCCTTATAAACGTCCGAGTTGATGAAGCACTTGAATAACTGTCCGTGCAACCTGCCGAAGTTATCGGGTGTGCTGGCGGTGGGATGATGTTTGTTGTGCTCCGGTAGCACGACACTGAAGTCATAGTCCCGAACATAAGAGGAGAAGTTATTGCCGGTAATGCCTGCAATGCGCTCGCCAGTATGCCGATCTACGATGGTCGTTTTCAGTACTTCAATCAGCGGCAGAGGCGGGCTGACTTCAATGCCGAGGTTCAATTCAACGGAAATGATCTCAAGCCCCACAGCATAACGATCGCCGCCAGGATTATCCCGTTGCGCCAGCGCATTGAAACGGTTGTCGATCATCTGCAGGGTGTTGCGCAAGTTCTCCTGGCGGCTGTTGCCTCTCGCCAGGTTGGCAAAGTTAGTGGTGATGCGGGTGTTGTCCGACGGTTGATAATGCTCGTCGAAACATGTGCTTTTAATCGCAAATGTCAGCGCGTTACTCATTTTGATCGGGTGTCCTGATGCCTGACGCAAACCTGAATCCGGTTCCTGATGTTCAGGGACTAGCCGTTTTGCAGGGGCGATAGAAGAATAAATAATCGATAATTATTCTAGGGCGGTCGGTCGGGTGAAGACAGTGAATTGATTTCACAAAATCTTTAGCCATCTTCATGATGGGATTTAACAAGACGGCGGTTCAATCAGGTGTTTTATGCCCCCGGTGGGAGCGAGGGTGGGAGCGAGCTTGCTCGCGAAGACGGCGGTGCATTCGCAGCCGTTGCTGTAACTTTAAAGGCCTCTTCGTCGGAGTGCCGCCCATACCAGGGTAGCTCCCACAGAGATATACAGCGCCTAACCGAACAGTATTGGATTTAACAGCCCGGCCTGCCGAGCAATAAAAAACGGCGCACAAGGGGGTTGTGCGCCGGTTGCCAGCGGTGTGGCCAGGGGTTTTACAGGATAACGATGTCGATCAACGCACCAGACAAGGCTGCTTGTTGTTGAACGTCCAGCCCGGAATCAGGAACTGCATGGCGGCCGCGTCGTCGCGGGCGCCCAGGCCCATGTTCTTGTACAGCTCATGGGCTTTTTGCAGTTGGTCCATGTCCAGCTCGACGCCCAGGCCCGGTTTGTTCGGTACCGCGACCTTGCCGCCTTCGATCTTGAACGGCTCTTTGGTCAGGCGCTGGCCGTCCTGCCAGATCCAGTGAGTGTCCAACGCGGTGATTTCGCCAGGGGCCGCCGCGCCGACATGGGTGAACATGGCCAGCGAGATGTCGAAGTGGTTGTTGGAATGCGAGCCCCAGGTCAGGCCCCATTCGTGGCACATCTGCGCGACCCGTACCGAGCCTTGCATGGTCCAGAAATGCGGGTCGGCCAGCGGGATGTCCACCGATTGCAACTGGATGGTGTGGCCCATCTGGCGCCAGTCAGTGGCGATCATGTTGGTGGCGGTGCGCAGGCCCGTGGCACGGCGGAACTCGGCCATCACTTCGCGGCCGGAGTAGCCGTTTTCCGCGCCGCATGGGTCTTCGGCGTAGGCCAGTACATGGTGCTGGTCGCGGCACAGGCGGATGGCTTCTTTGAGTGACCAGGCGCCGTTCGGGTCCAGGGTGATGCGCGCATCAGGGAAGCGTTCGGCCAGCGCGGTGACGGCTTCGATTTCCTCGTCGCCGCGCAATACGCCGCCCTTGAGCTTGAAGTCCTTGAAACCATAGCGGGCGTGGGCGGCCTCGGCCAGGCGCACCACCGCTTCGGGGGTCAGGGCCTTTTCGTGACGCACGCGAAACCACTCGTTGTCGGCGTCCTGCTCACGGCGGTAGGGCAGGTTGGTCTGATCCTGATCACCGACATAGAACAGATAACCGAGCATTTCCACCGCATCGCGTTGCTGGCCTTCACCCAACAGGGCGGCGACCGGCACTTCCAGGTGCTGGCCGAGCAGGTCGAGCAGCGCGGCTTCCAGTGCCGTCACGGCATGGATGGTGATGCGCAGGTCGAAGGTCTGCAGGCCGCGGCCGCCCGCGTCGCGTTCGGCGAAGGCCTTGCGCACGTCGTTGAGCATCTTCTGATAGGTGCCGATGCCATTGCCCACCAGCAGGCTGCGGGCATCTTCCAGGGTCTGGCGAATGGCTTCACCACCGGGTACTTCACCCACGCCGGTGTTGCCGGCGCTGTCCTTGAGAATCAGGATGTTGCGGGTGAAGTACGGGCCATGGGCGCCGCTCAGGTTGAGCAGCATGTCGTCATGGCCTGCCACGGGCACCACTTGCAGGCTGGTGATGACTGGGGTTTTGCCGGAGGTCTGCTGAGTCATGGTCGGGTCCTCTGTTTCTTGTCGGTGTGCGGGGTGGCGCAGGCCAGTCAGTGACTGGCCGAGGGCTTGATTTCAGCCACTGGCGTGGCGCCGGGCTTGGGTGTGCTGCGGGCGGCGAATACGATCACGGCAGCCAGGATCGAGGTGAAGGTCAGGGCGTACAGCCCGCCCTGGATCGAGCCGGTTTGCTGTTCCAGAATGCCGAAGGTGGTCGGTGCCACGAAACCGCCCAGGTTGCCCACCGAGTTGATCAGCGCGATCACCGCAGCGGCGATACGGGCATCCAGATACGCCTGCGGAATCGGCCAGAACAGCGACGACGCCGACTTGAAGCCCAGCGCTGCAAAACAGATGGCGACGAAGGCGAAGATCGGCCCGCCGGTGGTGGACATGAACATGCCGGCTGCCGCGATCAGCAGTGCGGCCGCCACCCAGGCCTGCTGGCGTTTCCATTTACCGGCCAGGGTGGCGAAGACGTACATGCCGACGATCGACAGCAGCCATGGCAGCGAGTTGAACATCCCGACCTCGAAGTCGGTGAGGCTGCCCATCTTCTTGATGATGCTCGGCAGCCAGAAGGTCGCGGCGTAGATGGTCAGCTGGATCAGGAAGTAGATCAGGCAGAACAGCACGATCTGGCTGTCTTTGAGCAACTGGCCCAGCGACGGCTTGATGGGCGTGGCGGCTTCGCGGGCTTTCTGCTCGGCGTCAATGGCACCCACCAGTGCATCCTGTTCTTCGCGGCTCAGCCATTTGGCGTCGTGGGGTTTGGAGTCCAGCCAGAACCAGACGAAGAAGCACAGCACCACCGAGAACATGCCCTCGATGAAATACATCCACTGCCAGCCTTTCATGCCAAGGCCGTTGATCTGCAACAGCAGGCCGGCCAGCGGGCCGGAAATCAGTGATGCAATGGCCGAACCGCTAAGGAAAATGGCAATCGCCTTGCCACGTTCGGCGCCCGGCAGCCAACGGGTGAAGTAGTAGATCACACCGGGGAAAAAGCCGGCCTCGGCCACGCCCAGCAAGAAACGCAGGATGTAGAAGTGGGTTTCGTTCTGGATGAAGGCCATGCACGCGGCAATGATCCCCCAGGTGAGCATGATGCGGGTCAGCCACACACGGGCGCCGACTTTTTGCAGAAGCATGTTAGAGGGTACTTCGAACAGCGCGTAGCCGATGAAGAACAAGCCAGCACCAAAACCGTAGGCGGCAGCGCCGATGCCCAGGTCGGTTTCCATGTGCGAACGCACGAAGCCAATGTTCACCCGGTCAATGTAATTGACGATGAACATGATCACGAACAGCGGCAGCACGTGGCGTTTGACTTTGGATATGGCCGATTGCAGAACCGGATCCAGGCCACTGGTCACACCGGGATTGGATGTACTCACTTGAGTTTTCTCCCACTCGTTATTTTTATGCGGGTTTGGAGCAAGTCGTCGCCTGCTTTGTCGGTCATCATACAAGCTGAAATTTGGCGCGCAAGCACTGTCGTGAGCGGAATTTGTTGATCGTGATGAATGGGTTTTAGGTGTTTTTCTGGTTTTTGTATGTGATTTATTGGTTTTTATCAGTATTTTTGCGGGTTTTAGGCGCTGATAAAAATTTCGTCGGATAACAAAAAATTCAGGCTGTGGAATTTCGGAAAAACACGTTACCGGTAACTTGTCTAACAAGTTGAACAAGTTCAGTTTGGCGTGTTGGCGACCAGTGACCACGGCCCGGTGGTATCATCCGCCCGATTACTGCGTGCAAAACTGAAGTAATCGACGTGTTCGCCCGGTCGCTTACGCCGGAAAAAGTACAACCCGTGTCTGGATGGCTTAATGCAAGAAAATCACGCGACCGCGCCCAAGCGCCGGCAACACAGTCTGGCCACCGATCTGGTCACCGAGTTGAGCCAGCGCATCCTGCTCGGCAAGATCCCGCCGGGGCACAAGCTGCCATCGGAGAACGAAATCGTTCGCGAACACGGGGTCAGTCGCACCGTGGTCCGCGAGGCGATTTCCAAGCTGCAGGCCTCAGGCCTGGTGGTTACCCATCAGGGCAAGGGCACTTTTGTGCTGGAGCGTGAAGACCAGACCGGGCTGCGCCTGAAGGTCGAAACCGCCTCACGGGTGCGTGACATCATCGAGCTGCGCATTGGCCTTGAGACCCAGGCCGTGGCGCTGGCGGCATTGCGCCGTACCGATGAGCAACTGGCGGCGATGCGCCAGGCGCTGGATGATTATCAGGACCTACTGGCCAAGGACGACAGTTGCGTCGAGGCCGACAAGCGCTTTCATATGCTGATTGCCGAGGCCACCGGCAACCCTTACTTCATCGAAATCATGCAGCATCTGGGCAGTGCGATCATCCCGCGCACCCGGATTGCCAGCAGTGAGCGTGCCGGCAACAAGCTGGTGCCTCACGGTTATCTGGCCAACCTGGAGCACGAAGCGTTGCTCAGTGCGATTCGCCGCAAGGATCCGGATGCCGCCCGCGCAGCGATGTGGACCCACCTGAGCAACAGTCGTGAGCGGCTGGTGCCGCTGGAGTAGCGAGCCTATTGGCCGAGCACATTGAGCATCACCTGCGACTGCCACTGGTAGTACGGGTTGAACGTCAAACGTGCGTGGACCTTGCCCGGTTCTTGATAGCCCCAGTCCGAATACCACACCGGCTCGCCCGCCATACAGCGGGCCATGTCCGGCAGTGGCTGACCATTCCAGCAGATGCGCTGGCTGCCCTGCGGGCCGTAGAGCGGGTTGTCGGGGGAAAACAGCAGGCCCATGTGAGAAAACTGGCTGATGTGCAGTTCCGGCAAATAGTCGTTGCGCGCCAGTACCCGTGGGTTTTGCGGCGCGGCTTGCGGGCTTGTCCCGTACCACACCAGGCGACTGCCCGGATGGGTGAAGCGCTGGTTGAAACTGTCGAGCACATACCGGGTGTCGAGCACTGAGTCGTGTTCGGTGATGACCATGAACACCGGCTTGCCGTACGGCTTTTGCTCCAGACGCTGGCGAGCCAGCACGCTGCTGTAATGGAACTGGGCAAAGCCATTGGTGGGCACATTCAGGTAACGCACCGGGGTCTGCATCGGTCGTACCCCGTCGTCGGGTTCTGCCAGCCACGGCCGTACCCAACTGATCCACGGCGTCACCCACACATAGGCGCTGTCAGAGCGAAACGCCGGAGAAAACAGCAACAGCCCTGCGATGTCGTCGTGTTGGTAGGCGTAGTCCAGGACCAGGTTGGCGCCGGTGGAGAAGCCGCCCAGGTACACCTTGGGCACCTCCCGCGACAATTGCGCGGCCTGCTCGCGGACCACCTGCTGCCATTGCGCCAGGGTGACGTTCAGCATGTCTTGCGGGCGGGTGCCGTGGCCGGGCAGCAGCACCGTGCGCACGATGTAGCCCTGATCGGCCAGGGTGCGGCCAATGTCGTGGAACGACCAGGGAGAATCGCCCAGGCCGTGCACCAGCAGCACACCGCCTTTGGGCGTGCCGTTCGGGCGCCACTGTTGCGGAGCGTTCCAGTTCAGCTCGGCGGTGCGGTCGGCGGTCTGGAACACCCGGTGGTTTTCGATCAGTTGCAGGGTCTGCTGGCGGTAGCTGTCGAAGCCGGTCGCCGGCGGCTCGTCGAGCCGGGAGGCGCAAGCCTGCAGCGCCAGGGCGCAAAGCACAATGGGCAGGTGAGAGTGGATCAAGGCAGGCAACCTTCAACAGGGCGGTGTGCAACCGCGACTGTGCCACGCCCTTCGCGCAGGGCTCCAGTTTCAGGCACACTCATTGGCAGAAATAAATTCAACAAAATGTATCTACCCCTTGGTGCCGTTCTGGTAGGTGCCATTCTGGAGTCTGCCATGTTCGCCCTTGATCGCGCCCTGGCCCAAGACATTGTCGACCGGGCCATGGCGATTTTGCCGCATAACGTCAATGTCATGGATTATCTGGGCATCATCATTGGCAGTGGTGACCCCGAGCGCATCAGTACCCGCCATGAAGGCGCGCAACAAGTTCTGGCCAGCCGCCAGACGGTGGAAATCGACAGCGACGCGGCCAGCCGCCTGGGTGGGGTGAAGCCGGGCGTTAATCTACCGCTGATGCTCGACCATCAATTGGTCGGGGTATTGGGCATCACGGGTGACCCGGAGCGGGTCCGGGTCTACGGCGAGTTGGTGAAAATGACCGCCGAAATGCTGATGGAGCAGCGCCGCCAGCAGAGCGACCGGCAATGGCGTCAACAACGCAGCGAGCAATTGCTGGCCCGGCTGTTATGGGGCGACTGCCCTGACAGCCTGGTGGACGAAGCCCGCCAGTTGGGCCTGCAGCCGCAACTGCCGCGTCAGGCGCTGCTGCTGCAACTGAGTGAGCCGCTGGAGCTGCACCACCCGTTGATCGCCCGGCTCCATGCCCGCTACCCACACAGCTGGTGCTGCCTGCGCGAGCCAACCTTGTTGTACTGCTGCCATCCGGCAGAGCGTGATCCTGGGTTTGGCCACTGGCTGGAGCAGGATTGGCCGATCCAGCGCCTGGCCTATGCCGAGTTGTCGCCGGACCTGGCCGACTTGCGCCAGGCCTGCGCCGCGCTGCACGAGTCGCTCGATTATGCCAGCCAGATTCGTCCGACCCAGCGGCTGTTACCGTTGCAGAGTCTGCGCCTGCCGTTGCTGTTCTGGCGTCATCGGCAGGACTGGCTGGCGCAGGGCATTGCAGAGACGGTCGCGCCCTTGCACGAACAACCGGCGTTGCTCGACACCCTGGATCGCTGGTTCGAGCACAGCGGAGAAAGCCAGGTGTGTGCCGAAGCGCTGGGCATTCATCGCAACAGCCTGCGTTATCGGCTGGACAAAATTGCCGAACTGACCGGTTGTGACCCGTATCGCACCCACGACCTGTTGCGCCTGTATCTGGGCCGTCAGGTGCAGGTGTTGTGCAAATGACTGGTCGGGCGCGCGCAGCGTTGTGCGCCGGACCGGGGTAAAGCCGCGGCCCGGATGCCAAGATGCGTGCACAAGAACAGGAGTTGCCTCATGAAAATCGTCATTGCCCCCGACTCGTTCAAAGACAGCCTCAGCGCCCAGGCCGTCGCCCAGTCCATCGCTGCTGGCCTGAGCGAGGTCTGGCCGCAGGCCCGGTTGCGTATCTGCCCGATGGCCGATGGTGGCGAGGGCACCATTGAATCGGTGCTGCAGGCGTGCAACGGGCAATTGATGAGTGCACGGGTAAGCGGCCCGCTCGGTGAGCCGGTGGTGGCGCACTGGGGCTGGCTGGCCGAAAGCCGCACGGCGATCATCGAGATGGCCACCGCCAGCGGTCTGCAATTGCTGAGCCTGACACAGCGTGATGCGCGCATTACCAGCACCTACGGCACCGGACAGTTGATCGCCCAGGCGCTGGATGCCGGTGCGCAACGGGTGATTCTGGCCATTGGCGGTAGCGCGACCAACGATGGCGGCAGCGGCATGCTGGCGGCGCTGGGGGTGGCATTTGTCGATCAGGCCGGGCAACCGCTGGCGCCAGGCGGTCTGGCGCTGGCGCAGTTGGCCGGGATCGACTTGAGCGGCCTGGACCCACGGCTGGCCGAGGTGCGTTTCGAGATTGCCGCTGATGTCGACAACCCGCTGTGCGGCCCGCACGGTGCGTCGCACACCTTTGGCCCGCAAAAAGGCGCTGATGCTGAACAGGTGCTGGCACTTGATGCTGCGCTGGGGCATTACGCCGATCACTGTGCACAGGTGCTCGGTCGTGACCTGCGTGACAGCCCCGGCAGTGGTGCGGCGGGCGGTATGGGGTTTGCGGCCAAGGCGTTCTTGCAGGCCAGCTTTCGCCCAGGGGTCGAGGTGGTTGCGGAGCTGACCGGTCTGGAGCAGGCGCTGCAAGGCGCTGACCTGGTGATCACCGGAGAAGGGCGGTTCGATGCCCAGACCCTGCGCGGCAAGACACCGCTGGGCGTGGCGCGCTTCGCGGCGCGCCACAATGTACCGGTGATTGTCCTGGCCGGCACCCTCGGTGAAGGCTACGAGCAGTTGTACGCGCATGGCATTCATGCCGCATTCGCCTTGGCCAGCGGCCCCATGAGCCTGGACGAAGCCTGCCGCAATGCGCCCGGCCTGCTGCATGATCGGGCACGTGACCTGGCACTGTTGTGGAACCTGGCCAGCCGGTAGGAGATCGCCCGCCGCCTCGCTGTCACCCAGCAAATACGGACCTCGTAGGACCGGCCGGGCGGCGATCCGCTCTAGCCGGGAAGCCTTCGCGGCTAAATCCTTCGCGGCTAAAGCCGCTCCTACAGCGGATCGCCGCCCGGCCGCACCCTGCGGTCTGATAATAATACTGTGTCCAGCGACTGAAACACATGTAACAAATGATGGCAGAAGGCGCTCAAGATGCGGTTCGGCAGGCCGATAGCGAGATGGGGTTGTCCGACAACCGCCAATGACCTGCCATTCCATAACAAAGAGCCGTAGCCATGAATCTACGCAATCTGACCATCGCCCGCCGTGCGGGACTGGGTTTTACCTTGATTTCTCTGCTTGTGGCTCTGCTTGGCTGGTTTGCCCTGGCGCAGATGCAGACCATCCGTGAAAGCGAAGTTGCTGTTGAAACCAATTGGGTGCCGAGCATGCGCGCGGTCTCTGACATCCGTGAAATCATGCTGCGCATCCGCACGATCTCCCTGCGCATGGCCCTGGACCAGGACCCTGCCAATGTCAGTACCTACAAGGGCCAGATGGACACCCGTCTGAAAGATCTGGACGGCAAGCTCGAGATACTCAACAAGTTCGTCGACACCCCTGAAGAAAAGGTGCTCGCCGACCAGTTTCGCACCACCCAGAACCAGTACCGCGAAGGGCTTGACCGCTCCTTTGTATTGGCCGCGCAGAAAGACCTGGCTGGCCTGAACAAGCTGCTGCAGGTGGACATGAAGACCATCGTTGATGGTTCTGGCAAGCAACTGGCCGACCTTGGCGATTACTACACCAAAAAGATTGAAGCCGAAGGCCAGGCTGCCGAAGCGCAGTACTACAGGTCGCGCAATATCGTCATCCTTTTCGTGGTGATCGCTGCACTGGCCACCATCGCCCTGGCCTTGTGGCTGACCCGTGGCATCGTGCGACCGCTGGAAAGCGCGGTGCGCGCCGCCGAACATGTGGCCGACGGCGACCTGACCCATGACATCGTGGTTGACGGCGAAGATGAGGTCACTCGTCTGCAGCGTGCCTTGCAGCAGATGCAGAACAACCTGCGTTCGGCGATGCAGCACATCAACAGCTCCGCCACCCAACTGGCTTCAGCGGCCACCGAACTGAACTCGGTGACCGAAGACAGCTACCGCGGCCTGCATCAGCAGAACGCCGAGATCGACCAGGCCGCCACGGCGGTCAACGAGATGACCTCGGCGGTGGAAGAGGTGGCGCGCAATGCGGTGTCCACCTCCGATGCGTCCAACCATTCCAGCGCGTCGGCCAAGGCCGGTCAGCAACGGGTGCTGGACACCGTGCAGTCGATCCAGACCCTGACCGATAACGTGCAAAGCACCTCGACCCTGGTGCAGAACCTGGCTGATCAGTCCCAGGACATCGGCAAGGTTCTGGACGTGATTCGTTCGATCGCCGAGCAGACCAACCTGTTGGCGCTCAACGCGGCCATCGAAGCTGCGCGGGCCGGTGAGTCCGGCCGTGGTTTCGCGGTGGTTGCCGATGAAGTGCGGGCACTGGCCCATCGCACCCAGCAGTCGACGCTGGAAATCGACGCCATGGTCAACGCCATGCGCAATGGTTCGGCCCAGGCGCTGGAGTCGATGCTCACCAGTCGCGAGCGAGCCGGCACCACGCTGGAAATGGCCAAGGGCGCCGGTGACTCGCTGAGCGAGATTACCCAATCGATCAATCAGATCTCCGAACGTAACCTGGTGATCGCCAGCGCTGCGGAAGAACAGGCGCAAGTGGCGCGCGAAGTCGACCGCAACATCGTCAACATTCGTGACCTGTCGATGCAATCGACCCAGGGCGCCAACCAGATCAGCGCGTCGAGCAACGAGCTGTCGCGCCTGGCCGGTGATCTCAGTCAGGTGGTCGCGCGGTTCAAAGTCTGACGGCTTGCTCGTGACCGGCCAGGGCGCGCATGATGGCCCCGGTCGGTCAGGTGCTCCATCCCCAGCCTGACCATCGTCAGGGTGCCTCTAAAAACGTAGGCGAGGCGGTCAGCGCAAGGCAAAAACAGGCGAGGAACGGTCGGAGTCGCGCTCGACTTTACGGCTGTAAATGAGCATCCTGAGCCTGGTTTTAACGCAGCGATGGCGCGCGTAGCGCCGCAGGCGTCCAGCCAGCGGGTAGTTTTTAGAGGTGCCCCTCAGGTTGAGGAGGGCCACAGCGTCATGGACAAGCATCGCACCGCGCACACCTTCAGCAGTTGGCTGCACACCCCCACCCATCAGCAATGGCTCGGCCAGGAAGGCAGGCGCCTGCTGGGCTTTGCCAGAGCGGCTCGGCTCGAAAACGGTTTCGGTGATCTGGACGACTATGGTCGGCTGATGGTCGGCGCCCGTGCCCAGACCCTCAATACTGCCCGGTTAGTCCATTGTTTTTCGCTGGCGCATATCCAGGGTATTCCCGGATTTGCCGACCTCATCGACCACGGCCTGGCCGCGTTGCTGGGGCCGCTGCGCGATGAGTTGCACGGCGGCTGGTTCGATGCGCCGCTGGATGAGGGCGGCAACTCAGACAAACAGGCTTACCTGCATGCCTTTGTGGCGCTGGCGGGCAGCTCGGCCGTTGTCGCCGGCCGGCCTGGGGCCCAGGCATTGCTCGACGAGGTGCAGGCGGTGATCGTTGAGCGCTTCTGGAGCGAAGCAGAGGGCGCGCTGTGTGAATCCTTCTCCCGCGACTGGCAGCATGAAGAGCACTATCGCGGTGCCAACAGCAACATGCACGGCACTGAAGCGTTTCTGGCCCTGGCCGACGTTACAGGCAATGCGCAATGGCTCGATCGTGCGCTGCGCATTATTGAACGGCTGATCCATCAGCATGCTGCGACCAATGACTTTCAGGTCATCGAGCATTTCAGCCGCACCTGGCAGCCGTTACCGGATTACAACCGCGACAACCCGGCCGACCCGTTTCGCCCGTATGGCACCACGCCGGGCCACGGCTTCGAGTGGGCGCGGCTGTTGCTGCACCTTGAGGCGGCGTTGCTACGCGAACGCTGCAACGCTCCCGGCTGGCTGGCCAAACATGCCCGTGAACTGTTCGACAGCGCCTGCCGGCACGGCTGGCAGGTCGATGGCGCCCCCGGCATCGTTTACACCCTGGATGAGCAACGCCGCCCGGTGATCCGCCAGCGTCTGCACTGGACTCATTGCGAGGCCGTTGCTGCTGCGGCCGCCTTACTGCAACACACTGGTGAGGAAGTCTTCGAGCAGTGGTACCGGCGGTTCTGGGAGTTCAATGAGACACGTCTGATGGATTATGAACACGGCAGTTGGCATCACGAACTGGATGAGCTCAACCGGCCGGCAGCGATCATCTGGGAGGGCAAACCGGATCTGTATCACGCTTATCAGGCGGTGTTGCTGCCGCTGCGACCCCTGGCACCGAGCCTGGCCAGTGGGCTGGCAGGGAAGGGAGCGGTGTAGGAGATCGCCCGCCGCCTCGCTGTCACCCAGCAAACACGGATTTCGTAGGACCGGCCGGGCGGCGATCCGCTTTAGCCGGGAAGCCTTCGCTGCTGAAGCAGCTGCTACGGCCGGCCACTCCAGCGAATCACCTGTCTGGCCAGAAAACTGCCGGTCAGAATCACGCCGAACAACCGCAGTGTCTGCATCGCCAGCACGAACCCCACATCGGCATGGGTATCGATGGCGATGATCGCCATGGCATCCAGCCCGCCGGGGCTGGTCGCCAGGTACACCGACAGATAATCCTTGTCCAGCCATACGGCGATCAGCCACGCCGACAGCGCACAGAGTGCAATCAGCAGCAGCGAAGCCAGCAACATCATCGGCAGATGGCGCCAGACATACAGCACCGTTGGCCGGTCAAAGCGCAGCCCGACATAGCAGCCGATTGCGCCATAGCCGAAGGCAACCAGCCAGCCGGGCAGGGCGATCTGTAACACCCCGGACAATTGCAACGCGGTCCCCAGCAGCAGCGGCACCAGCAATACCCCGGCCGGCAGCCGTGAGCCCAGCCAGACCCCCGCACCGATGACCGCCAGGCTCAACGCGATGTCAGTGAGATTCAGGCCTTGCGCCTGACTGGCGCTGGCCTGCAGTTGCGCACCGCCCACCGAAGCGCCCAGCCAGTGGCTGACCAGGGCACCGACCATCACCACCAGCACCACCCGCACGTACTGCATGGTCGCCACGACTCGCGGGTCAGCCCCGTGGTCTTCCGACATGGCAACCATCACCGAGGCCGCACCGGGCGAGGTCCCCCACGCGGCGGTGTGGCTCGGGATCCCGGCATAGCGCACCAGTACCAGGCCCACCACGGCGCTCAGCGACACGGTCAGCAGGGTGCCCAGCAACATGATGTGCCAGTCCTGCAAGACCATCAGCAACACGCTGAGGCTCATGGCGTGGGCGATCATCACCCCGACGGTGCCCTGGCCGAGCTGGAACAGCGCTTTGGGCAGGCGAATGCTGGCGCCGGCAACGCCAAAGCCGATGGCAACCAGCATCGGGCCGAGAAACAACGCGGCCGGCACATGAGCGGCGCTGAACAGTTGACCGGCCAGGCCGGCGGCAAGAATAAGGGCGACCCATTGGGCCGGGGCGGGAAGGGCGGGTAGCGCGAGTGAGGCGGCGCGAGGCAAGAGGATTCTCCCAGGCAGATGACGCGATCCATTGCGGATCAGATGCGGCAATTATCCGGGCTTGAAATCATCAAGTCTATTTTCTAATAATCATGAATCTATAACTATTGTTGATCGATTATGGACCTGCGCGACCTGACGTATTTCGAAACCATTGCAGAGCTGGGGCATCTGGGCCGGGCGGCGGAGAAGCTCAACCGCAGCCAGCCGGCACTGACCAAAAGCATCCAGCGTCTCGAAGAGTCCTTCGGTACCCGGTTGTTCCAGCGTGATGGGCGACGCATCAAGCTCACCCCGGTCGGTGAGCTGCTCAAGGCCCGCGGCAAGGAGTTGCAACTGAGCATCGCCCAGACGCAACGGGAAGTGCGCGATTTTGCCAGCGGCCTGGTTGGCACTATCCGCGTAGGTTGCGCGGCGACCATGGCCGAACACCTGTTGCCCAAGCTGACCCAGGCGCTGTTACAGCGCGCCCCGGACCTGACCTTCAAGCTGGTGATCGGCCAGGACGACCTGCAGCGCGAGGCGCTTAACGAAGGGCAACTGGACATGATCATCTGCTCGCTGATTCCCGACAGCGAACAGCTCATCAGTTTTCCGGTGTTCGACGACGAACTGGTGGTGATTGCCAGCCCGCAGCATCCGGTGTTCGACAGTGCCTTGCAGATGCGTGACCTGTGTGACTACCGCTGGGTCCTGCCGCCGATTGGCGTGTCGTCGCGCAAATGGCTGGACGCCACGTTCGCCGCCCACAACCTGCCGCTGCCGGTGGTACAGATCGAGGCCAATTCCATCTCACTGTTGCCCGGCCTGATTGCCCAGAGCCACCTGCTCAGCTTCATTGCCCGGGAGAGTGTCGAATATGGCCACAACATGCAGCACTTGCGGGTGGTGCCGATCAGCGAAGCGACCATGAAGCGTACCGTCGGGGTGACCGTGCGGCGTGGCGCTTATCAGACGCCGGCGGCGCAGGACATGCTGGCGCTGTTGCGCGACCATGGCCGGGATTTTCTCAGTTGGGCGTGATCAGGACCTGAATCCTGAGCATCGAACAGATTTACCCGAAATTTTGCCGCCGCGCCGCGCGCGCGCTCCTGATTTTGCTGATATAACAATTGCTTGAGACGTTACACACAGGAGCATGAACACGATGTACCACGCCAGCCCCGCCATGGACTGCCCATTTCCCCATCCGGCCCTGATTCGCCTTGAGCTGCACTTCGGCGGTGACCGCTCGCCATTGAACGATGCCGACGCCGACGAAGACCCGGACGCTGAAATCTACCTCGACCCAGACTTGCTCGGCCTGGACGATTTTGCTGACGCTGACAAGCTGGACACGGGCGATATCGGCTCCTCCTCAGTCAACTGAAGCTGCCGGTCCGGCTCAGGTAACGGGCCAGCGCTTCAGCACCCAGCTCGACACTGGTGCTGACGCCGACCCAGCTGCAGGCCAGCATCAGGTTACGCGGCAGGCCGAAGTCTTCGACCAGCAGGTCTTGCTGGTCATAGCCTTGTTGATCGTGGGCAACCTGTTCGCGCAAGGGCACCAGCGGCTTGCAGTACGCCCACACCGGTTTGCCCAGCGCGACCGCCATGCCGATCTCGAATACGGTTCCGGAGTCCGGCTCCAGGCCGCGAAAGGCATTGAGGTTGGCCAGCACCGCGGTGCAGCGTTGCAGCATGCCGATGTTCTGCTGATAGATCAGCTGGGCGGTTTGCTGAGGCGCCAGCCCCGGTTCGACCTGGTTGTCGAACGGGTACAAGCCCTGCATGCCGTGGGCGGCGCACAGATCCTTGAGGTAGCGGCCGTGTTCAATCGGGTTGCGCCGGAACACATCGAAGCCGGCCAGATAGATCAGCGGTGCAGGCATGATGGCGTTCCTCAACGGTGGGCATCGTGCAAGGATGACAGGCTGACGGGCGTCTTGCCACTGATCGGGCCGAGTGGTAGCCGGCTGCATTGTGTATAAATAGCCAGTATCCTTGGTGCCATTTCCATCGTTGCCCGATACCGCTTGTGAACAGCTCGCCTCTCGATAACCCGCTGTATTACCTGGTCAACTTCCAGCAGGTGCTGGCTTGGATCACGCTGCGCTATGACGACCTGCTCGACCAGCAGGAGCGCCGTTTCATCGAAGCCTTTGCCCGCTTGCCGGTCAGTGCTCAGGGGCTGTTGGTGCGCATGGTGATGCGCAAAGGGGTGTTGTTTCGCGCCAGCAAACTCGATTATGCCGAGCTGGGTGACACGCTTCTGGCCGTGCAGCCGCTACTGGAGCTCGGCTGGATCGATGTTGAGCCTGCGCTGGATCTCCAGCAGGTGTTCGGCCTGTTGCGCAAGGATGAACTGGCAGATTGCTTCAAGGCCCACCCCATCAAGGGCGCGCAGCGCAAGAGCCAGTGGCTCGAGCAACTGCTGCCGGTTCATTCGCAGGCACAACCACTGGCCTGCTGGTATCCGCAGCTTGATGACCAGGTTTTGAGCCTGACCATCATGCCGGTGTGCGATCGCCTGCGGCTGCTGTACTTCGGCAACCTGCACCAGCAATGGTCGGAGTTCGTACTCGCCGACCTGGGCGTGTATCGCTACGAGACGGTGGATTTTTCCCAGGACTCGCGCGGCATTGTCTGCCGCGCCGATATCGACGTGTGCCTGCAACTGCATGCCTGCCGCGAAGCGCTGGAACTGGGCGAGGTGCTCGCTGATCTGGCTGAGCGCGCGCTGGCCATCGACACTGACAATGCGTGGTTGCGCATGCGCCGCAACAAGTTGCTGTTTCATATCGGTCAGCAGGCCGAGCGCCTGCAAGACTGGCCGCTGGCATTGGCGGTATATGCCGGGTGTGACTATCCCGGTGCGCGTTCGCGGCGTATCCGGGTGCTGGAGCGCAGCGCTGAGTACAGTCAGGCCATGGTGCTGCTCGAACTGGCCCGCAGCGCGCCGGAAAGTGACGCCGAGGTCCAGCACCTGCAACGTGTGCTGCCGCGCCTGCAGCGCAAGCTCGGGCTGACCGTCGAGCGCCGGACCAAGGCGCGTGAGCCTGTGCGTATCGACTTGAACCTGCCGCCGGAACCCGGTTTGAGTGTAGAGCACCTGGCTGGCAGGCATCTGGCCGAGGAGGGCGCCTCGGTGCATTACGTCGAGAACACCCTGATCAATTCATTGTTTGGCCTGCTGTGCTGGCCGGCGATCTTCGCGCCGCTGCCGGGCGCATTCTTTCATCCTTTCCATACTGGCCCCAGCGACCTGCACAGCCCGGATTTTCATGCGCGTCGCATGCCGTTATTCGATGCCTGCCTGGCGGCGCTTGATTCCGATGCCTGGCAAGCGATCATTCGTGACCACTACCGCAGCAAGTTTGGCTTGCAGTCGCCCTTCGTGTTCTGGAACGTACTGACCCCGGAGCTGCTGGAGCTGGCCTTGCTGTGCCTGCCCGCCGAGCATTTGCGCCAGTGGTTCCAGCGCTTGCTGCAAGATATCAAGGCCAATCGTGCCGGCATGCCGGACCTGATCCAGTTTTATCCGGACCAGCGCCGCTACCGAATGATCGAGGTCAAAGGCCCCGGCGACCGCTTGCAGGACAACCAGCTGCGCTGGCTTGAGTTCTGTGCCAGCCACGATATGCCGGTGCAGGTGTGTTACGTGCAATGGGCGCTCAATGCCGATGAATACGTGCAACGAGCGGCAGACGCCATCCCGGTGATGGAAGGGACGCTGCAAACGCCCTGTTTGTCATAGCTATCACGCGGGGCTATCACGCAGGCTTGGCAAGCGACCCGAGTGTCAGTTCGCAGCATTTCAACGCGGCGGGCGAAGCCAGTGCTTCGCCCCGCCAGAGGTCACTCCACGACAGGTTTGCCGGACGGCGTCGTGGTGGCTTTCGGAGTGCTGGTGCCATGGTTGTCATGGCTGGTTTTGCCGTGATCCGAACCGTGTTGCACATCGGTGCCGGACTCACGTGGGGTGGTCTTGGCACCTTGCGTATTGGAACTGTTGCGGTCAGTGGTCGGTGCCGCATCAGTGCCTGGCAGCTTGGTGGCGTTCGGATTGACCGGGTTGGTCGGGCCGGTGGAGCCGGCCATGGCGGCTCCGGTAAAAGCAGTCAACAAGCCGGCAAGGGCCAGAGCAGTCAGGCGGTTCGTGCGCATGGTCATGGTGTTAACTCCTGTAGGGGTAGGGCGTACATGTGTTGGGCATGGGCAGTCGTGTCCAGGTGCCATGCCAGCCGACAAACGGTAGACCAATCTCCGCACCTGCATTAATACCACCCCATAAATGGCGGCGTGTAGCGTTGCTTTTTCTCTCTCCGCTGCCGTCCTGAAAATGCTCGAAAAACAGGTTTTTGACAGTTCTGCTACAGAGATGGCTATCGGCTATCGCTGAGTATTGGCGGTTTGCCACTAAATTGACTGCTGCTCATGAACCTCCCGTAAACACGGGGTGATACGCGCTTTTCAGCAGTTTTTTTCAGCCTTTGAAAGCAGTAAAAAGCGGGGCGCGGCACGCGATGTCGACTGTTTGTCATTAAACAGAAACATTTCAGGTTTTAAATCCGCATCGGGCCTTCTTGGTAACCACCAAACTTTCTCCTGGATCGAGGTATTCCCGTGACACTGCTGACTAAAACACGCTTGTCTGTCCTGCTCGCTTCGCTTTGCCTGAGTGGCATGGCTCACGCGGTCGACGTAACGGGCGCAGGTTCGAGTTTCGTTTTTCCGGTGATTTCCAAGTGGTCCCAGGACTACAGCAAGAACTCCGAGAACCGCATCAACTATCAGTCGATCGGTTCGGGCGGCGGTATCGCTCAGATCAAGGCCGCGACCGTTGACTTCGGTGCTTCCGATGCCCCTATGTCGGCTGAAGACCTGGCTGCTGCCGGCCTGGGCCAGTTCCCTAGCGTGATCGGCGGTATCGTGCCAATCGTCAACGTTGAAGGCGTTGAGAGCGGCAAGCTCAAGCTCGACGGCCCGTCGCTGGCCAAGATCTTCCTGGGTGAAATCAAGAAGTGGAACGACCCGGCGCTGGTCGCGCTGAACCCTGGCCTGACCCTGCCAGACACCGCCATCACCGTTGTTCGTCGCTCCGACGGCTCTGGCACCACTTACAACTTCACCAACTACCTGAGCAAAGTCAGCCCGGAATTCAACGAGAAGCTGAAGTTCGGCTCTACCGTTCAATGGCCAGTGGGCGTGGGCGGCAAGGGTAACGAAGGTGTTTCTGCTTACGTCAAGCAGATCAAAGGTTCGATCGGTTACGTAGAGCACTCCTACGCCACCACCAACAAGCTGGCCTACACCCAGCTGAAAAACGCCGCTGGCAAGTTCATCACGCCAGACGCCAAGGCTTTCGCTGCCGCTGCTGACACCGCTGACTGGGCGAGCGCCAAGGACTTTGGTCTGATCATGACCAACGCACCGGGTGAAGCGGCATGGCCGATCACTGCCACCACCTGGATCATCATGTACAAGCAGGCCAAGAACGAAGAGAAGAGCAAAGCTGCTTTTGACTTCTTCAAATGGTCCCTGGAAAACGGCCAGAAGCAAGCCGAAGAGCTGGAATACGTCGCTCTGCCGAAGTCGCTGGTTGAGCGTGTAGAGAACTACTGGAAAGCCGAGTTCAAGTAACAGCGCTTCAAGTTTGTAGCTCACCCCTGTCATCAGCCATGCAAGCTGGTGACGGGGGCTTTCCCTTGCGAGTGGATCGAAATGACTGAAAACACCCAATACCTGTCCGCCGAGCTTACCGCTGCCGAGTCCGACAGCGAAAAGCGCGCCCAGCGCGATCATCGCCATGACGTATGGTTCCGGCGTACCCTGCAGGCTTCGGGGATGCTGGTACTGATACTGCTGGGCTGTATCGCGGCATCTACTCTATGGGGTGGAAAGCTGGCTTTCGAAACCTTTGGTTTCGGTTTCCTGACCAGCACTGAATGGAACGTCAACGAAGGCAAGTTTGGCGCCCTGGTACCGATCTACGGCACCCTGGTGACCTCGTTTCTGGCCTTGTTGATCGCTGTACCGGTAAGTTTCGGTATCGCCATCTTCCTGACCGAAGTTGCACCGCCATGGTTGCGCATGCCAATCGCCTCGGCCATCGAGCTGCTGGCCGGTATTCCTTCGATCATCTACGGCATGTGGGGCCTGTTCGTTTTCGGCCCGTTCATGGCCGCACATATTTCTCCCTGGATCAACGACGTACTGGGCTCGCTGCCACTGGTAGGGGTGCTGTTCCAGGGGCCGCCACTGGGTATCGGCATGCTGACCGCCGGTATCGTCCTGGCGATCATGATCATTCCATTCATTACTTCGGTAATGCAGGAAGTGTTCCGCACCGTACCGACCACTCTCAAGGAGTCGGCTTATGCGTTGGGCGGAACCACCTGGGAAGTGGTCTGGGACATCGTCCTGCCTTACACCCGTTCGGCGGTGGTCGGCGGCGTGTTCCTCGGTCTGGGCCGCGCATTGGGTGAAACCATGGCGGTAACCTTTGTACTGGGTAACGCGATCCAGTTCTCCCCATCGCTGATGATGCCAAGCAGCTCGATTGCTTCGGTCATCGCCAACGAATTCAACGAGTCCTACACCGACCTGCACCGTTCGGCGCTGATCGCGCTGGGCTTTTTGCTCTTCGTTGTGACCTTTATCGTGCTGGCTCTGGCCCGCTTGATGCTGTCTCGCCTGTCGCGCAAGGAGGGCCTATGAGCGACAAGAAAGCCAACGAGAACCTGTACCGGGTTCGCGCGCTCAAGAACAACATCGCCATGGTGCTCAGCTGCGCCGCGACCGGCTTCGGCCTGCTGTGGCTGGTATGGATCCTGATTACCACCATCGTTGAAGGTGTCAGTGCTCTGAACCTGCAACTGTTCACCAGCATGACCCCGCCGCCGGGTGTCGAAGGCGGTCTGGCCAACGCCTTCTACGGCAGCATCCTGATGTCGCTGATCGGCCTGGTCATTGGTACTCCGATCGGTCTGATGGCCGGTGTCTGGCTGGCCGAGTTCGCCCGTTACTCCAAACTGGGCAACGCGGTGCGCTTTATCAACGACATTCTGTTGTCGGCGCCGTCGATCGTTCTGGGCCTGTTCGTCTACACCGTGGTGATCCTGCCGCTCAACAAATTCAGCGGCCACACCGTCGGTTTCTCGGCCATCGCCGGTGCTATTGCCCTGGCGCTGCTGGTGATCCCGGTGGTGGTACGGACCACCGACGAAATGATGCAACTGCAACCGACCACCATGCGTGAAGCCGCGCTGGCGCTGGGTGTGCCGCAATGGAAGCTGACCCTGCAGATCGTGCTGCGTGCCGCTAAGGCCGGTGTGGTCACCGGTGTGCTGCTGGCGCTGGCGCGGATCACCGGTGAAACCGCGCCGCTGCTGTTCACCGCGTTCGGTAACCAGTTCTGGAGCAGCGACCTGCTCAAACCGATCGCCAGCGTTCCGGTGGTGGTCTTCCAGTACGCGATGAGCCCGTACGACGACTGGCACTCCCTGGCCTGGGCTGGCGCATTGATCATGACCCTGTTCGTGCTGCTGCTGAGCCTCGCTTCTCGCTTAATTCTTCTGCGCAATAAGGCGTCCTGATGAACACTCTTTCTCTTGCGAACGAAAAAACCAAGATTCAGGTACGTGGCCTGGAATTCTTCTACAACGATCACAAGTCGCTCAAGTCCATCGACATGGTGATCCCCGAGAAGCGCATCACCTCGATCATCGGCCCGTCCGGCTGCGGCAAGTCGACCCTGTTGCGCGTGTTCAACCGTATCTACTCGATGTACCCCAAGCAGGAAGCGCGTGGCGAAGTCTTGCTCAACGGTGAGAACATCCTCGACCCTGGCTACTCGATGAACCGCCTGCGCAGCCACGTCGGCATGGTGTTCCAGAAGCCGGTGCCGTTCCCGATGTCGATCTTTGACAACATCGCCTACGCCATCCGCCACCACGAGAAACTCTCGCGTCGCGAGATGGAAGAGCGGGTGGAACAGGCACTGCGCGGCGCCGCGCTGTGGGATGAGGTCAAGGACAAGCTCAAGCAGAGCGCCACCGGTTTGTCCGGCGGTCAGCAGCAGCGTTTGTGCATCGCCCGGACCATCGCCCTGCGTCCGCAGGTGCTGTTGCTGGACGAACCGACCTCGGCGCTGGACCCGATCTCTACCGGTCGTATCGAGCAGTTGATCACCGAACTCAAAGAGCAGTTCACCGTGATCATCGTGACTCACAACATGCAACAGGCAGCACGTTGCTCGGACTACACCGCGTTCATGTTCCTGGGTGAACTGATCGAGCATGGCGACACCGACACCATGTTCACCAAGCCGAGCAAGAGTCAGACTGAAGACTACATCACCGGTCGCTTCGGCTGATTCATCGCGTCATTAGCGCTGTACCTATTCGCGGCTGAAGCCGCTCCTACACGGGTTGACCCCGTAGGAGCGGCTTCAGCCGCGAAGCATTTCTACGCGAAGCTTTTATCCCCGCTCCCCCATAAACGCCTCGATCCGCTCGCGCAGCCAGCGTTCGGCCGGGTCGTTGTCCATCACGCTCAGCCAGCTCATCGACAGGTCCAGCCCTGGTGTCTCGAAGGGCAGCGCCTCATCCCGCAGCAAGCCCAGTTCACTCATCGCCGTGGCGGTAAAGTCCGACAGGTTGGCAATCAGGTCAGTGCCGGCCAGCAGTGCGGGCAGGCTGGTAAAACGTGGTACCGACATCACCACCCGGCGCTTGCGGCCGATGGCTTCCAGCCACTCATCGGCGAAGCTGCTGACACTGGCTACATGCGAGACCACCACGTGTGGCCGTGAACAGTACTCGTCCAGGCTCATCGGCGTGGTCGAATAGTCGGCGCGCACCACCCTTGGCTGGCAGTTGCGCAGGCGCTTGCGTTTGGCATTGGCCGGCAGATCGCGGGTCAGGCAGACGCCTACGGTGATTTCGCCGGACATCAACAGCTCGGAGATATTCCAGTAGTCAGCGTGCTTGACCACCAGCACGACGTTTGGCGCTTCCTGGCGCAGGGCGCGGAGCAGGGCAGGCAGCAGACCGAACTCCACATCGTCCGACAGGCCGATACGAAAGGTCATGGTGCTTTGCGCCGGCTCGAACTCACGGGTCAGGCTCAAGGCCATGGACATCGCGTCCAGTGCCGGGGTCAGGTGGCGGAGGATCTCGTGGGCACGGGCGGTGGGTTCCATACGGTGGCCGACCCTGACAAACAGCGGGTCGCCCAACAGATTGCGCAGCCGGTTGAGCGCGGCACTGATCGTCGGCTGGCCGAGAAACAGCTTTTCGGCGGCACGGGTCACATTGCGTTCCTGCATCAGGGTTTCGAATACCACCATCAGGTTGATATCCGCCTTGCGCAGCTCGTTACGATTCATCGAGAGGATTCCTTCAGCCGGACCCAACACGCCGGTCAGTCGCCGCCAAGTCTAAGAAGCCACCCGCCCCGGCGTCCAGCGGCTGCCCGCATCGGGCATTAATCTTTTGTAATGGACTTTTCGGCATGGCAGGGCATTTTGCCGCCGCAGTGCAGACCTGCTCCGGTACATTGCCGGGTTCACCTACCTGTCTGGCGTGCGGGTTTCGCTCAAACGCCAGGCCCAGAAAAAGGAGTTGTCCGATGCAGGTTGCAAAGATCGCCGCCCTGGCGGCCGCCATCATCTTGCCCGGCGTGGTGCAGGCCGCCACCCCAAGCTACGGCGAACGTCTGGAAGGCTTCAGCTACCCGTACCCGCTCAAGCAGTTTGCCTTTGAGTCGCAGAACCAGAAACTGGAAATGGGCTACATGGACGTCGCGCCGAGCGCCAAAGCCAATGGCCGCACGGCAGTGCTGATGCATGGCAAGAATTTCTGCGGCGCGACCTGGGAGGCGACCATCAAAACCCTGAGCGAGGCCGGTTATCGGGTCATCGCCCCGGACCAGATCGGTTTCTGCACCTCCAGCAAGCCTGGCCATTATCAGTACAGCTTTCAGCAACTGGCGCTCAATACCCGCGCCTTGCTCGATCAGCTGGGCATCGACAAGGTGGCGCTGGTCGGTCACTCCACCGGCGGCATGCTCGCCACCCGCTTTGCCCTGATGTATCCAGAGCAGACCGACAAACTGGTGATGGTCAACCCCATCGGCCTGGAAGACTGGAAGGCCGTCGGCGTGCCGTACCGCAGCGTAGACCAGTGGTATGAGCGGGAATTGAAAGTCAGTGCCGAAGGCATTCGCCAGTACGAGCAGAAAACCTACTACGACGGGCGCTGGAAGCCGGAGTACGACAAGTGGGTAGACATGCTCGCCGGGCTGTTCAACGGCCCTGGCAAGCAGGCCGTGGCGTGGAACTCGGCACTGATCTACGACATGATCTACACCCAGCCGGTGTACCACGAGTTTGCCAACCTCAAGGTGCCGACCGTGCTGATGATTGGCGACCGCGACACCACCGCCATCGGTAGCGATATCGCGCCGCCTGAGGTCAAGGCGAAGATTGGCAAGTATGAGCAACTGGGCAAGGATGTGGCCAAACTGATTCCCGATGCCGAACTGGTCGAATTCAAGGGCCTGGGCCATGCCCCGCAGATGGAAGAGCCAGAGCGCTTTCACAAGGCCCTGCTGACCGGGCTGCAGTTGAAATAACTGCCTGTGCTGCATTCGTCGGCAACCGGCGCTCCGGTTGCCAGCGAATGCGCGGGCTACACAACTTGAATTGAATTTCCCCTTGCCATTCGCCCTCACAGGCAATCCGCGTTACCATCGGATGCTCAAATTCTGACCGCCAGGTCCACTGGCGGCTGTTTTCCGACTTTGCAGACTGCCGAGCCCAATGTCCGAAACCACACCCTCCGAGCCCCGTTTGCGTGCCCGTCTGAGCGCTTTTTTGCGTGCATTCTGGCCTGCACCCCATGCCATTGATGCCCTTGAACGACTGCGCGCCAGCACCGGTGCGGCGCTGGGTATCCTGCTGGCTGCTGTGTGTGCCGCGTTCTGGCTCAACGGCAACGCCGCCCATGAACACGGCCTGCTGGCTCTGGCGCTGGTCGCCCCGTTGGGCGCCAGTGCGGTGCTGGTGTTTGCCGTGCCCGCCAGCCCATTGGCGCAGCCTTGGTCGGTGGTGGGCGGCAATACCCTGTCGGCGCTGGTCGGCATTGCCTGCTGCAAGTGGATTCCCGATGCCAGCCTGGCCGCGGCGCTGGCTGTGGGGCTGGCAATCGCCGTGATGTTGTTGATGCGCTGCCTGCACCCGCCCGGTGGCGCCTCGGCCTTGCTGATGGTGCTGATGGGGTGCGACCGCTTTGAGTTCGCCTTCAGCCCGGTGCTGATCGACTCGTTGCTGATGGTGCTGGCCGGGCTGGTCTACAACAACCTCACCGGGCGCAGTTGGCCGCATCTGCCGCTGCCGGCCAAGGCGGCGCCGACCCATTTGCATCGCGCTGATCTGGATGCGGTGCTGGACCGCTACAACCAGATCCTCGACGTCAGCCGCGACGATCTGGAAGTGCTCCTTGAGCAGGTCGAAGCGCTGAACTTTCAGCGCTCGGTCGGTGATCTGCGGTGCCGCGATGTCATGACCCAGAACCCGCTGAGCGTCGGCCAGGAAACCTCGCTGCGCGAAGCCTGGGCGTTGATGCGGGAACGACGTATCAAGGCCTTGCCGGTCATCGACCGTCAGCAGCATTTGCTGGGCATTGTCACGGTTGCCGATTTCATGGGCCAGATCGACCTGGACGTGCACGATGGCATCGCCTGGCGCCTGCGCACCCTGGTGCGGCCGAAAAAGCACGATGAGGTCCGTACCGTGGGGCAGATCATGACCCGCACCGTGCGGGTGTCGAGCAGCGACCGGCTGCTGCTGGATCTGGTGCCGGTGTTCTCCGACAACGGTCACCGGCACATTCCGATCATCGACGACAAGCAGCGCCTGGTGGGCATCATCACCCAGTCGGATCTGATTCGGGCTTTGTATCGCGCGGTGCGTAGCTGATGCTGCTGCCTTCGCGCTGACGCTGGGCCTGACCCAGGCGCAACCCGACCCATGCCCAGAGCAATGCCAGCCCGGCGCCGATGTACATCGCCAGCGCCGGATGCTCACCGAGCAGGTCCAGGCCACGCTTGAGCCAGCCACTGAGCGCGTCGCCGCCGCGGTAGACCACGGTGTCGATGAAGTTCTTGGCCTTGTACTTCTGCTCGGCAGACACCACGGTGTAGAGCATTTCCCGGCCCGGCCTGACCAGCGCGTACTCGCCGGCACGGCGCACCACCATCACCACTGCGAACACCGCAAACACCGGCGACAGCGCCAACAGCACGAACCCGGCAGCGATCAGCAGTGGTACCGCCACCAGCAGGACGGTCACCCCCAGCTTCTGGGCGATACGCCCGGTGACAAACAGCTGGGTAAAGATCGCCAGGCTTTGCACCAGCGTGTCGAGCAGGCCGAACACCTGGGTCTGGGTAGTGCGGTCAGGAAAATGGCTGGCAACGATACGCGCCTGCTCGAAGTACAGAAAGGTGCTGGCGCTGGCCAGCAGGATCACGAACAGGGCAATGCCGAGCAGAAACGGCGAGCGAAGCACCGCCGTGGCACCGGCAAACGGATTGCCGCCCAGCGGTTTGTCGCGTTGCTCAGCGCGCTGTTCGTTCAACGGCTCACGCTCACGCCAGCGCAGCAGGCTCAAGGCCGCCAGCAGGCTACCAGCCAGGAGCAGGGCGGCCAGCAGCAATAACCCGGCATGCCCCAGCGGCGCCACCAGCACAGTGCCCAGCAGCGGCCCGAGCAGGCCGCCGAAACTGGCGCCACCGGCCATCAGGGCAAATACCCGCCTGGCCTGCGCGCTGCTGAACACATCGGCCAGCACGCTCCAGGCCAGCGAGATACTCAGCAGGTTGAACACCGACAGCCACACATAGAACGTTCGCCCGGTCCAGACGTTATCTGGATCGCGTTGGATGAGCAGGGCAAAGGCCAGCAGGTTGAGGACGAAAAACCCGAATACCGCACTGAGCAGCGACCTGCGGCTCAATCGTGAAGCCAGCAGGCCGAACAGCGGCAGGGCGGCCAGGGTGGCAATGAAGGTGGCGGTAAACAGCCATTGCAGGTTATCGACCCCGCCGGCCAGCCCCATCACTTCGCGCACTGGGCGCAACATGAAATAGCCGGTGAACAGCAGCATGAACATGGCCAGGCCCAGACTGACGACTCGTTCTTCACCGGGTCTGACATTCAATAGCCGGCGCAGACGAGCAGCGAGTGCAATGGGCATGGGTCAGCCGATCAGGTCAATGAGCGACTGGCGCTGCGCAGCATTGAGTGGCTCGCCAAACCCGGCGAGCAAATTGTCGCGCTGGCGAGTCGGTCGGCCAGTGGCGGGAATCACCGCAGTGACTGCCGGGTCGCTCAGGGCAAAGCGCAGAAACGCCTGGGCCCAGGACATGATGCCCACATCGGCGGCCCAGCCTGGCAGCGGTTTGTTCTGCACGCGGGCGAACAACTTGCCATCATCGAAGGCCCGATTGACCAGCACCGCGACGCCCAGCTCGCGGGCGACCGGAAATACGGTTTTTTCCGCGCCGCGAGTCGACACTGAATAATTGACCTGAACAAAATCCGGACGGCTCTGGCGCAGCACGGCTGCCAGTTCTGCATGGCCGTGTTCCAGATAGTGGGTCACTCCGCTGTAGCGGGTCTTGCCCTCGGCCTTGAGGTCATTGATCAGCGCCAGTTGGGTCTGCCAGTCCTGCAGCGTGTGCACCTGAAGTAGCTCAACCTTGTCGGTGCGCAGCGCGTCCAGAGAGCGCTGAAACTGCGCCAGCCCTGCCTGGCGGCCGTGCGCGGCCAGTTTGGTGGCCAGAAACGCCTTGTCACGCAGGCCCAGCTCGGCAAGCAGGTCACCCAGCACTGTTTCGGCGCGGCCATAGCCGGGCGCCGTGTCGATCAGGGTCGAGCCGCCGGAGAAAAAGGTCTTCAGCACTTCACGCAGCGGATCGCGTTCAGCCTGGCTGGTGCCGACATCGAAACTGCCCGAGGTGCCCATGCCGATCACCGGCAACGGCTCGGCGCTGGACGGGACAGCGCGGGTCTGCGGCGGGGCACCGCTCAACGGTGGATTGAGCGGCGTCGCAAAGCGCCCGGCACCGCTGACCAGAAAACCCGCCCCTAATACCGCCATGCCACCCAATACGGCTCTGCGAGTCGCCATCCATAGCCTCCTGCGAATGAGAACTGCTCACTACATTCGTCACAGTCTATACGTTGGTGCATCGATTGATGGCCATGTTCCGACCGCAGGGGCCTGAATCTGATAGCTCTACGACCGGCTTCAGCCGGGAACCCTTTTGCGGATCGCCGCCCGGCTGCTCCTTCAGCGGCGCCTCAGCTCAACAACTGCTCGAATGCCTTGTCTGCCTCCAGCACAGCCGGCAGGCTGTCGAACAACCGGTCCAGATCGACGCCTTCGAACAGTGGGCCGCTGATCGCTTCGCGGGCTTGCGGGGTCGGGCCGCCATGTTCGTTCAGGGCATCGGAAATCACGATGGACTGGGCGATGATCCGTGGCAGCGGGGCGTTGTCGGGTGCCTGCATGGGCCGGGCCTGAAAAGCGATGGCTTGTTGAATCACCTTGGGCAGGTTCCAGCGCTTGGCCAACTCTGCGCCCACCTCCGGATAGCCGAAGCCCAGTTGCAGGGTCTCGTTGGCCACCCGGCCGGACGATCCGGATCTTGCAGCGCTGTTCAGACGTTCAGCCACCGCCGGAGCGCCGGTCTGGATCAGCAGCTCGCCGATGTTGTGCATCACCCCGCACGTGAAGGCTATTTCGGCGTCGGCGCCGCTTTGCTTGGCCAGCAGCCGGGCCACGCCCGCGACCTGAAAGCTGGTCAGCCAGAAACCTTTGAGATCGAAGTTGGGCACTGCCTTGAACGCGCCGGTTACCGCTGAAGCCAGCACCAGTGTACGCAGGGTATTGAAGCCCAGGCGCATGGCAGCATCTTCGACGCTCGACGATTCTCGCGACCCGCGAAACCGTGCCGAGTTGGCCAGCCGCAGGATCTTCGCGGAGATCACCGGGTCTTTTTCGATATTGCGTGAAACACTTTCCAGGTTGGACGAAGGATTGTCGAATTGCAGCAACAGATCCTGGGCAACCTTGGGGATGCTGGGCAGGCTCTGCAGGTCGGCAAACAGTTTTTCAATCTCCATGGGGCGCATCCTCATCACGTCGGGATGATTGCAACGATAGTCAGTATTTCCAGGCTTGCACGGGTCGTGCGTCAGGTTGAGAAACAATCCACACGCGGGTGCAGAACCCAGCTTCAATGCCGATAACATCCGGTAGGCAACATACGCGCTGGCAGGCCATGCGGCTTTTTCATGACCGATGGACGTTTTGTCATGAAATACAGCCGTTGCTGTGATATCAAGAGGCCGTTATGGGCTCTATACCGGTTATACCTATACCTTGTGTGCCGCAGGATTGGCCGGGTAACACCCCTGTTTAAAAAAGTGCCTGCCTCCCTGATGCAGCCCTGTGGAAAGAGTCAACATGATGAGAAGTCTGGGTTTCAGCAAGAAGATCCTGCTGGCGGCGGCACTGACCGTGGGCGTGGCGTTTACCGTATTTATCGTGGTCAATGACTACCGGCAACGGCAGACATTGAAGACCAACGTGCTGGGCGAATTGCAGCAGTTGGGGACATTGACCACCCAGAATATCCAGACCTGGCTGGAGGGGCGTGGCCAACTGGTGCAGTCGATGGGCCAGCAGATCGCTGCTGACGGCAAGGAACAAGCGCAGTTGCGCCGGGCAATCAACCTGCCGGCCTACACCGAGAACTTCCTGTTGAGCTACTTCGGTGGCGCTGATGGCGTGATGTTCTCCATCCCCGCCGGTAACCGCCCGGCCGACTATGACCCACGTGCGCGGGGTTGGTACAAGGCGGCGCAAGGCGCGGGCAAGACCATCGTGACCGAACCCTACATCGCCAGCTCCAGCGGAAAACTGGTAGTCACCGTTGCGACCCCGGTCAGCCAGCAAGGGCAAATGATCGGTGTTGCAGCGGCCGACATCAGCCTGGAGAGCATCAGCAAGACCATCAATTCGCTGAACTTTGGCGGTCATGGTTATGCGTTTATTGTCAGCGCCGACGGCAAGATCCTGATTCACCCGGACGCCAATCGGGTGCTCAAACCGCTCAGCGAGGTCTACCCGGACAACACCCCGAAGGTCGCGGCAGGTGTCAGCGAAATCGAGTCGGCCGACAAGGCCGAGATCATTGCTTTTACCCCGGTCGAAGGGCCGACATCGAGCCGCTGGTATGTGGCCTTGGTGCTGGAGCGTGACGCGGCCTATGCGATGCTCGGCGAATTCCGCAGCTCAGCCATCACTGCGATGCTGGTGGTGGTGCTGGCGGTGATCTTGATTCTGGGGCTGCTGATCCGCGTGCTGATGCAGCCGTTGCACCAGATGGGCAGTGCGATGCGTGACATTGCGGCGGGCGAGGGCGACCTGACCAAGCGCCTGAATATCACCTCCCAGGATGAATTCGGCGAGCTGGCGCGTTCGTTCAACCAGTTCGTCGAGCGGATCCACACCTCGATCCGGGAAGTGGCGTCGACCGCCGCGCAACTGGGCGATGTGGCCAATCAGGTGGTCCAGGCTTCCAACTCATCGATTGGCAGTTCCGACGAGCAGGCGCACCGTACCGAAAGCGTGGCGGCGGCAATCAATGAACTGGGGGCTGCCGCCCAGGAAATCGCCCGCAATGCGGCGCAGACCTCGCAGAAGTCTGGCGACGCCAGCCAACTGGCCGGTGACGGCCGTCAGGTGGTGCAGCAATCGATTGGCGCGATGAACGAGCTATCAGCCAAGATCAGTGAGTCCTGCGCGCGCATCGAGGCGCTTAACGGCAAGACCGCCAATATCGGTCAGATTCTCGAAGTGATCACCGGTATTTCCCAGCAGACCAACCTGCTGGCGCTCAACGCCGCCATCGAAGCGGCGCGGGCCGGTGAAGCCGGGCGTGGTTTTGCTGTGGTCGCCGATGAAGTGCGCAACCTGGCGCACCGCACCCAGGACTCGGCGCAGCAAGTGCAGGGCATGATCGAAGAACTGCAGACCGGTGCCCGGGACGCGGTAACGACCATGCTGGCGAGCCAGCGTCACAGCGAGTCCAGTGTCGACATCACCAACCGCGCCGGTGAACGTCTGGGCAGCGTGACTCAGCGAATCGACGAGATCAATGAGATGAACCAGTCGGTGGCCGCCGCCACAGAACAACAGACGGCGGTGGTCGAGTCGATCAACATGGACATCAGCCATATCAACAGCCTCAACCAGCAAGGCGTTGATAACCTCAAGCTGACCTTGCAGGCCTGCAACTCGCTGGAGCAGCAGACCCGTCGTTTGCAGCAGTTGGTAGGCTCGTTCCGCATCTGAACCGCAGCGCCTGAACGATTGCTGATCGCAGGCGCATGTCATTGAATTGGCAACAAATTGTGATACAAGCGCGGTGCGGTACACTGCGTTGCACCGCGCGGCCGCAGCCTGTCATCCGCCAGGCTGCTCGGCATCAAGTCTGCTGGTCATTTTGGGAGCCTCTGCATGTTGCACCGCCTAGTGCGTCTGCTGGTGTCTGTCGTTAGCCTGGCATTGTGTCTGCTGACCAGCGCTCACGGCCAGGAGCAAGCCATCCGCTTCGGCCTGCTGTCCACCGAGTCCAGAGAAAACCTGCACGCCATCTGGCAGCCGTTGCTCGACGACATGACGCGCCAGACGGGCTTGCCGGTGGAGGCGGTGTTTGCCAGTGACTACGCCCACTTGATCGAAGGCATGCGGGCGCAGCGCATCGATGTTGCCTGGTTGGGGAACATGGCTGCGGTGGAGGCGGTGGATCATTCCGGTGCCGAGGTTTTCGCCCAGACCGCCATGGAACACGGTATGCCTGGTTATTACGGTCTGCTGATCGCGCGTAAAGACAGCCCGGTCAATAACGTCGGCGACTTGCTGCGCCTTGCACCGCAACTGACCTTTGGTAACGGCGACCTGAATTCGACTTCAGGTTATCTGGTGCCCGGTTACTACGTTTTCGCTCGCCAGCAGGTTGACCCGGCCAAGGCGTTCAAGCGCACCGTCAATCAGAGTCACGAAGCCAATGCGCTGGATGTTGCCAACGGTAAACTTGATGCCGCAAGCTTCAACAGCGAAAACTGGGACCGCCTGCAACTGACCCATCCCGAGCAACTGAGCCAGTTGAAGATCATCTGGAAATCCCGGTTGATCCCTTCGGACCCGGTCCTGTGGCGCACGTCGCTGAGCCAGCCGAGCCGAGCAAAAATTCGCAGCTTCCTGCTGAGCTATGGCGCTAACGAGCATGAAAAAGCGGTGCTCAAAGGGCTGCAGCAAACCTCGTTCATTGCCTCGGACAACGATCAGTTGCTACCGATCCGCCAGTTGCTGTTGTTCAAGCAGCGCACTGAAGTGGCGGCCAGCACGCTGAGCGTTGATCAGAAAAAAGCCCGATTGCGCGCCATCGACGCTGAGCTGGCCCGTTTGCAGGATCGTATCAGTGTGCCTGGCAAGCAAAGCGGGCCGTGACCTTCAGTAGCAGGGCACTATGGATTCTGCTGCGCAGCGATTATCATTCGCCGCGTTTGAATCATCGTACAAGAGGACAGGGCATGCCGGGCAGGTTGATCTATCTCATCGGGCCGTCCGGCTCCGGCAAGGACAGTTTGCTCGATGCCGCCCGCGATAGCCTGGCAGCACGCGGCTGTAAGGTAGTACGCCGGGTCATCACCCGTTCTGCCGAAGCGGTGGGCGAGGCCGCCGAGGCAGTCAGTGTCGAGCAGTTCCAGCACCTCAAGGCCCAAGGCGCGTTTGCCCTGGATTGGCAAGCCAATGGGCTGCATTACGGCATCCCCATCGAAATAGACCAGTGGCTGGCGGCCGGCAACGATGTACTGGTCAATGGCTCACGCGGCCACCTGCACGCCACCCGGCAACGCTACCCCGATCTGTTGGCGATCCTGCTTACCGTCGATCCTGACATCCTGCGCCAGCGCCTGCTGGCCCGAGGCCGCGAGCCGCTGGCCGAAATCGAAGCGCGCTTGCAGCGCAATGCGCGCTTTGCCGTCGAGTTGCTGGCCGAAGCGCCGGATGTGCGGTTATTGGATAATTCCGGGGCGCTGCACGACAGCGTTGCCCGGTTGATCGGCTACCTTGCGCACTAGCTGGCTCTGCACGGTGATTTTGACGGACTGATCACGGTGCCCGTAGGAGCGGCTTTAGCCGCGAATTGACCTATATCAGCCGAACATATGTGTCGCTCTACATATCTTCGCTGCTAAAGCAGCTCCTGCGGCGGTCGCGTTCAGCCGGTCGGAATCTGTATGCAGAGCCACTAGCTGGCTCCTTACAGCGCGTGCGCCAGCCCCATCCACAGCGGTAAGGTCACCACCGACAGCAGTGTGGTCAGGGCAATCGCCGAGCTGGTCTTCTGGCGGTCTTGCTGGGTCGTGGCGAAGGCCAGCACATTCACCCCGCTGGGTCCTGCGGCCATCAGTACCAACACCGCACGCGGCATGCCCGTGATACCAAGCACTACGCAGGCCAACAGCACCAGCAGCGGCATCAGCACCAGTTTGGCGAAGGTGATGCTCAGCGCCTCACGGGTCGGGGTCAGGCGGTAGCCGGACAGGTTGGCGCCCAGCACCAGCAACGAGCAGGGCAGGGCGGCCTGGGCCAGCCAGTTGCTCAACTGATCGGCCCACAGCGGCAGATGCAAACCCGACAGATTGACCGCCATGCCGGCCAACAGGCCGATGATGATCGGGTTGGCCAGGCTGGCAATTAGCGAGCGTGCGTTGAACGCCGCCGAGCCGGTAACGGTTTCGTAGAGGCTGTGGAAGCTGAACAGCAGCAGGCTGTGGATCGAGATTACCGTGAACAGCAGCAACAGCCCCGGCGGGCCGAACAGCGAGCCTACCAACGGAATGCCGATCAGGATGTTGTTGGAAAAGCTCGCGGTCAGGCCGAATGGCGTGGGGCGCTGGCTCCAGCGGTGGCTCAGCAGATTGATCAGGATGAAGATCAGCAGCGCCGGTACGAAATACCCAGCCAGCACGCTGAGGTCCAGCCCCTCGTGCAGCGGTGCCTTGATCATCCCGGTAAACAGCACCATGGGCATGAACAGCTTGAACGCCAGGGTACTCAGCGCCTTGGCATTTTCACCGGCGATCACCTTGCGCAGGCCCAGCCCGTAGCCGAGTACGATCAACAGGAAAATGGGCAGGATCGCCTGGATAACGGCCACGGCACGGTTCCTTCTGATGAGTTTCAGGCACTGAGGGCGGGCAGTATGCCGGGCTGTGATTCGCAGCGCACCTGTCTAACCCGGTCGTTTGCGAACGAGAGCAGGAAAAGGCGAAAAAGATAGTGCGTGACTTGGTTGTTAAATTTGATGTTATATTGTTTCAAATTTGCCAGGCCCAGGCCGATGCCCGAGTAAACTCTGGCCTGAACGAGACGTACGCCATCATGACCAGCTCCCTCCCCGACGTAGCCCTCACTGAAATCTCCGCCGCTCTGATGCCTCTGGACTGGGTCGGCATGCAGGGCATCGAACTGCCCCTGCGCCTGGATGAACCCGGCCAGAAGTACCCACTGCATGCCAGTGCCGACGTGCAGGTCGAGCTTGCCGATCCGAGCGTCAAAGGCATTCACATGTCGCGCTTGTATCGCTTGCTCGATGGCTTTGCCGAGCAACAGACCCTGACGGTGCAAAGCGTGTACGCGCTGCTCGAAGCGATGGTCGAGAGTCATGCCGACTGTCGCTCCAGCCGCGCCCGGTTGCGGCTGGCCTTCAGCCTGCTGTGCCGTCGCCCGGCGCTGGTGACAGCGGGCCTGAGCGGCTGGAAGTCCTATCCGGCCACGCTCGAAGCGGTCTGGAGCAAAGGCCGTCTGCAATTGGACGTGACCGTAGAGGTGAGCTATTCATCGACCTGCCCGTGCTCGGCGGCGCTGTCGCGGCAGTTGCTCGAAGAGGCGTTTCGCACCCGCTTTGCCGACCAGGCCGCGCTGGACCCGGGCGAGGTGGCGGTATGGCTGCGCGAGAACGGCTCCCACGCCACCCCGCACAGCCAGCGCAGTGTGGCGCGGGTGCAGGTGCGTATTCCCGAGCAGGCTGACGGCCTGCGCCTGATGGAACTGATCGACACCACCGAGCGTGCCCTCGGTACCCCGGTGCAGACCGCGGTCAAACGGGCCGACGAGCAGGCCTTTGCGCGCCTCAACGGGCAGAACCTGATGTACGTCGAAGACGCCGCGCGCAAGATCCAGCAGGCCCTGGAAGGGCGCTTTGCGGCCTCCAGCGTCAGCGTGCGCCACCTGGAAAGCCTGCATCCCCACGATGCGGTGGCCCAGACCTCCAACTACCTGACCTGAGGATAATCGCGTGATCCGCAAGAACCCGTCCGGCCACCTGCCGGTCATTGCCGAGTCAGCCTACATCGACAAGACCGCGATCATCTGCGGCAAGGTCATCATCCAGGACAACGTGTTCGTCGGCCCTTACGCGGTCATCCGCGCCGACGAGGTGGATGCCAGTGGCGATATGGAGCCGATCGTCATCGGTGCCAATTCCAATATTCAGGACGGCGTGGTGATCCACTCCAAGTCCGGGGCGGCGGTGACCGTCGGCCAATACAGCTCCATCGCCCATCGCTCGATTGTTCACGGCCCCTGTGAAGTCGGCGACCGGGTGTTCATTGGCTTCAACAGCGTGCTGTTTAACTGCAAGGTCGGCGACGGCAGTGTGGTGCGCCACAACTCGGTGGTCGATGGCCGCGACCTGCCGGTCAGTTTCTACGTGCCGTCCACCACGCGGATCGGCCCGGCCACCGACCTGAGTCAATTTCCGCCGGTCAGCGTGTCGGCCTCGGAGTTCTCGGAGGACGTAGCGCGGACCAATATCGACCTGGTGCGCGGCTACAAGGCGCTGCAAAACGAATTCTGATGACTCAGGGGCATTGCCATGACTGAACAGGAACTGCTGGCCCAGCCGGCCGAGCGCTACATGGATGGCACTCAACAGGCGTTCTTTCGTGAGCTGCTGATGAGCCAGCGCACTGAACTGCAAACACGGATTTCCAGCGAGTTCATCGACCTGCGAGAATACCAACCCGCCAGCGACCTGGCCGACATTGGCGCCGCCGAAGAGCAGCGCCAGTGGCAACTGCGGGTGCTGGAACGCGAGAAGAAACTGCTCGACAAGATAGACGAGGCACTGGAGCGGCTTGTGCGTGGCGAGTTCGGCTGGTGCGCCGAGACCGGCGAACCGATCGGTCTGAAACGCCTGCTGCTGCGTCCCACGGCCAGTTTGTGCATTGAGGCTAAAGAGCGCCAGGAGCTGCGCGAGCGGCATCAGCGCGATCATTTGTAGCTGCGGCTTGAGCCGCGAGAACTTCACGCCGCCCGGCTGCTCCTGGGTAAACCACACGGCATCACACACCACCCCTTACCACGGACATCACCGCTTCATGACCACCGTTGTTGCCCCCAAGCCAGCTTCAAGACTGCGCTCGATCGACGCCCTGCGCGGGTTGATCATTCTCTTCATGCTTCTGGACCACGTGCGCGAAACCTTCTTTCTGCATCGCCAGGTCGGCGACCCGATGGACGTCGCCAACACCGCTCCGGAGCTGTTCTTCAGTCGGACTCTGGCGCACCTGTGTGCGCCGTTGTTTGTGTTTCTGACCGGCCTGTCAGCGTTTCTGTTCGGTGAAAAATACAGCGGGCGCGGTGATGTGTCGGCGTTTCTGTTCAAGCGCGGTCTGTTTCTGGTGGTGCTGGAGTTCACCCTGGTCAACTTCGCCTGGACCTTCCAGTTCCCGTTTTCGGTCATCTACCTGCAGGTGATCTGGGCCATCGGCCTGAGCATGATTGCCCTGTCAGCGCTGGTCTACCTGCCGCGTGCCGCGCTGATCGGCCTCGGGGTACTGATTGTCGCGGGTCACAACCTGCTCGACGGCCTGCACTTCGGTATCGAGTCGGCCCTGCATGTACCGTGGGCAATCCTGCATGATCGTGGCTGGATCGAAGTCGCCCAAGACCTGCGTCTGAGAACCTCGTATCCGGTGTTGCCGTGGATTGGCGTTATCGCGCTGGGCTACGCCGCCGGCCCGTGGTTTGCCAGCCAGGCAGACGCCGCCAGCCGGCGCAGCAAGCTGCTGTTCTCAGGCCTGGGCCTGTTGACGGTGTTTGTACTGCTGCGTCTGCTCAACGGTTATGGCGAGAAACCCTGGAGCGTTGGCGAAACCGGCGTGCAGACGCTGATGAGCTTCTTCAACATCACCAAATACCCGCCGTCGCTATTGTTCATCAGCCTGACCCTGGGCATCGGTCTGCTGATCCTGATCGCCTTCGAACGCTGGCAGCAGCGCGCCTGGCTCAAGCCGTTGGTGATCTTTGGCGCGGCACCCATGTTCTTCTACCTGCTGCACCTGTACGTGCTGAAAGTCCTCTACCTGATGGCCGTGGCGCTATGGGGCACCAATCAGGGCAAGTACTTCGGTTTCGACGGCATGGGCGCGGTGTGGCTGGCCTCAGTGCTGCTGGCCGTGGCGCTGTTCCCGGCGGTGCGCTGGTTCGCGACGCTCAAGGCGCGACGCCGGGATATTGCCTGGTTGAAGTACCTCTGACATTGCACTATCACCTTGAGTCTTTCCCGCCCCATGGATTCGGGCGGGAGAGATGTCAGGGCAATCAATGAAAACACGCCAGCCAATGCCTTCTTGCCTGGATGGTTGGGAGCATCACGGGACTGTCCGTTGAGGGGGGCGAACTGGAGCAATGACAGGTTTAGCCTTCTGTAATGAAATGATTCGGCTGTGCAGGATGAAAAAAGCCAGTGCCAGCGTTGAGGCCTGTAGGTGAAGAAGTAATGTTATTTTTTCATAATCCCAGTTAATGGCGTAGACGATGGGTATCAACATTCCCAGCATAAGAGCGTTGATTATTAATTGTGGAGCGGTGGTGCGGTTCAATGCTCTTAAGTGTCCTGTTGCAAGTGCCAGGAAAGCGCTGCAGTTCGTGAAGGTTATGAGGCTCCATGCAAGGCTTTTATCATAGATGACGGAGTTGTTACTGTAGAGGCTGAAGATTTTTTCGCCGGTAAAAATGATTATGGCTGTGATTGTCGTGCTAAGCGCGGCGGTCCAGATCAGTCCGTGACGGTAGTTGCTTTTTTTCTCTGAAAGCTCTGAGCTTGTGTAAATGCTATGCACCTGACTGAATGCCAGAGACGGAATGGTCAGCAGAGTGATGATGCTCATCGTGACGGATAGCTCTTTGTTGAGGCTTAAGTTTGTAGCTGCAAGCCGCTCCACGACTAGAAAGAAATATATTTTTTGCCCGATCATTCCTCCGGCAATGGCCGCCCCTTTTTTTAGTAATGGGGAGGCCACACAGGCTGCGTTGCTTACTGAAAAGCGACGATAGCCCTTGTTGATGCTCAAAAAGCTGATGAGTGACAGCGTTTCTGTAACTAGAAAGTAAGCGAGTGCGTAGTATTTAAAATGCTCTGGCGGGCAGCAAGAAAATGATGCGGTCAGATAAATGATGCCGGTTATCGTGATCAGGGTTTTCAATTTGGCCGATTGTTGAGCTTTGCCGGTCGCCTCGGAAAATGACTGTAAGAAGATGTTGATTGGCAGAAGCGTGGCGGCCGGAATATAAATGATCGATAGATTTACCAGGGTTGCACTGCCTAGAATCTCGGCGCTCGGCAGCTGAAGAACGATCGCCAAGGCAATGGTGCACAGCAAACAAGCGATGAAGCCCAACGCCAGCGAAAGGGTAAAACCGCCTGAGAAAAACTCATCCATTTTTTCAGCGTCTATTTTGATCCTTGCTACGGTGTTGCTGACTGTGGATAGCAGCACCGGTATCGTCGCAGCAATAATAGAAAAAAATGCAATCGTGTAAGAAACGATCGCCAGCGCGTCGGGGGCGGTATAAGCAATCAGCGAGAAAAGTGTGGAAATACCGAGCAAAGGGAACGCACGGGTAATCACAAAAGACGGCAGAGAGGTCGCTGCGAATGCACTGTAGTTCATGACGTACCCTCCCGGATAGAAAGTATGTGGTTTTCCTCCATTGGGCAGCGGTGTGCTGCACGTTCGATTTTTTTGGGTAGCGACGCCGCTGCAAAGGGGGGCGAGACGCGCTGTGATGTAGGGGCTTTTTGAGCGATGTGTATGAAATTTCGTACATCGATAAACATGCAGTGATTTAAAAACACTGTCTGAGTTGCTGAAGAGTTAGCAGGCCGTGACTGAACATCGCACAAGGGACGCAGGACATGAGCACGTTTCTTGCTGGCTCTCATTAGAGGACATCGGCTGGCCGGCAACTTCAATTCGGACGGACGAGCCTATTGCTCGCAGCGCCCGATGATCCTCTTGGATGGCCTTGCGCGCCATCATGCAGGCAATAAAAAACCCGCCGAAGCGGGTTTTTTGTCCCAGACCATTCCAACTCCCTGTCGGCAGTATCCTTTCACGGTCGATCGTCCTTGATCCTGGTGAGCTCCCTGTTCACCAGTGGTTGGATCCAAATATAGGCTTGTCGTCGGGCGGAGCAAATGGCAATTGTTCTCTGCCGCGTGTAAGCCTTTGGCTATCCGTTTGTCAGCCACGGTCTTGCGATCCTGGCAGAGTCAGTTGAACAGTGGATGACCTCGCAACTGCGCCACCGCCATGTCCACGAACGCCCGCACCTTGGCCGGTGCGTGGCGGCCTTGTGCGTAAAGGACATAGACCGGCACTGGCGGTTCTTCGAAGTCGCTCAGCACGATCTCCAGGCTGCCTTCGCGCAGCGCCGGGCCGATCTGGTAGTGCAGGATCTTGGTCAGGCCCCAGCCGGCCCTGGCCGTGGCAATCGCTGCTTCGTTGGTGTTGCATTGCAAGGCGGGCGTGACTAGCAGACGCTGTGCGGATGCGAAGCGCCATTCCGGTGACGACCAGGCACTGTCGGAGACGACGATTCGGTGCTCCTTCAGATCGGCAGGCGTCAGCGGGGTGCCGTGGCGCTGCAGATAAGCGGGCGACGCGCAGATGACCCGGCGCATGGTGCCGACCTGGATCGCGGTGAAGCCTGAGTCGGGCAAGTGGCCGATGCGGATCGCCACGTCCATGCCCTCATCGACGATGTTGACCGGGCGGTCGATGAAGAAGGTTCTGGCGCGCATGCCGGGATAGGTATCGAGGTAGGCGGTCACGATGGGCAATACGTGCATCTGGCCGAACATCACCGGTGCAGTGATTGCCAGGGTGCCGGAAGGTTCGGCGTAGTGCCCGGCGGCCGATGCCTCGGCTTCGGCAATCTCGCTGAGAATCCTGCGGCAATCGTCCAGGTAGCGCTGGCCCGCTTCGGTGGTTTTCACCGAGCGGGTGGTGCGCACGAACAACCGGGCGCCAATCAGTTCTTCCAGCGCCGCAACACTGCGGGTCACCGCCGGTGCACTCATGTGCACCAGGCGGGCGGCCTTGGCGAAGCTTTGAGTTTCCGCCACTTTGACAAAAACGCGCATCGCTTGCCAACGGTCCATCGGTCTTCCTTATCGCAGCTCAGGGAGGCGAGCAGGCTCAGAAACCAAAGCTGCTCAAACCTTGATGATCGTCCGGGCGGCGTCCCAGTGGCCAGCGGAATTTGCGTTCGGCTTCGCTGATCGGTTGTTCGTTGATGCTCGCATGGCGCTCGCGCATCAGACCGTCTTCGGCAAATTCCCAGTTTTCGTTGCCGTAGGCGCGGAACCATTGGCCGCTGTCGTCGCGGTACTCATAGGCATAGCGCACCGCGATGCGGTTGCCGCTGAAGGCCCAGAGTTCCTTGATCAGCCGGTACTCCAGCTCGCGATTCCACTTGCGGGTCAGAAAGGCTTCGGCGTCGCTGCGGTTGCTGACGAACTCGACGCGGTTGCGCCAGCGGGTGTCGAGGGTATAGGCCTGCGCGACCTTGGCGGCGTCGCGGCTGTTCCAGCCATCTTCGGCCAGGCGGACTTTCTCGATGGCGGTCTGTTCGTTGAACGGTGGCAGCGGTGGACGGGACATGGTTGAACTCCTGATGGGATGGAACAGGTCATAGCGCAAGCTGGATTGGGGTGTGTTGATCTGCCGGAACCGCACAGCAGATCAGCACTTCATCGTCCTTGAGTGTTGCTTGAGGCTCCTTGAGGTACGTGACATCACCCTTGAGCACACGGGTGCGGCAGGTCCCGCAATGCCCCTCACGGCAACTGAACTCGGGTGCCAGGCCACGTGCCTCGGCCAACTCCAGCAAGGTCCCGGAGTCGGGCTGCCAGCGCGCTTCTTTTTGTGAGTTCATGAACATCACCTTGACCGACGTGGTTGCAGGCGGCAGCCGGGCAGGGACGTTGGCAGACTGCTGTGTGCTGCGCTGCAGCGAGCCGGGGCCGAACGCTTCGGCATGGATGCGCTCATCCTCGATGCCATAGCCGCGCAGCCCGTCATACAGCGCCTGGCTAAAGCCGGCAGGGCCGCACAGGTAGAACTGGTAATCGCCGAACGGCAACACCTGGCTGAGCAGCGCCATGTCGATGCGTCCATAGGCTTCATAGTCGATGCCGGCTTGGGCAGCACCGGTATCGCTCAGCACCCGGATCAGCTTTACCGAGCCTTTCGCGGCGTGGGTCAATTCGGCCAGCTCGCGGTCAAAGGCGCGATCGTGTTTGCTGCGCGCCGCATAGAGCAGCGTGACCGGGCGCAATCGCTGGCGACGCAGCCCGTCATAGACCAGGTGGCGGAGCATGGCCAGCATCGGCGTGATACCGACCCCGGCGGCCAGCAGCACCAGCGGTTGTTCGCTGGCTGGATCAAGCGTGAAGTCGCCAGCCGGTGCGCGGGCTTCAAGGGTGTCGCCCTCGCGCAGATGATCATGCAGGTAGCCCGACACCCGGCCATCGCGCTTGACGCTGATCCGATAATGGCCGTCCGACGGCGCGACCGACAGGGTATAGGTGCGGATCAACGGTGCGTCAGTGCCCGGTATCTGCACCCGGATCGGCAGGTACTGGCCGGCCAGGTGCGGCAACAGCCCGCCACCGTCCAGCGGTTGCAACTCGAACGAGCGGATCGACGCGCTCTCGTCAGTCACCCGCGTCACCCGCAGCGCTCGCCAGCGGGTCGCGTATTCGGCGGCGCGCAGGCGTTGTTCGGTCTGTTGCCAATCGCCGGTCAGCAACGAACTCTCAGCCCAGGCGTCATCCTGCAACCTCCAGCGCAGCGCCAGGCCCGCGGCCCTGCGCACGATCTGCCGGGGGCGAAAGGTCCATAACCGCTCGGCGCCCTGAAAGGCCGCAATCCGGGGTGAGTCGAAGATCACCTCGGCCTCGCCGGTCATTTGCAACACATCACCGCTGGCAAAGTCGACGAACAACAGCCCGGCCTGGCGGTTGAGCAACAGGTTACCGAGGGTGGAGAAAAACAGGTTGCCGTTGAAGTCCGGGATGGTCAGCTTCCCGTCAGCGTCCAGGTGCACGAAGCCTGGCTTGCCACCCCGGTGCGAGACATCGACCTGGCGTTGACCGTCCTGGTCGGCGTAGGAGGCGACAAAAAAAGTATCGGCATTCTCGATCAATGCGCGCGCCGCCACGTCCAGTTCGGTCAGCCGCTGGGCCTGAGCGCTATCGGCGGCTGCCGGATCACGGTCAAAGCTGAAATCGCGCAGCTGGATGTAGCGCGGGCAGTTACCAAAGCTCTGGCCGACCGTCAGTTGAAAGCCGGCAGCAGTGGTGCCGAGCACGCCATTGAGCCGGTTGCGCCGCCGCGTGTGCAGCTCAATGCCCAGCAGGCCCACCGCTGCGCCGTCGGTCATGCCCTGGCCGGCCGGGTCGGCGGCGGCGGGTTGTGCGGCGATGTTCAGTGTGCTGGCGGACGGTGAGCCCATGAAGCCCGGCTGACCTTCCAGCATCGTGGCCCAGGCATTGCCCTGAGCATCCACGCTGCCCAGCACCACGAAGGGCAACTGCGCATAGAAGGCGCGATGCTGGTCCGGCATGAAGTCGCGCACCACACGACGTCCCACTTCTTCCATGCGTTCAGCGACACCCAGCTGCTGCTGGATGAGTTTTTCGCCCGCGTGCCAGGTCGGCAAGGTGGGTGTGGTGGTCATGATCGCGTCTCCGATAGGCGCAGCAGGCAGGGTCAAACGTTGGCGCGCAGCCCGATCGGGCTTTGCGTGAATGGCACGAAGCCCGGCAACGCTTCGATACGCTGCAACAGACGACCAACGGCGGGGTAGCCCGACAGGTCGACGTTGCCTTCCGGTGCGCCGGCCAGATAACTGTAGATCGCAACGTCAGCAATGGTCGGATGCTCGGCGGCCAGCCAGTCGCGGGTCGCCAGATGCTGTTCCAGGCGCTTGAGCAACACATGGGCGCGGTTGATGACCTCTTCGGTATTGAAGGCGGCGCCAAACACCGTGATCAGCCGCGCTGCACAGGGTCCGTAGGCCAGCTCGCCGGCGGCCACCGACAGCCAGCGCTGCACCCGCGCCGCGCCCAGCGCATCTTCCGGCAGCCAGTCGCTGCGCCCGGCCTTCTTGGCGAGATAAACCAGAATGGCATTGGAGTCGGCAATCACCCGTTCGCCATCCACCAGCACCGGGATCTGGCCGAACGGGTTCAAGGCGAGGAAGTCGGGATGCTGCAGGCCGCCAGCCTTGATATCGACCTCGACCAGTTCGTGGGGCACGCCCAGCAGCGCGGCGAACAATACGGCGCGGTGCGCATGGCCTGACAGCGGGTGGTGATAGATTTTCATGGTCCGGTTCCTGAGTGAGCGGGGCGGGGAGAGTCCCGAGCCGTGTGGTCAGTGTGGAATACCGGGGTTTTTAGCGGAATAGGCGTTGTGGGCAGTTCTTTATTGCGTCAGGTGGAATAATTAACGATGGCGGTGGAGTGCCAGATTGTTTCAGGCACTTTTCTGCGGGCAATAAAAAACCCGCCGAAGCGGGTTTTTTGTCCCAGACCATTCCAACTCCCTGTCGGCAGTATCCTTTCACGGTCGATCCTCCCTGATCCTGGCGAGCATCCTGTTCGCCAGTGGTTGGATCCAAATATAGGCTCATCACGCTGGCAGGCAAATAGCAATTATTCGCCAGCGCGTGTAAGCCTTTGGCTACACGGATGTAATCAAAGGCCAGAGACTCCGCTGGCGGGCTGTTGTGGTAGCGTGTCAGCAGTCGCCCTGCAGAACGTTTTTCTACCATGTCGGATGCTTTGTCCTCGCTACCATCGCTCAATGCCCTGCGTGCCTTCGAAGTGGCGGCGCGGCACTTGAATTTTCGTCTGGCCGCCGATGAGCTGGGGGTAACCCAGGCGGCGGTGGCGCAGCAGATTCGTGGTCTGGAAACCAGCCTGGGTGTGAAACTGTTCGACCGGTTGCCGCGTGGCCTGGCGTTGACCGATGGCGGACTGCGCTATGGCGCCAGTATTCGCCGCGCCCTGGAACTGATTGTCGAAGCCACGCACGCGCTGCGCCCGGACACCGCCCACCTCACCGTCAGCGTGCCACCGAGCTTTGCTTCGCGCTGGCTGATCCCGCGCATTGCGTTGTTTACCGAAGCGTATCCGGATATCGACCTGCGGGTGCTGGCCACCGAGCGGTTGTCGCGCTTTCACACTGATGGCGTCGATGTGGCGGTGCGTTACGGACGCCCACCGTTCGGGCCAGGGCTCAATACCGAATTACTGGTGGCACAGAGCATTATCGTGGTCGGCAGCCCGGCGTTGCTCGACAAACTGGGCCAGCCGGCAGACCTGGCGCAGTTGCAGCGTTACCTGTGGCTGCATGACGGCCATAACCTGTGGCCGCAGTTTATTGCCCATGTGTTTGCCCAGCCGCTGCAAGGCGCGGCGAAGAACCTGCGCTTCAATAGCACTTCGCTGGCAGTGGATGCTGCGCTGGCCGGGCAGGGCCTGGCATTGGTGACCCGGGCGTTCATTCAGGATGATCTGGATGCCGGGCGGCTGGTGCAGGTGCTCGAACAGAGCCTGCCGATGGACACTGGTTTTTATCTGGTCTGGCCGCGCCATGCGCGTGAGCCCGCTACCTTGCTGACCGTACTGGCCTGGTTGCGCGAGCAGGCCAGGGCGATAAGGCAGTAGATAAACTATCGGGTTGTGCGTGTTCTGCTGACTCTCTGCCGGCAAGGCGCGGTGCTAGGCTGACGCTCAGAGTTTGATGACTATCCGGAGAGCGACAGCATGACTGAACAGAAAGTGGCAATCATAATGGCCGGCGGCAGCGGTATGGGAGCGGCATCGGCCAGACGTCTGGCGGCCGATGGTTTCAAGGTCGGCATTCTCTCGTCGTCCGGCAAGGGCGAGGCGCTGGCGCAAGAGCTGGGCGGGGTTGGCGTGACCGGCAGCAACCAGTCCAGCGCCGACATGCAGCGCCTGGTGGATCGGGTGATGCAGCAGTGGGGGCGTATCGATGTGCTGGTTAACAGCGCTGGCCACGGCCCACGCGCGCCGCTGCTGGAAATCAGCGACGAGGACTGGCACAAGGGGGTCGATGTGTATCTGCTCAACGCCGTGCGGGCCATTCGCCTAGTGACGCCGATCATGCAGCAACAGCACAACGGCGCGATCATCAATATCTCCACGGCCTGGGTCGATGAGCCGGCGTTGATGTTCCCGACATCGGCGGTGGCGCGCGCAGGGCTTGCGGCGTTCACCAAGCTGTTTGCCGACACCTACGCCAAAGACAATATTCGCATCAACAACGTGTTGCCGGGCTGGATCGACAGCCTGCCGCAAACCGACGAACGCCGTGACGCTGTCCCCCTTCAACGCTACGGCAAAAGCGAAGAAGTGGCCGCAACCGTTGCATTTCTGGCCAGTGAGGGTGCAGCCTATATCACCGCACAAAGCCTGCGGGTGGATGGCGGGCTGATGCGCAGCATTTGAATTTCTCGGGGTGGCGGCTGCCCACCCCCCGCAGTGGAGGCCATGGATGCTCTATGACCTGCTACATCGCATCTGGGGCGAACTGAGCACCCCCATGGAGGCGGGTGCTCAGCCGTTTCGGCTGTTGCAACTGGCGACCCTGGGGGTGGATGGCTGCCCCCGCTCGCGCAGCATCATCTTGCGTGAAGCCGACGGTCAAAATGCAACCCTGGTGTTCTGGATTGATCGCCGCTCGAACAAATTCCAGGAGCTGTTACGCAATCCGTTCGTGGCGTTATCGGCCTTCGACGGCCAGCGCAATGTGCAATTGCGTCTGGAAGGCCGGGCCAGCGTGCAGTTTGACCCGCAACGCAAACGCGAAATCTGGAACACCCTCAAGCCGCAGAGCAAACAGTTGTTCAATCGTTTTTGCCCGCCGGGCACGGTGCTGGACGATCCCGCCGAAGCCTGGAGCGAAGAGCCAGAGTCTGACAGCGACGAGCATTTCTGTATCGTGACGGTGAGTGTGGACCGGGTAGAGTGGCTGGATCTTTCCGGCAGCTATCACCAGCGCGCCCGGTTCAGCCGGCTGGCGCGGGGCTGGCGCAAGGAGTGGCTGGCACCCTGAAGGCCGGTTTCGGTAATCGGCACCCCATTGGCACAGACGACGAGGATTTCGATGAGCAACCCGGCAACTGCAACTGACGATGGCAACGCGGTCATCGTTTGTGACCGCGAGCGCACGGCGCAACTGCTGGCCTTCCCGGCATTGGTCCAGGCCATTGCGCAGGCTGCGCAGCATCTGGAGGCCGGTCAGATTCTCAGCCCCGAACGTCTGGTGGTGCCGATGGGCAGCGGGGTGATGCTGAGCATGCCGGCCACGGCGGCCGATATCGGTATTCACAAACTGGTTAATGTGCACCCCAATAACGCGCAGCAGCAACTGCCGTCGATTCATGGCACGGTGAGTGTGTGTGACGCCGCGACCGGGCGTATCCGCTGCCTGCTCGACGGCCCGGAGGTCACCGGGCGGCGCACGGCGGCAGTCAGCCTGTTGGCGATCCGTACCCTGTTGCCTGATCCGCCCACCGATATTCTGCTGTACGGCACCGGCGTGCAGGCGCGCTATCACGTTCAAGCCCTCAATGCCGTATATCCCGATGCGCGAATCCGGGTTAAAGGGCGTGACGCCCGGCAGGTCCTTGCCTTCTGCAGTGAGGGCGCCAACCTTGAGCCTTGCCCGGCCGATGTACCGGACCAGGTGCAGGTCGTGATTACGCTGACCACCAGCCTGGAGCCGATCTACAACCAGGTGGCCCGCGCTGGCCGGTTGGTCATTGGCGTAGGGGCGTTCAAGCCGGAAATGGCCGAAATCGGCAAGCTCACGCTCGATGGCAGTGCGATCTATGTTGATGAGCCGGCAGGGGCGCATGTCGAGGCAGGTGATTTGCTGCGCGCGGGGGTCGACTGGTCAGCCGTCATTTCATTGGCTGCGGCGTTGCGCAGCCCGCAAGCCGTTACCCGCCCGGCGGTGTTCAAGAGTGTCGGAACCGGTGCCTGGGATCTGGCCGCAGGCCGGGTCGCGCTGGCGGCACTGAACGCTGAACAGAGCGAGCGCAAGCCTGGCTGACCGGCAGTTATGTGAAGCAGTCGGCACTCTTGCGGGGAATTTTTTCTACGCCCAAGTGACAAAGCGTCCGGATTGCGTACCGAAGGTGTGCGGCCGTCAACCGGGATCAAGGATGAATATGCAGGTCATCACGGACAATGCCATTGCCGCAGCGCTGCGCGCCAGGGCGCAGGATGCTTTCGGGGTCGCGCCAGCGGCCCCTTTCACGGTCGCAGCGGTCCGGCCACACAGGGCCGATGTCACCTACACCGTCACCTCGACCCTCAGTTGCCAGGTGGCCTCGCGGCGGGTTCGGCAACTGACCGGCGAACACTGCAACCGTGATTATCTGGACCAGGTGCTGCAGGCCCGGCGTGAACGGTTGCTGGCTAACCCGGGCCATTTCCGGCCGCTGATCTACCAGCATCTGAGCAACGACGTCGACCACTACCGCAGGCCAGGCCAAGTCCTGTTGACGGTCGATGCCGAGCGTTTCTGCACCCGTGAGCAGTGCACTGACTGCAACGGCCACGGCGTGGTGCACTGCAGCGCCTGCGCCGGGCATGCCGAAGTGCGTTGCGCTCGTTGCCGGGGCGGCTGTCATCTGCATTGCCACTATTGCTCCGGCACCGGCCATGAGCCCGAGCGGCGTCGCTGTGGTTACTGTGGCGGGACCGGCCAGTACGGCAATCACCGTTGCAGTTGTCAGGGCGGGCTGCTGCCTGCCGATCGCTGCCACAAATGCCACGGCCAGCGCACCACGCCATGCCCGGACTGCAATGCCCGTGGCGTGGTGCGCTGCACGGCGTGCGACCAGGGCCAGGTGCGCTGCGCGCCGTGCGAGGGGGCCGGTGAACTGATTCACGAGTACCGCCTGGAGGTGCATGTCGATCTGCAGGTCCATTACGCTTGGCGCAACCTCAGCGCCGACTGGCTGGAGCCGGTGATTGGCGAGTCGGTCAATGGCCCCAACAACGCGGCAGTGTTTGTCGTCGACCAGGCCCAGGCGGATCACCCGGACCCACGGCTATTCACCGCGACCGGTCACGTACCGGCCGCCGAGGCCGAGGTGTCCCATGAGGGCAGCACCGGGACCTGCCGCTTTGTGGGGCTGCCGCCGATCCCGATGTACCTCGACGGCGTGCTCAATGGCAATTTCAAGAAACTGCTGGCCTCGATGCAGGACACGACGGACATCCAGGCCATCCACCGGGCCTCCAGTTCGAAGATCGCCCGCCAGTTGATTGCCGAGAACGAGCAACAGCGGCCTATCGACCAGACCACCCCGGTGCTGCAAGGCATCATTGATCCGGAGGATGGGCTGGAGTTTCTGCACAAGCGTGCCGAGACCTTCCGGCACATCGTCGCCACCCGCCACCGCTTGCGGCCTGCTGCCGTGCTGGGCCTGTCGCTGCCGCTGACGGCGGTGCTGTTTGTTGTGTATCTGGTGATGAGCTTCTATCTCACCGGCCTGCCGGAGCCCGGCACCGGCAAGCTGGGGATCCTGGCGCTGCTCGGTGAGCCGCAAACAGTCGGCAAGCGGGTCTACATGCAACTGTTGCAGGCCGCCAATCAGGGATTGGGCGTGGGGATGCTGCTGTGGTTCGGCGCTGCAATCGTGTTCAACCGCTTTAGCCTGCCGCTGTTGTTCCCGCGGTTATGGGCCTGGGCGGCGGGGCGCTGGGCGCGCATTCTGACGCTGGGCGTGCCTGGCATGCTGTGGCTGGCAGTATTCATGGCCTTGTATCCGACGGCCGAAATGTGGCCGGACTGGCGCTGGCTGAAGTTCGCGTTCAACCGCCAGGGTACTCTGCACGCCGTGACCAACGCCCTGTACCTGTTGCCGCAGATCTACCTGCTGGCGCTGGGGCTTTCGTTGCTGCGCTGGCGTGCCGCCGGAACCCACTGGGCGCGGCGCATGATGAGGATTTTGCTGCAGAGAAAGAACGTCAGTGCGGTTGAAGCGCAGCTGCACTGATTCATGCCCGGCTTGCTAAAAGGAACCCGCGCTGCAATGCCAGCAGCCGTTGAAGGCCGGTCAGACTTGCCGACTGCTGCAGGTCGAAGTGACCTGTAGCATGCCTGAGGTGTAATGATTCGCGCATAGTATCGGGCTCTGCGGCCGGATCGGTCGACCGGGCTTGCCGCAGATGGACCTTTGCGCAATCGAGGCAGTCCAAGCGCTGGGTCGGTCGACAGGATGATCGGCAAGCACATTCATATCAGTCGATATGTTTCCAAGAGGTTTTCAGACAAGGATTGCTCATGCCCCGACACAAAAGCACTGCTGGAGGCGGCTATCAACGCGGTACGGACACTCGCGCCCGATTGATCGAAACCGGCTTGCGGCTGTTTGGCGAACGTGGCTTCGAAGGCGCCTCCACCCGCGATATCGCCAGTGAGGCCGGGCTCAATGCGCCGGCCCTGAAGTATTACTTCGATAACAAGGAAGGGCTGTATCACGCCTGTATCGAGGACATCATCACGAAGATTCGCGAGCAGCTTGCAGGGGCGGTGCAGCATGCCGAAGCTGTATTGCACAATCGTGCCAGCAGTGACGTGCAGTTGATCGAGGCTTATCTGCAACTGTTGGGCGGCTTTATCGGCTTTGTCCAAGACAGCCCGCAAGCTGAAGCCTGGTATCTGTTCATGGCCAGAGAGGTGGTCGGCTTGGGCATGTTCGACACCGATGCAATCATGCACAAAAAGCTGTACGCGCCTCTGAACGCCGTCACCACCGGTTTGGTGGGGCGTCTGACCGGCTTGCCGGTTGACGACGAGCGCACCCGGATGCGCGCGTTTGCGCTCAACAGTCAGAGCATGGCCATGCGTACCCTGCGTCGCCAGATGCTGGGCATCATGGAGTGGGACAGCGTCGATTCTGAGCGCATGCAGCGGGTACGGGAAATATTGCTCGGGCAGATGCGCCTGACCTTGCGATCCTGGGTTTCGGAGCGCGAAGCGGGCAGGCTGGGTGCCAGCCGATCCATGCAAGAGGTGCCATTGTGTCCGTAGGCCCGAGGCGTGTCAGTTGTAGGAGCGAGCTTGCTCGCGAAGAGGCCAGTAAAATCACTGCATCTGCTGTGAATGTGCCGCTGTCTTCGCCAGCAGAGCTGCCTCCCACCGAGATTTGTGTACTTAACCGAACAGTATTGCGGCTAAAGCCAATACTGTTCAGATAAGCACTGCGGACCCGGTGGGAGCGAGCTCTGCTCGCGAAGAGGCCAGTAAAAACACTACATCTGCTGCGAATGTGCCGCCCTCTTCGCGACCAAGGTCGCTCCTACAAAGGCATGCAGTACTTAACTGAACAGTATTGCGGCTAAAGCGGATCGCAGCCCGGTCGGCCCTACTGATTACGCGTCACCCGCCACACGGTATTGGCCAGGTCATCGGCAATGATCAGCGCGCCGCGCGGGTCTACCGTTACACCTACCGGGCGGCCGCGGGTCTTGCCGTCGTTACCCCGAAAGCCGGTGGCGAAGTCCACCGGTTCACCCGCCGGGCGACCGTCATTGAACGGCACGAAGATCACCTTGTAGCCCACCGGGTTGTCGCGGTTCCAGCTGCCGTGCTCGCCCACGAACACGCCGTTGGCAAAGCGTTCGCCCATCGCTGCAATGGAAAAATCCAGACCCAGCGCGGCGACGTGTGAGCCCAGGCTGTAGTCGGGTTTGATCGCCGCAGCGACTTTTTCCGGGTTCTGTGGCTGGGCGCGGGTGTCGACGTTCTGGCCCCAGTAGCTCCATGGCCAGCCGTAGAAACCGCCTTGCTGTACCGAGGTCAGGTAGTCGGGAACCAGGTCCGGGCCAAGTTCGTCGCGCTCATTGACCACCGTCCAGAGTTTACCGGTGCCTGGCTGGACGGCCAGGGCTGTGGGGTTGCGCAGGCCGGTGGCGTAGGGTTTGTGCGCGCCGGTTTCAGCATCGATCTGCCAGACCATGGCGCGGTCGATCTCCACTTCCATGCCGCGCTCGGTCACGTTGCTGTTCGAGCCGATGCCCACGTACAGATAGCGCCCGTCAGGGCTGATGGTCATCGCTTTGGTCCAGTGATGGTTGATCGCCGAGGGCAGGTCGGTGAGCTTGACCGGCGCCCCGCTGGCTTTGGTCTGGCCATCCTGATAGTCGAAACGCACCAGCGCGTCTTGGTTGGCGACGTACAGCTTGCCATCGGCAAAGGCCAGGCCGTAGGGCGCGTTGAGGTTGTCGGCAAACACCGTCTGCACCTCAAACTGGCCGTCACCGTCGGCATCGCGCAGCAGGGTCAACCGGTTGCCGCCTTTGACCTTGGTATTGCCCTGGGCCTTGATGTAGCTGGCGATCACGTCTTTGGGCTTGAGTTTGGCGGCGTTGCCGCCACGGCCCTCGGCGATCAGGATATCGCCGTTGGGCAGTACCAGCGTCTGGCGCGGAATCTTCAGGTCCGTGGCAATCGCGGTGATGCTGAAGCCTTCCGGCACCGTGGGCTTCTCGCTGCCCCATTCGGCTGGCTCGGCGATTTTCATGCTCGGCAGCAGGCCGCGCTGCGGCTCCGGCAGCTTCGGGTCCGGGCCGCGGGCCTGGGTGCTGTCAGCTTCGCCGCCACAGGCACTGAGCAGCACGGTCATGCCGAGAATAGTCAGGACAGGCATCGGTTTCATCGTGCTACCTCCGTGCGCAGGTTACTGAAGGCAATCCAGGCCGATACCACGGCCAGCAGGGTGACAATCACGGACAGTACCAGCCCGGTCGGCATGACCGCCCAGGCATCCTTGGCGTGTTCGAAGGCATTGAGCAGGCCCAGCAGCCAGGTGGCCAGCAGCACCAGCAGGTAAGCCAGCGGTCGGCCGCCCTTGTGCGGGGCGCGTAGCAGGTTGGTAATGGCAAACAGGCCGGCAAGACCTGCGAACAGCAAGCCACCGGCAATCAGCCAGGCGGCGAAATTGCTCCACTGGATCTGCGTGGTGTTGTAATAGGCGATATCGTTGAGCAAGGCGCCGAGAAACAGCGCAACGCTGCCGCCCAGCAGGATGCCGTGAAGCGGGCCGGGGGTTGCGTGGTACGGGGGATGGTCGGGTACGGTCACGGGTGGCGCTCCTTATCGTTCACATTCCAGGGCGGGGCTCGATAGCGTCGGGCATGGGAATGGATCGTCGGGGCGCTGCTTTAGTTCAGCCCAATGGGCGCTATTACACATTCGGTAACAGCCAGTTTAGCCAGCTGCCGGCTGTGGATCGTGTGGCCGGCCATGCCCGGCAGCATGGCATGGCCGGCCGGCTCATCGGTTGCTCACTTGGCCCGGGTCAGCGTCTCTTCGAACACCCGCCCTTCGATCGTCAACAGGTAACGCAGCTTGCCGTCAGGCGTTGGCTGCAGAATCACCTGGGTCGGTGACTTGTGGCTGGGGTGGCTGAACAGCTCGGGTTTGTCCGAGTAGCTGTAGCTCTGAAAATGCAGGGCATCGCCGATCCAGCGCACATCGTTGTACAGGTAGTGCCAGTTGGTGTTGCTGGCGTGATACAGATAAGCCTTGCCTTGCGGGTCACGGCGGATCTCCAGCTCCACGACATCGCCGATTGCCCACGTGCCCAGGTAGCGCTGCATGCGTGGGTGCGCCGGCAACTGCGGCGCGGCGACAAAGTCGCTGGCCTGGTAGGGCGACTGACGCGCCTGTTCGGCGGCGGCCCCGGACGGCAGCGCGCACAGTGGCGCGACCTTGTCGACCTTGACGTAATCGAACGTCAACTGCTGATCGGCAACCTGCATGGCGAGCTGCATGGCTTTGGGGGCGAAGGCCAGAACTTTAAGGTCAAAGCTTTCTTGCGCAGATGCGATATGAATCGACTGGCCGTTGTCCGCCACCGTGTAAGTGGACACCTCGGGCTGCTGCGCCTGCCTGTCACTGCAGTTGAACGGATACAGCAGCGCTTTGCCGTCAGCCCGGAATTCGGTGACGTTGGCGATGCCGTTGTTCAACGGCTGCATGGCCCAGATTCCGACAAGCACATGTTTATCGCTGCTTGGCAACGCGCTGGCGTTTGGCGCGTTAGAAGAGTGTGCGCAGCCACTCAGAACGCTGACGGCGAGCAACAAGGACAGGAGTGTTTTGGACTGTTTGGACACGAAATTCTCCGGGGTGCCTGGCCGATCTGTTGGCAGATCAGGAACAAATAACCCGGTTTCGACCACCGCCAAGGCGATCAGTGCCGTAGTGTCAGCCAGCGCGGCTGGGCACTGCGCTATCCTGCGCCCTGGGACGGCTCATCAGTGGAGGAGGCAAACATGTGTCAATCAACCAAAGCCCAGGTGTTCAAGGGGTTGCACGAGCGTAATGAGCCGCTGATTCTGGCCAACCCCTGGGACGCCGGCAGCGCACGGTTGCTGGCCTCGCTGGGCTTTGAGGCGCTGGCGACCAGCAGCGCCGGTCTTGCCTTCAGCCTGGGCGTGCGCGATACCGAGGGCTTGTTGTCGCGCGAGCAGATTCTGGAAAACGCCAAGGCCATTGTGCAGGCCACTGAACTGCCGGTCAGCGCCGACCTTGAAAACGGCTTCGCTGACTCGCCCGACGCGGTCGCGCGCACCATCGGCCTGGCGGCCGAGGCCGGACTGGTGGGCGGCTCGATCGAAGACGGCGCAGGGCGCAAGGGCCAAACCGTGTACGACTTCAACCACGCGGTAGAGCGCATCAGCGCCGCCGCCGAAGCCGCCAGGGCATTGGCATTCCCGTTCACCCTGGTGGCCCGCGCCGAGAACTACAGCTTCGGCATCCAGAACCTGGACGACACCATTCGCCGGCTACAGGCCTTCGAAAAGGCCGGCGCCGATGTGCTGTATGCACCGTGCCTGCCTGATCTGCAATCGATCAAAACCCTCTGCGAGTCAGTCAATAAACCGGTCAATGTCGTGATGGGCCTGTCTGGCGCCGCCTACAGCGTGGCGCAGTTGGCCGAGGTGGGGGTACGCCGCATCAGTCTGGGCAGCTCCTTTGCCAGAGCCGCGCTGGGCGGCCTGCTGCGTGCGGCCCAAGAAGTCAGAGAGCAAGGCACCTTCAACTTCGCCCGCGACGCGATCGCGTTCAAGGCCATGAATGACTTGATGAAGGGCTAGCGCCTCGAACATCCCGGCCATCGCGTGGTCTAGACTCGCGCCTTGTTTTTCCGGAGACCCATCCCGATGCATCTGGACCTGATCGAATCCATCAGCCTGGCTGGCAGGCTGAACGTCGCCAATGATGACCGCGCCGGCAGCGCCGAGCGCCATGCCTGGGTCATCGACGGTGCCACCGACCTTGGTCCTGCCGGGTTGCTGGGCGCGCGCGGCGGGGCCGCCTGGCTGGCGGGTACTGCGCATCGGGCGTTCGCAGCGGCGAATGGCTCGTTAACCGACATCTGCGCCCAGGTGTTCGACACCGTGGCGGGCGCCTATGAAGGTGAGCGGCGGCGCGAGCCGCTGGCCGGCTGGGAACTGCCGCGTGCAGCGTTTGCCGCCGTGGCCATCGAGGGCGACTCGCTGGTGTGTGGCTTCATGGCCGACTGCATCGTGCTGCACCGCAGCGCCGCGGGTATCGCCTTTCTGACCCCGCAACCCGACCGCGAGCGCGAGCGCGCCGAGGCCGCAGCACTGGGGCCGGGCACCGGAGCCGCAGCGGTGCGCAGTCCCGAAGTCCTGGCCGACCGCCGTGCGGCCCGCGAGCGGCCCAAGGCGGTGCTGGGTATCGATGCCGGGCATGCCCGGATCAACACTGAATATGTACGGGTGCCGGTGGCGCAGGGCGACGACCTGCTGCTGCTCAGCGACGGTTTCGCGGCATTGTTCGATACCTACCAGGCTTATGACCCTGCCGGCTTCGTCGCTCAGGTTCTGCAGCACGGGCTGGCGCCTCTGGCCCGGCAACTGCGCGACATTGAACGCCAAGACGCGGCTTGCCTGCGCTATCCGCGTTTCAAGGCCAGCGATGACGCTACCGGGCTATGGTTACGAGTGGGCTGAAACCGGTGAGGATGACCGCGCTCATTTGAATTGTTCGAGCAACCACTCAGTCAGCCGCTGACAGGCCGGCACCTGGGCTTTGTTTTCGTTGATCACCAGATAGTGGACTTCATCGCGCAACACCACTTGCTCGCTCACCGGACGGACCAGGCGGCCCTGGGCAATCAGCGGTTTGACCAGGTGATCCCAGCCCAGCGCAATCCCCTGGCCGTTCAGGGCCATCTGGATCAGCAGGTTGTAGTCATTGCTGCTGAACGCCGCTGGCCGAGGCGTCGCAGCACCCGCCAGGTCCTGCGCGAACCAGGCAAACCAGGCGTTCCAGTCGAACTGCTCGGTCAGCTGTGACCGGCCATAAGGGTCAAGGTCCAGCAACGCACTGTCACGCATGCCTTGCAAGGTCGGTAATTGCGGTTGAGCTTCAAGGTAGGCCGGGCTGCAGACCGGGTAAACGACGACATGAAACAGCGGCACGCGCAGATAGCCCGGCCGCTCATCCAGCGCCTGGGTGACGAAAACATCGGGTTCGATCCCAGGCTCGATATCCTGGAAGCGTTCGGTGGTGATGACGTTGAGGCCGACGTCGTTATTGCTGGCGAGGAAATCCGTGAGCCGGTGTGCCAAAAACATCGATGAAAATGCATGGGTGCAACACAGCGTCAGGGTGTCTTTATCACTGGTCTGGCGACGAATCCGCTCGGTGGTGTGGAAGATATTGAGCAGCGAGAGCTGCGCCGAATCAAACAGCAGCGTGCCGGCAGGGGTCAGGCGCAGGTCCCGGCCGCTGCGTACGAACAAGTCAGTGCCCAGGTGCAGCTCAAGGTCACGAATCTGCCGACTGATCGCCGCCTGGGTCACACACAGGGCATCGGCGGCGCGGGTAAAACTGCGATACCGGGCGGCGGCGACAAACGAACGCATGGCCTTGAAAGAGGGCATTTTCAGCAATGCCAGATCAGTCTGAGAGCCTTCGCGCATAACAAAAACTACCTGTTTATCTGCATAAAAAGTCGATTCCGCCGGCCAGCCGCCGGGCCCTACACTCTAACGCACCACGCCCAGCACAGGGTGCCCTGCAGCCTATTTCACGTTCAGCCTTATAACTGCCGCGATAACCCGGTGCGGGTGACTGTGCCCACATAAAAAGGAAAACCCGATGCCTTATCCCTCGGCCAGACATGCCTTCATGCACGGGGTGCGCGTACTGCTACCACTGACGCCGGGGGTGATTCCCTTTGGCCTGGTGACGGGCGTGACCGCGATCAATATGGGATTGTCACCGGCGACCACTCTGGGCATGGCCGCGATGTTCTATTCCGGTTCCGCACAGATGGCAGTGCTGCAACTGATGCACACCGGGGTGGTGCCGATCGCCATCGTGGTCACCGCGTGGATCATTAACCTGCGCTTCATCATGTATGGCGCCACCTTTGCACCGCACCTGCAGCATTTGCCGCGGCGCTGGTCCTGGCCGTCGGCTTATCTCTTGTCTGACCAGTCTTTTGCGCTGTGCAGCCTGAAGGCTTTTTCCGGTGAACTGGGGCCCTATCTGTTTCCGTTCTACGCTGGCACCGCGGTCGCCATGTGGCTGGCCTGGATGCTCTCGGTGGTAGCAGGGGTGTATGTCGGCGCGAGCATTCCGGAAAACTGGTCGCTGGGCTTTGCAATCCCGTTGTCATTCCTGGCCCTGCTGGTGCCCGGCATTCGCAGCAAACCGAGCCTGGGCGCGGCGGTGGTTGGTGGCCTGCTGGCGGTGTGGCTGGCGAGGTTGCCGTATAACCTGGGGCTGATCGTCGCCTCGTTGGGTGGCATCGTGGCCGGGCTGTGGATCGAGCGGTTGACCAATGCGTCGGGCAAGAGCGCAGCGCCTGCGACCGAGGAGGCTCAATGAGCGAGCTGACCATGTGGTTGATGTTTGCTGCCGTCGGTATCGGCACCTTTGCCATCCGCCTGTGTTTCATCGAGCTGCAAGGCCGCTGGCAGGTTCCGGCGCTGTTCACGCGGGCACTGCTGTACGTGCCCGCCAGTGTCATGGCCGCGCTGGCGTTGCCAGCGGTGGTCTACCCGGCAGGCCAGAGCAGCATCGATATCAGCAACCCGCAAATCCCGGCCGCCGTCATCGCTGCGCTGGTGGCCTGGAAGACCCGCAGTACGGTGCTGACCCTGGCGGTCGGGATGGCGGTGTTATGGGCAATCAGGTATCTGGCCGCGTAGCGGATTTCGGGAGGCGTTGATGCGGGCGGTGGCCAACGTCAGGGCAGCCGAAGCAATCAGCACAATGGCTGCGGCAACGAAGGTGGTTTGATAGCCTTGGGTATCGAACAGCACACCCCCCAGCGTGGAACCCAGAGCAATAGAGAGCTGGATCACCGCCACCATCAGCCCGCCGCCTGCTTCGGCATCAAACGGTACCGATTGAGCCAGCCATGACCACCAGCCCACCGGCGCGGCGGTGGCGACCAGGCCCCATAAGGCGAGCAGCACGAAGACCATCGCAACCGAATTCCCGAATGCCACCAGGCCAATGCCCAGTCCAGCCATCAGCAAAGGGATGACGATCAGGGTTCGATACAGGCCTTGTTTGATGAATGAACCGATGAGCAGGGTGCCTATGAAGCCGGCGATACCCAGTGCCAGCAACATCGTCGACAAGGTGGGTACATCAACGCGGGGCACGGTTTCCAGGAACGGACGAATGTAGGTGAACAGTTCGAACTGGCCCATAAAGAACAGGCCCACCGCGAGCATGCCCAGCGCCACCAGTGGATTGCCCAGCAGCGTGAATACATTGGCCGATCCTCTCGCCCGAGGCGCAGCCTGCATCGCTGGCAGGCTGATCCATTGCCAGATCAGGGCGATCAGCCCGACCGGAACAAGGCAGAAAAACGCACCGCGCCAACCGATGATACCGCCCAGATAGCTGCCCAGAGGGGCGGCGACGATGGTCGCCAGGGCATTGCCGCTGTTGAAGATCGCCAAGGCACGGGGCACGTTTTCGGCAGGCACCAGACGCATGGCGACAGCTGCCGACATCGACCAGAAGCCGCCGATCACCACGCCGATCAGGGCGCGCCCGACCATGTACATGATGTAGTTGCTGGCCAGCGCCACCACCAGTCCTGACACACACATCAGTGCGGTCAGCAGCAGCAACAGCGTCTTGCGGTTCATGGCGCCAGCGATCCATGAGATGGACAGGCTGGTCAGCACCGCAAAGGTGCCGGAAATGGCGATGCCATAACCGGCCAGGCCCTCGCTGACGCCCAGTTCGGTCGCGATGGGCGTCAGCAGGCTCACGGGCATGAACTCTGAGGCGATCAGCGCAAAGACGCACAGGGTCATGGCCCATACGCCGCTCCAGTGTGCCGGTGCCTGTGGGGCGGACAGGTCCTCGTGGACCGGCTCGATGCTTGGGTTGTTCATTGACGTCACTCGTAACCGTTATTCACGAAATGGCTTGCCGAAAAGTATTCAGCCGCCGGCTGAGGCCACGGCTGATCGTTCAAGGCCATGTTGACGTATCGGCATTGGCATGATTAGTAGGTATGGTTTTTATGAGTTGCTGAGAAAAATTCAGGAATGAGCCGGCACAAAATCAACGATCTACAAGCCTTCGTGGCCGTTGCCCGCGATCAGAGCTTTACCAAAGCGGCGGTCAAACTGGGTGTCACGCCTTCGGCGCTCAGCCACACGTTGCGGGGGCTTGAAGAGCGGCTGGGCGTGCGGCTGTTGTCGCGTACGACGCGCAATGTCTCGACGACCGAAGCCGGTGACAGGTTGATGCGTTCCGTCGCACCGCTGTTCGAGCAGATCGCTGCCGAGGTTGAGGCGTTGAACGATTTGCGCGAGACGCCGCGCGGGACCATCCGTATCACCTGTACGGACGATTCGATTGAGTTGTGCGTGAGGTCGAAGCTCAAGCGGTTCACTGAGCAATACCCGGACATCGTACTGGAATTGTTCGTCGACTATGGCTTCACCAATGTGGTGGAAGAACGCTTCGATGCTGGCATTCGCCTCGGGGAGGCCATCAGCAAGGACATGATTGCGGTGCGCATCGGGCCAGACTGGCGACTGTCGCTGGTCGCCACGCCGGCTTACTTCGAACGTAACCCCGCGCCGGCCACGCCCTACGACTTGATGAAGCACACCTGCATCAATATTCGTCACCGGCCGTCCGGATCGATCTACGCCTGGGAGTTCGAGCGAGACGGCAAGCCCTTCACAGTCAAGGGCGAAGGACCGCTGGTGTTCAACAGCATTGTTCACGTACTCAATGCAGCTCTGGATGGAATCGGCATCGGCTATGTCCCGCAAGAGCTGGTCGCGCCTTACCTTGCCGATGGCCGACTCATCGAAGTGCTGCCGCAGTGGTGCCCGACATTTCAGGGGTTCCACCTGTATTACCCGAATCGAAGGCAGGCCTCGCCAGCGTTCGCGGCTCTGGTGCAAGCGTTGCGCTACACACCCTGATCGTCACTGGCGAGCCCTGTACAACGGTGCCCCGAGCGGAGCACCGAGGCGGTCACTTGAGATTGCGCTGATAAAAGCCGGTCAGTTTTTCCCAGGGAATCAGGTCGGCACGGTCATACAAATCGACGTGCCCGGCACCCTTGACGTAGTAAAGCTCCTTGGGTTCGGCAGCGCGCTGGAAGGCGTCTTCGCTGAACTCCCTGGAGTGTGCCTGATCACCTGTGATGAACAGCATCGGGCGTGGTGAAATCGTTTCTATATCGTTAAACGGGTAGAAATTCATGAAACGGATTTCGCTGCTCAGCATGCGGTTCTGGGTTTGCTCCAGCGTCATGCCTTGCGGGGTGGCCGCCCCGCGTGGCGTGCGGTAGAACTCCCAGAACTCGCGGGTTATCGGGTCGGTCTCGGCATCCGCCTGCGCGGGCAGGTAATCAAGGAAAATGCCCTTGCCGGTGGTGTACTCGGTGTAGCGCTGTTCGGCCGCTTTGGCGAGCAACGCCTTGCGCTTGTCCAGGGTCACGGAGTGCTGCAGGCCATGGCGGGTAACGGCACCCATGTCGTACATGCTGACGGTGGCAACGGCTTTCAGGCGCGGGTCGAGTTTGGCCGCGCTGATCGAGAAACTGCCACTGCCACAAATGCCTAATACACCGATACGGTCACGGTCAACGAGGTCACTTGTGCCCAGGTAATCGACCGCTGCGCTGAACGCTTCGGTGTACAGCTCGGGAGCCACCAGATTGCGCGGCTGGCCCTCGCTTTCGCCCCAGAACGGCAGATCAATGGCCAGGGTTACGAAGCCTTGCTCAGCCAGTTTCTGCGCGTAGAGCATGGCGCTTTGCTCTTTCACCGCGCCCATGGGATGGCCGACGATGATGGCGGGTGCCTTGGCCTTGCGATCAAGGTTTTTCGGTGTCACCAGATTGCCGGTGACCTGCATGTTGTACTGGTTCTTGAACGTCACTTTCTGCACGGTGACGCTGGCGCTGTTATAAAAGTTATCAGCGCCTGCGGGGATCGCCGGGGCCTTCAGTGCCTGCGCGGCAAGAGCGGAACCGGCTGGCAGGGAAAGCAGGCCGAGTGAGGCGAGAAAAATACCGATGGCCGCCAGCCGCGCGCGGGGTTTGCCGGCAACAGGCAGGGGATTGGAGTTGGCTTGGGTAATCGTTAAAGAACTACTCACAGTCAGTGCACCTTATCAAGCAGGAGTCAAAGGTCAGGCCAGCCAGAACCGCTACCGGTGGTGGCTGCTGTTCCCGGTGACCGCTATGTTGACTGTCCGCGAGTCTGCTGATTAGTAGGGGGCGTTTTCATGTCTTTGTGAAAAAAACTCAGTAGTTCGTGGCGCAGCGATAGCGTCTTGCATGGCGATCGCTGGTGTCGCCAATGCCGCTCACGCGGCGGCTAATCCTTGCGCACCCGGCTGACGTTGAACCCCGTCGGTCGGGTAGCGCCGGAGAATCTATAGCGGCCCACCTCGACTGCCTGACTGTCTGGGCCTTCGCTATGCACTTCGCTGTTCAGTTTAAAGACCTGCGCTTCATCCAGCCCAGGTTCCAGGACCCGAATCACAGCCCGGGTGGCGCACAGCATCATCCGATATTGCGCTTGGCCATCGTTGAGCGGTGCCAAGGCACTGTACCAGCGCCCACGGGTTATCGAACCGTCGCCGTCTGAGTCCAGTTGCGCCTGTATCGCTGCATTCTTGTCTGTCCACAGCTGAGACGGCTGGTCCAGCCTGGCCTGGCTCAAGGCCTGCGACGGCGTGATCTCGCGACACCAACTGTGCTCTTTGAGTGCGCTGATGAAGCTCTGATTGAAGGCTTGGACGGTCATGCCAAAGCTCAGTGGCTGATCACAGCCATAGCGGTATTCGAGGCGGTCGATCCTGCCGAGTCCAGCTTCCTTGAACAACTGCCTGGCGTCGTCGAGGAAGCTGTGGTCGTCCAGTTCTCCGCATTCACGAGTGACCTGGACAACCTGGGTGAAGGTGCCCTGCAAGTCGAAGCTGACAGCGAAACTCATGTTTGCGCTTTCGCCGTAGCGCGCACGCAACCTGGCCACTGCACTGTCGAGCTGATCTTTGCGGGCCAGCATCGCCTGGACATGCTGGTAATTGCGGTAGTAGCGGCCTGGCACAGACCAGTCGACTTGCACGGCGATGTACAGCATTGCGCTGAGGCCGAGCAATACCAGCAGCAGGCGTGTTCGTTTGGGCATATTGGTCACAGTTGCAAGGTTGCGCACAGTATCGGCGACGAGTTGGCTGGCTTGAGCGTTATCCTGCAATAGCGTCCGGCATATGCCTCGCCAGCGCCCCAGGTGCAGGCAGCAGGCAAGCCGGCGCTGAACAGAACACACGTGCCCGCCGCCCAAATCGCCTCAAGCAATCGACTTGCCCAACAACAGATCGGCCGCTTTCTCGCCGATCATGATCGCCGGGGCATTGGTGTTGCCGGTGATCAGCGTCGGCATGATCGAGGCATCGGCCACCCGCAGGCCCTCAAGCCCGTGTACACGCAGTTGATCGTCGACCACCGCCAGGTCGTCGTGGCCCATCTTGCAGGTGCCGACCGGGTGGAACACCGTGCCCAGATTGGCGCGAATCCAGGTTTCGATCTGGCTGCGGCTGGTGACCTGCGGGCCGGGCACCAGTTCGCCCTTGAGGTGTCGGGCAAAACTCTCGGTGGCGACCAGTTTGCGGATCAGTTGCACGCCCTGAACCAGCGTGTCGAGGTCCGCCGGGTCGCTGAGAAAGTTGGCTTCGATCAGCGGTTTGTCATGCGGGTCTGGTGAGTTCAGGCCGATCCGCCCGCGGCTGCGCGGGTGCATCACTGCCACATGCAGGCTGATACCGTGACCGACCGGGATGACGCGCTGCGGCTGGTTTTTCAGCGCCGGGGCGACGATCACGCCGATTTCCGGTGAGGCGGCTTGTGGGTCCAGGCGCAGAAAACCACCGGACTCTACGGTGTTCGAAGTCATCGGCCCACGGCGGCCAAACAGATACTGCAATGGCGACAGCGCGAGCCTGCCGATGCCTTTGCTGCTGAGCCCGTAGCCCAGCTCGGCATCTGAGCGGTACATCAGCACCACGTCCTGATGGTCCTGCAGGTTTTCCCCGACACCGGGCAGTTCGTGCTGTTGCGCAATGCCGTGACGGGCCAGTTCGGCAGCCGGGCCGATACCGGACAGCAGCAACAACTGGGGTGAGTTGATCGCGCCGGCGCTGAGAATCACTTCACGGTTGGCCAGCAGTTTTATCACCTCACCGTCGTGGCTGACTTCGGCGCCGGTCGCCCGTTTGCCCTCCAGCAGTACCCGATGGGTCAGGGTGCTGCTGAGAATGGTCAGGTTGCGGCGTTGCAGGATCGGATGCAGAAACGCTCTGGAGGCGCTGCAGCGTTCGCCGTTGATCTGGGTGACATGGAACGGGCCGATGCCTTCCTGTTGCTCGCCGTTGAAGTCGGCGTTATAAGGCCAGCCCAGCTCGGCGGCGGCCTCATAGAACACCTGATTGACCGGGCTTGGGCTGCGCTGCTCGGCGACGTTGAGTTCGCCACCACGGCCATGCCATTGCGACTCGCCCGGCTCGAAGTGTTCGCTGCGGCGAAAGTACGCCAGCAACTCATCGTAGCTCCAGCCACGGTTGCCCGCAGCGGCCCAGCGGTCATAGTCATTGCGGTCACCACGGATGTAGATCATCCCGTTGATTGCGCTGGAGCCACCCCAGACCTTGCCGCGCGGGCAGGGGATTTCGGGGTTGGTGACGCCGTTCTGCGGCGCGAAGCGGTGCATCCAGTTCCACTTCGGGTTGGCGATCAGGCGGATGATCCCGGCGGGTGTGCGGATGTAGCCGGCCGGCAGCGGGGTGCGGTCGCTGGGGCCGGCTTCCACCAGGCAGACTGAAACCGATGGGTCGGCTGACAGTCGGTTGGCCAGTACGCAGCCGGCGGAACCTGCGCCGATTACGATGTAGTCGAAGCTGCGTTGAGTGAGGGTGGTCATAGGGTGTACCTCATAATGCCAAGTGCTGGTGAAGCCCGCGCACGCGCGCGGGCTCCACGTTTTTTCTGGTCTGGGTCGGGTATCAGGCCTGGCCTGTCTTGGCGGGCAGAGCGCCCGCAAGGTTTTTGCGGGCCAGCACGGCGGGTGCGGTTTCTTGCAGAAACAGCGACAGCAAACCGGCCAGCAGCGCGCCGCCGCAGGAGATCCACATGATGATTGACAGGCCGAAGCGGTCAGCGGCAAAGCCGGCGATGGTCGGTGCCACGAAGCCGCCAATCAGTTCGCCAAGGCCCATGATCAGGCCCAGCGCGGTGGCGATGCTGCCGCGGGCCACGGTCTCTGCCGGAATGGTGGCCATGAACAGGGTGAAGCAGCCCAGCCCTGTGTAGGTCAGCACCAGCAATGCACCGAGACTGATGGCATCGGGCGCATACAGCAGCGCAATCGGGCAGGCTGCCGCCAGCAGCGAAAAAATCACCAGGGTCGGACGACGGCCGAGCCGGTCGGATATCGCCGCCACGCCGAAGCCCCAGATCACCCAGGCGACGCCCAGGCAACTCATCAGGGTGCCCATGGTGCTGGCACTGAAGCCACGGATGCTGACCAGAAAGATCGGCGTGAAAGAGATCAGCACTACAAACCAAGTGACGAAGGTGCAGCTGATCAACGTGCAGAGCATGATGTTGCGGATCTTCAACAGGGCAAAAATGCTGACTTTGCCGGTTTCGCTGTTGGTGGGCTGCGCCGCCGGGCGTGGTTCGTCAGGTTTTACGTAGCGCCAGATCAGCCAGGCGATCAGCAGCCCAGGCAGCAGCGAAACGATGAACGCGTGACGCCAGCCGAATGCCTCGGCCAGGGCCACCAGCACTGGTGGGCCGACCACCGCGCCGAGCAGGCCGGCGGCCGAGCCTTGCAGCAGGCCCATGTTCAGGCCGCGCCGATGCGGCGATGACGCCTCGACCATCAGCGATTGCGACAACGGCAGGATCGGCCCTTCGGCCAGCCCCATGATGGCGCGAAACAGCAGCAGGCTGAGGAACCCTCCGACCAGCCCGGACACTGCCGAACACAGTGAAAACAGAATAACCGCCACGATCAGCACCGGCTTGCGCTTGCCGTGGCGGTCGGACCAGGCACCGACCACCAGCCCGGAAATCGCCCAGGCCAGCGCCAGTACCGAAGACAGCATGCCCAAGTGGCTGTTGTTCAGTTGCAGCTCCTGCTGCATGAACGGAAACAGAAAAGACAGCGCCAGACGATCGAAAAAGACGAAGCCGAAAGTCAGGAACAGGATGCACAGCAAAGTGTTTTCATAGCGGGCGGTATTATTTTTATACGCCATGTCGTTCTCCAGGCCAGGGGCCAGTCACAGAGGCAGAAAATCGTCTAGCTCAAGGGCGTGCTCAGGGTGGCCGGGCAGCGCGCTGTCGCAAGGTGGTGAGCATGGTTTTTCCCGGTCTTGTCAGGGCCAGACAAACTCTATCTGCGGCCCGAAATCGGGGTTTGATCTGAACGGTCAGGATGTTTGTGGTTTCCTGACATCGGTTTCCCAAAGGCTGGAAAGGGTAAAAGTGCGACCGTTGACGCTTGAATGTTCACATGTTAATCATGTGTTTGCGGCTTCGATGCCCTGCCATACAGAGAACAATAAAATGCCTGCCACGACAGTGCTTGAAACACGGCGAGCCAGCACCCTCGATCTACCTGTCGAGCAACGCTTGGCTTTTTGGGATGACTACAATGCGTCGATTCTGGTTGGCCTGAAGTGTTCGTCCTTTGCCCAGACAGGATTGACGGCCACCCAAGACAACCTGTGTCTTGATCGATTACGGCTGGCGCGCATCGACGGCAATGAACATGTGGTCGAACGCAGCCTGCCGATGATTCGGTCGACGCCCAGCGAGTCCATCTTTGTCGCGTTGGTGCAGCACAGTCAGTCGTTCTTTTACCAGGGCGACAATTGTCTGCTGTTACAGCCCGGTGACCTGTTGCTTTATCGAAATGACAAACCTTACCTGTTTGGTTTTTCCGGGCCGATGCGTTTGTTTATCTTCGATATGCCGGCCAGTGACTTTGCCGAACACTGCCTGCGTGATTTGCAGGGCGCGGTCAGAGTGGGCGCCGAAAGTCCGGTGCAACGCTTGCTGGTTCGCTCATTGGGTGAGCGGGTCGATGGCTTTTTCGATGCCCCCCGTCATGAACAGGCCGCTCGCTTCCAGACTGAGACTTACGACCTGCTGGCCAGCATCATCAGCGACCACGCCGGCGAGCACCGGGCCAGCGCGCTGAGCGCGGCCTACCTGCTGGCTGCCAAACAGTATATTCAGCAGCACCTTGATGACCCGGCGCTCAGTTGCGAGCAGGTCGCGGCGGCCACCGGGGTCTCCAGTCGCCACCTGGCGCGGTTGTTCGCCCAGGAAGGCGGGGCGCCGGGCCGTTACTTGCTGGAAAAGCGCCTGGCGCGTGCCCGGCAAATGCTCGCTTCGCCTATGGGCGCGCGTTTGGGTGTGGCTGAAATTGCCTATTGCAACGGGTTCTCCAGCCAGGCGCACTTTGCCCGCTCTTTCAAGGCGCGTTATGGCGTGACGCCCAGCGAAGTACGGCGGGGTTGATGTAGCTGGCCACCGGATTGGCAGAAAATGCCAACAATCGTGGCCGCGCGGGTCAAACAGGCACTTCTGATGGGTTGTTTAATATCACGGTAAGCCGGTGTGTAGCAGGGGATAACCGTCATCTTGTTATCAGGGTGATGGCCAGTTTCCCTGAGCGCACTGTCACGGCGGTCAAATTTTAAATAACTGATCAAGCAACTTCATGGCCTCTAGGTACATGTAAACGTGCCGGGGTATGTGTGCGCGATGACAACTAACCATAACAATAAATGAGGTTGGTCATGAGAAACATTGGCTCTTGCTCGTGTGCAAGTTTTGGCTTGCTGATGGCGGCTCAGTTCGCCCAGGCGGATGTGCGTCCCGACCCCGGTGATTACACCGCGTTACCGAAGGGCACTAACGCCGTCGTGCTCTATCAACAGAATCCGCGGGGGGAGGCGCAGTATTCCGGTGGCGAAAAAGTTGCCGATGACCTGGGGCTGAAAATGACCGTGGGTGTGTTGCGCCTGATCCACTTCACGGATTTTTTTGGCACTGGCTACACTTGGGATCCGCAGATCGTGATCCCGTTCGGGCATCAGGAGGTAGGTCTGATCGACAGCAAGAACACCGGCATCGGTGACATCACTTTCGGCGGTACGGTATGGACCATCGCTGATCAGGCGCGTAATGAACATCTGGGCTGGTCGGTGTTTGTCACGGCCCCCAACGGTGCAGACAAAGACCAGGGCTTTGCCTTGAGCAATAACCGCTGGGCACTGGACCTGCAGGTCGGCTATATCAAGGGCCTGACCGACCGCATCACCTGGGACGTGATCGCCGAGACCGAGTTCTATGACAATCAGCGTTCCACTGACGCAAAGAAAGAGCCGTTGCTGCAACTGCACAACCACTTGCGCTACAACTTCACCCCGCAAACCTACGCGGCGCTGTCTTACCGGCATAACTGGGGCGCCAGAGAAACACTGGACGGGCGCACACTGGCAAGCCGTCACGATAACGGCACTGTAGGTTTTACCGTGGCGACCATGCTCAGTAATCAGTTACAGGTGTTGGGGCAAGTGCAGCGGGATACTTCGATTCGTGAAGGGGTCAAGATCGACCATTCGTTGCAGTTTCGCCTGGCCTATTTCTACTGATACAAGCGCCTGCGTGTTTCACTGAGCAATTTTTTCCAAGACTTGTCCTGGGCAGGCTGTTTTGATGGCGCTGCGCTGATCCTGCACGTTCACGGCGGGCGCCTGTCTGGCAGTTGTTCAAGGAAACGATGATGGAATTTGGTAACGGTTTTTTGCTCAGCCTTTCGCTGTGCCTGGAGATTGGCCTGGCCAATATGGCGATGATCAATCTGGCGATGCAGCGCGGTTTTTCCCAGGGCGTATGGCTGGGCATCGGCACCTGTGTCGGTGATCTGCTCTACGCGGTGTTGGCCATGGCCGGGATGGCTGTCCTGTTGCAGATCGAGTGGGTGCGCTGGGTGCTGTGGCTCGGTGGTTCGCTGGTGCTCGGTTACCTGTGTGTGAAGATGCTGCGCAGCGCCCTGAACGTGCGTGCAGACAACCTGCAGGCGGCGGGTGATCAGTGGGGCCGGAGCAACCTGGCGCTGTTTTCTCGCGGCATCATCCTGGCGATGTCGTCGCCCAGCGCAATCCTGTGGTTCGCTGCAGTGGGCGGCGCAATCATCGCCCGGCAAGGCGCCGACATGACCGGCGCCGGCCTGTTCCTCGGCGGGTTCTTCACTGCCGGGGTGTTCTGGGCATGCGCGTTGTGCCTGCTGGCGGCACAGGGTGGGCGGCTGCTGGGGCCGCGGCTGATGAAGTACACCTACATCGGCTCGGCGCTGATCTTTGCTTACTTTGCCGTTTACGTCGTGCTCACCGGCTACCTGGAGTTTTTCCCGGCTTCACCGCCAGCAAGCATCGAGCTGTAGCCCAGCGGCGATGCGCCCATCACTTTACGGAAGGCGTTGCTCAGATGGGCCTGATCGAAAAAGCCCAGCTCTGCGGCAACCCGTGCCGGCGGCTCGCCATGGCGTAGACGCTTGCGGGCTTCGATCAGGCGCAACTGCTGGAAATACTGCATGGGCGGCAACTGCGCGGCGGCCTTGAAGCTGCGTACCAGATGAAACTTTGACACGTTGGCTTCGGCGCAGAGGTCTTCGAGTTCAAGCGGTTCATTGAGGTTGGCCTGCATGAAGCGGATCAACTGCCCGACGCGCGCCGGCTCCGCTGGCTTGGCGGCCGACGTCGTGAGCCGCGCCAGCTCGCTGACCAGGCTCAGCAACGCTTCTTCAACATCAAGCGTGTCGAGGCACTGATAAAGCCCGGTGATGGCACCGAACAGTGCGGTATCGCTCAGCGCGCCTTCGTGCAGAATCGGCAGGGCATGCGTGCTGGCGGTTTCGCTGAGTGCCGAGTGCAGCGTCTGTGCGTCAAGGTGCAGGCTGATGAACTGCACCCCCTCGGCGGTAAACTCCGACGCCTGAATGGTCATGGGGTTGTACAACGTGACCTGACCCGGACTGACCTGCTGCTGGCGACCGTCGAACCAGATCCGTTCGTGACCGCGCAGGTTGGCGCTGATGACATACTCTTCATGGGCATGTTTCGGGTAGCCGGTGTTCTGCGCTGTTACCTTCGAGCACTCGATGTGCGCGATGCGGGTCAGATGTTCCAGTGTCACAGGCATGGGCAGGCTGTCTCAAACGTGCGTGCAGCCAGTATCTGGCAGGTGCGGATTCTATGACAACACCTTGCCCACCCGCATATTGATCGGCCAACTGATGGTTCTGGTGTCGGTTGCATCGCCCCACATGGCCGCCAGGTCTTGGGCAAAGCGCAGCAGTAGGTCCTGTTGAGCGTCCTGTTGGGCCTTGCGCACCGCCGACCAGGTCGAGACATAGCCCAGAAACGCGGGCAAGTCCCAGTCCAGTTTGATGCTCAAGGCAGGTGCAGTGACCGGCTCGAAGGGAAACGCCAGGGTCTGGTAACCCTCGTCGACCAGCTTGCGCTCGGCCGGCCAGTACGGGCCGATCTCTTGCCAGTAGAACTGCGCAAAGCGCTTGCCCAATTCGCCTTCAAGACCCAGCACGCCATAGCTGATCAGTGCCAGCACCGCGCCGCGCTCGGCAATGCGCCGTACCTCGTTGTAGAACACCGGCAGGTCGAACCAGTGCGCGGCCTGGGCGGCGGTGATCAGGCTGGCACTTTGGTCGGGCAGCGGAATGCTTTCGGCCGGGGCGCATTGGTAAGTGATATTGCTATGCGCCACGGTGTGGGCGATCTGCTCGGCGCTGGGGTCGAACCCTGCGACCTGCGAAAAATGCCCGGCCAGTTGCTGAGTGAGCTGGCCATTGCCGCAACCGACGTCCACCGCCAGGGTCCGGTTCGGCGCGAGGCTGGCCAGGTATTCGCTCAGTGCAGCAGGGTAGTGAGGCCGATAACGCGAGTAATCAGCCGCGCCCTGATCGAACCAGTTATTGCTCATTGAGTGCTTTTCCTGCGCAGTGGTTGAGTTTCAGTTCTGTCAGCCGCTGGGCAAAGCCTTTCTGCTCCAGCGCCCGAGCGGCGTGTTGCAGTGCCTGACACAGCGGATAGCCGATCTCCTGTTCGAGGTTTTCGATCACCTGAAAAGTGGTTGCCCAGTGCTGCTCAAGGCGGGCGATCAACTGCTGGCCGTGGGCGGTCAGCTCGATGCGGCTCATACGTGCATCTGCCTGACGCTGGCGAGCAATCAGGCCCTCGCTCTCCATCTGACCCACCGTCTGGCTGATCGCGCCCTGGGTCAGGTGACTGTGGGCGGTGATCTGCGTCACGGTGCTGGCGCCGGCCTGAATGGCACGCAGCACCGGCGTGAAGCGCGCCCGGTAGTCCAGGCCCATCTGCTGGTAGTGGTGTTGCGCGCCGTGCTCTACCAATTCGTTGACATAGCGCAGCAGTTCACCCAGGCCGGGTTGTTTTTTCTCGGACATGCGGGCCTCCTTGGGCAATGCGTGAAAACTACATTAGCGCTAATGTAATTGGCAAGCGCTGTTTCAGAACCTGTGCTGGCCTGGCAAGCGGCGCGTGGAGTAAGGTGAGGCGCTGCATCATCTTGTGAAGGATCTGTCGATGCCCAACGCTCTGCTGCGTCCTGAACCGGCGCCACTCTTGGCGCCAGGAGAAACCGTCGTGCTGTTCGATGGGGTGTGCAAGCTGTGCAACGGTTGGGCGAGGTTTCTGATCCGCCACGATCAGCACCAGCGTGTGCGGCTGGCCACCGTACAATCGCCCGAAGGGCAGGCGCTGTTGGCCTGGGCCGGTTTACCGCTGGATCGTTTTGAAACCATGGCGGTGATTCGCGACCGGCACTGTTGGCTGCGCTCTGATGCGTTTTTCGAGGTTCTACGGCAGTTGCCGGGTGGCTGGCCGCTGCTTGGGGTGTTCAGGTGGCTGCCGGTGCGGCTGCGTGACACCGGTTACGCCTGGATAGCGCGCAACCGTTATCGCTGGTTTGGCAAGTACGACCAGTGCCTGTTGCCGACGGCTGATCATCAAAAGCGGTTTTTGTAGCACGTCAGCCCCCGGTGCTCCGGTTGCTCGCGAAGACAGTGGCCCCGCAGGACTAATGCCGATCAGTTAAGGCGGTATGCTTCACTGCCTTGTTGCTGCCCTGTGGGAGCGAGCTTGCTCGCGAAAGGGCCAGTGAAATCAGCATATTAGCGGTCGGTTTCACGCCACCTTCGTCGGAGTGCCGCCCAGACCAAGGTCGCTCCTGCAAGGATCCCGCGCAGGCGCAATCAATGCGCCCTGGGCATCAATCGTGGTGCTCTTCACCCACAAAAGTCAGCGAGGTGAACAGCGCGCGTTTGCTGTAGTCGGCGTTGCCTTTGACTTCAACGCTGGTCTGGGCCGCTATTACGTTGAGGCCGGCGTTGCGCACCACCACCTGAGCGTTGCCCTGGGCGTCGGTTTCGCCGCTGGTTTCATCCGGCGCGCTGCGGTAGTCCGGGATCAGTTTGATGCCGGCGGCGGGTTTACCGTCAAGCAGCACTTTGACCGGCAGTGGTTTGCCAACGCCGATTTCCAGCGGGTCGGCCTGGGGCACGATGACCAGTTTCAGGGCGTCCAGCGCCGGCAGTTTCACGTGGTCGTTGATCGCCAGGCTGTACTTGCGGGCCTGCACGGCGTCGCTGCCGCCGGGGACTTTGGACAGTGGCTGGTTGACCCACTTGCCATCCTTGCCCTTGGTGTACACCCCCAGGTCCAGTTCAGCTGCCACTGCGGCTGCTTCGCCAGCCGGCTTGAGGCGGGCGTGGTCAGCCTGCGGCTCGATGGTCACGGCAACCGGTTTGCCGGTCTTGTCCCAGGCCCAGCCAGCGGTCACTTGTGCCGGCTTGTAAGCGGTGTCTTCAGCGCCTTCGCCAAAGACCACTTCGATATTGCCACGGCGTTGTTCGGTCCACAGACCGTGGGCGCTGGCCTGGGCTGTGAACAGAGTGCTGCCGATCAGGCTCAGGGCGAGCAGGGAGGGTTTGAGGCGCATGGTCGATCCTTGTCGATCAGGTTGAGAAAGCGGGCAGTGGAGCCATTCGTGTAATGGCGTAACTGAAAATGATTCCCGTTATCTCAGTGATCGCAGCAAGGCACAACAACATCTTGTTACTTGTTTGTAACAGGGTGATTCAAGGCTGTCAGGGTTCTGCGCAGCGCTTGTCCCAGGGGAGGGGAGAGCAACAGGCAGAAGCTGCCCGGCAGGTTCGCCGGGCAGATAACGCGGGTCAATCAGTCGTGGTGCTCTTTACCCACGAAGGTCAGGGAGGTGAACAGCCCGCGTGCTTCGATATCCGCGTCGCCCTTGACCGGCAAGGTCGCTTCAGCGGCGATGATGTTCAGGCCTTCATTGCGGATGATCACGTTGGCGCGGCCTTCAGCATCGGTTTCAGCGCTGACTGTGTCCGGTTCGCTGCGGTAGTCACCAAACAGCTTGATACCGGCGGCCGGCTTGCCGTCGATCAGCACCTGCACCGGCAGTGGCTTGCCCGGACCAACTTCCAGCGGGTCGGCCTGCGGCACGATGACCATCTTCAGCTTGTCCAGATTCGGCAGTTTGGCGTCATGCTCATAGATCGCCAGGCTGTACTTGAAGGTGTGAATCGAGTCGGTGCCGCCGGGCACTTTGCTACGGCCTTCGTTGATCCATTTCTTGTCCTTGTTGCGCGTCCACATGCCGTTGTCCAGCGCCACGGTCATCACCGCCGCAGGCTTGAGCGGCTTGAGGCGGGCGTGGTCGTCCAGTCGTTCGACGGTCACCGGAATCTGCTTGCCGGCCAGGTCGTACGCCCAGGCCCCGGCGACTTTTTGCGCCTTGAAGGCGTTGTCTTCAGCGCCATGGCCGTAGACCACTTCGATATTGCCGCGGCGTTGTTCGGTCCACAGACCATGGGCACCTGCCTGCCCGGCAAACAGCGCCGCACTGATGACGCTCAAGGCCAGCAGAGAGTGAGTCACGCGCATGATGAATCCTTTTTTTGTTGTTGATCAGAGGTTAAGGGTGAGGCTGACGGTGAAATTACGAGGTTCGCCGGGGGCAATCCAGTAGTTGCTGTAGGAGCGCTCGTAATATTTTTCGTCAAAGATGTTGTTCAGGTTCAGGCCCACAGTGACGTTGTCGGTGGCCTTGTAGTGAGCCAGCAGGTCAACGGTGTGGTAAGCCGGCAGTTCGAACGAAGTGCCCGCTTCACCGGAGCGGTCGCCCACGTAGCTGAAGGCCGCGCCGACATCTGAACCGCGCAGCAGGCCTTCCTGGAACTCATACACGCCCAACAGGCTGCCACTGCGCTTGGCCACCCCGAGAATGCGGCTGCCGGCCGGGATGCTGCGGTCGCCTTTGGTGACTTCGGCATCCACGTACGCCAAGGCGCCGATGACCCGGATCGCGTCGGTAAGCTGGCCGCTCAATTGCAGGTCCAGGCCCTGGCTGCGCGCCTTGCCAATGGCGCGGCTGGTGTCGCTGCCAGGGTCCAGCGCCAGGACGTTTTCCTTTTCGATATGGAACGCTGCCAGGGTGGTGCTCAGACGCTGGTCGAACAGTTCAGCCTTGATCCCGGCCTCGTACCCGACCCCTTCTTCCGGATCGAAGCTCTTGCCCGCCGCATCCAGCCCGTTGTTGGGCTTGAACGAGGTCGAGGCGTTAGCGAACAGACCGACTTGCGGGGTCAGTTGGTAGAGCAGGCCGGCGCGTTGGGTGAACGCGTCATGACGCTGCTGCTGGGTGGCGTTGCCGGCGTAGTTGTCGATCTGCTGGTCGAAGTGCTCGTAGCGCGCGCCGATCATGCCGCGCAATTTGTCGGTGAAGATGATCTGGTCTTGCAGGTTCAGCGCGCGGCTTTCTACGTGCTCGAAAAAGTCGGTGCCGGAACGCGCGCCAGTCGGTTTGGCCTGGCCGTAGACAGGGTTGTAGATGTCGATCGCGTAAGCGCTGCCGGCGATGGCGGTGACTCGTTCGTTCTTGCGGTAATTCTCGTATTCGGTGCCGATCAGCACTTCATGCTGCAGGGCACCGGTGTCGAAGAAACCGCGCAGTTCCAGTTGGGTAATGCTGTCGTGCCAGTTCATGTCGCGCTCGCGGTAACGGCGGTTGACCGTCCGGCCATCGGCGTTCAGCGCCCGCGATTCACTGGCGAAACCCGACAGTTCACCCTGCTTGTAATGGCTGGCCAGGCGCACCGACCAACTGTCGTTGAGCTTATGGTCCAGCGCGGCCTGGATCATGTTGTTGTCGTTGTCGATCTTGTCGTTCGGTTCACCCAGAAAGGTCGAACGCGATACACCGCTCCAGCGGTTGTTGGGCGCAACAATGCCACGGTCGAAGATCGAGTCGTGGCGCACGAACTCGGTCTGCACCAGCAGCGTGGTGTCAGGGTCAAGCTCCCAGCGCAGCGACGGGGCGACGAACACCCGATGGCTCTCGACGTGGTCGCGGAAGCTGTGATTGTCTTCCACCGCCAGGTTGACCCGGCTCAGCAGTTTGCCGTCGGCATCAAGCGGGGTGTTGACGTCCAGCGCGGTGCGGTAGCGATCCCAACTGCCGGCGCTGGCCTGCAGGGTGGTGAAGGCTTGCTGTTGCGGCTGCTTGGTGACCATGTTCACGGTGCCGCCCGGATCGCCACGGCCATACAGGCTGGCCGCAGGCCCCTTGAGCACTTCGATGCGCTCGATGTTGGCGGCGTCCGGGGTGGCGGGGTAGCCGCGGTTGGCGCTGAAGCCATCCTTGTAGAACTCCGAGGTGGTAAAGCCGCGGATGCTGTACTCGTAGAGGGTCAGGCCGCCGAAGTTGTTCTGCTTCGACACACCGCCGGCGTAATCCAGCGCACGCTCTACCTGGGTGGTGCCCAAATCCTTGAGTACGCTGGCCGGCACCACGCTGATCGACTGCGGGATGTCCTTGATCGCCGTGTCAGTCTTGGTCGCCGTGGCTGAGCGCGTGGCGCGATAGCCTTTCACCGCACTGGTCGCGGTTTCGTATTCGTGATCGGCGGTGACCGTCACGCTATCGAGTTCAATGGGGTCTGCGGCGTACAGCGGCGCGCCGAGCACGCCAAAGGCGAAGCCGGCAAAAGAGGCGAGTGTGCGGGAGGACATTGCGAGGGTTCCTGATCGTTATAGATACAATATAACATCCCTATCAGGAATTATTGCTATTTGTTTTTGCAGTGATCCGCCTATTTCGAACCTGCCCATTATTGCAATTGGCAATGCTTATCGTTTGCCATTAAGCTGGCGCACTTTTCGACAGCGTTCCTATGGCGCCGTGGTGGCTGGGTAAATGGAGCGGATCAATGGCAGATTCGGCAAAGGATCTCGATGCACTGCTCGCCTTGCGTCGTGAGCTGGTCAACTATGCCAATGGCATTACCGGTGACCGCATGCAGGCCGAAGACATCGTGCAGGAAGCTTATGTGCGGCTGATTGCCGGGCAGGGCGAACCCATCGAACAACCCGCAGCCTATGCTTACCGGGTGGTACGTAATCTGGCTCTGGACCTGATCCGCAGCCGTGCCCGCGAGCAGGCGCGGCACGCCTCGCCGCCTGACTGGCTGCTGCCGGCGGTGTTGAGCGACCCGGCCGACACCTGGCAGCACGGCATGGCCCTCGAACGCCTTGCCAGCGTGCTCGACAGCATGCCGGTCGCCAATCGGCGCGCCCTGGAGATGCACCGCTTTGGCGGCTACACCCTGGCGCAGATTGCCGAGCAGCTTGGGGTGTCGGTGACCAGTGCCCATCGTCTGCTGCGCGATGCGCTGGTGCGCCTGACCCGCGCGTTTGTACAGGAGTGTGACGATCAGGCGCTGCACGGAGGCAAACATGAGCGTTGAGCAGCAAACCGATCCGCTGGAGCAGGCTGCCGACTGGCAGATCCGCCTGGCTGAAGAGCCGCAGGCGTATGCCGAGTTCGAGGCCTGGCTGGCCGCTGACGAACGCCATCGGCAGGCCTGGCAACAGATGCAGGCGATGCTGGGCGCGTTGGGCGATGTGCCGGCCCGGGCGGTCGCTCACCCCTCGTTGCGTACTGCCAGACGGCCTGTCACTGGGTCCCGGCGTCGACGGCGCTGGCCCCAGGCGGCGCTGGCCGGTGCCGTGCTGGCCTTGATCATTGCTGTAGCGCCACAGGCCAGCCTGTTCTGGCGCGCCGATTACAGCACGGCAACCGCCATCACCCGTGAGGTGCGCTTGAGCGATGGCAGCCGCGTGCTGCTGGCTCCCGACAGCGCCATCAGCCTGTCGGCCGGGTCGCCGCGTCAGGTCACCCTGCTCAAGGGCCAGGCGTACTTCGAGGTGGCGCCCGATCCTGCCCGGCCCTTTGTTGCCAGCGCAGGAGAAATGTCGGTGCGGGTGCTCGGCACAGCATTCGACCTGAATCTGCAGGGCCAGCGCAGTGAGGTCGCGTTGCAGCATGGCCAGGTGCAGGTCGAGAACGCTCGTAAACAGTCGTCTCTGCAACTCAGTGAGCGCTTGCTGCCGGGTGAACGGCTGCAGGTCGATTGGGCGAGCGGCAAGGTGCAGCGCTCGACACTCGACCCGGCCCGGGTCGCGGCCTGGCGCCAACACATGCTGTATGTCGAAGACCTGAGCGTTGCAGAGGTCGTCGGGCGCATGCAGCGCTATGTGCCCGGCTGGATCGTGGTCGCCGATTCCGCACTGGCCAGTCGGCGCATCAGCGGGGTGTTCGATCTGCGCGACCCGGACCGGGCGTTGCAGGCCCTGGCGCGTTCGCTGAACGTGCCGCTGCAGACCGTTACGCCGTGGCTGCGGGTGTTGTGATCTGAGCGCAAAAACAGAAATCTGGAAAAAAATACCGGGCACGGCGTCTTTCTGGTGAATTTGAGAATTCATCTCGAATGCTAACCAGACGTAATCAAGGATTTTTGCCATGCCCGTGCCTCGTGTTCATCTGTTTCGCCCCGCCTCATCCCGCTGGCCGCTGGGCTGGCTATTGGGATGTGCGCTACTGAGCACGGCTGCCCAGGTGGCTGCCGAGCAGCGCCAGCGTTATGACCAGCCGGCCCAGTCACTGGCTGGCGCGTTGGGCGCCTTCGGAGCACAAAGTGGCATTCAGGTCAGCTTTGATGCCGAGTTGGCGCGTGATCTGCGGGCCCCGGCGCTCAAGGGCGTGATGAGTGAACAGGATGCGCTGCGCCAGCTGCTGCAAGATAGCGGGCTGGGCTGGAGCCTGACCCCGGAGCGTACGCTGCTGTTGTTCCGCCAGCCGGCTGAGCAGGGGGCGCTGAACCTGGCCCCTTCGACCATTCATGGCAGCGCGCAGGTCGAGACCGCCGCAGGACCGGTGCAGGGCTACCGCGCCACGCGCACCGCCACGGCGAGCAAGACCGATACCGCGCTGCGCGATATTCCTCAGTCAGTGCAGGTGGTGCCACGCCAGGTCATCGAGGATCAACAGCTTGACCGCCTGGGCGATGTGCTGGCCAACGTCAGCAGTGTGCAGCGCGGCAACAGCCATGGCGGCTCGTCGGAGAGCTTCGTGATTCGCGGTTTTCATGCCACCGGTTATGCGGTTGATGGCATGCCGCTCAATCCGTTGGCCTCGCGCCCGGAAGCGCTCAGCGACCTGGCCAATGTCGAGCGGGTCGAAGTTCTCAAGGGGCCGGCCTCGGTGCTGTACGGGCGGGGCAACCCCGGCGGGCTGATCAATCTGGTGACCCGCAAGCCGTCCTTTACCCCGCAGGCCAGCGCCAAGCTCCAGGCCGGTAGTGGTGATTTCTATCGTCTGCAAGCCAGCGCCAGCGGCGCACTGAACCCGGCCGAGACACTGGCCGGCCGGCTGACCGTCGCGACCCAGACCGACCGCGGCTTTCGCGATACCTTGCGCGACAGCAAACACAGTTACATCGCCCCGGCGCTGCGTTGGCAGCCCAGCGACAGCACTCGGGTCGATACGGGGCTGGAATACATCGACCAGAGCTCACCGTTTGACCGCGGCGCGATTCCCGTCAATGGCAAAATCAATCTGCCGGCCGACCGCTACCTGCACGAGCCATGGGCACGGGACAAGGCCGACAAATTCTCGCTCTGGTACCGCGCCGAGCATGACCTCAATGACTGGCTGAGCTTGCGCCAGATGACCCGCTGGGATGACTCGCACAAGGATCGCTATGTGGTCGACCTGCGCGGCCTGGCCAGTGACGGCCGGACGCTCAACCGGCGCGCCACGGATGGTGAAGAACGCATTCGCACCCTGGACATGCAGTTCGAGGCCATTGCGCGTTTCGCCACCGGCGCCGTGCAACACACGGCGCTGGCCGGGTTCGAGTACATCGATGGTCAGCGCGACACGTCCAGTTATCGGGCTTCGCTGGCATCACTGGATGTGTTCAGTCCGGTCTACGGCGCTACGCCGGGGCGCTTTGCCTTCCAGGAGCGAGTGCGCTACGACCTGCAGTCCTACAGCCTCTACCTGCAAAACCAGATCGAGTTCAACGAGCAATGGGAGCTGCTGCTCGGTGCACGCTACGATGACACCCGGCAGACCAGTAAGGCGCTGGATGCCGACGACCTCATTACCCGCACCGACGTTGAGCCGGAGCAACTGTCACCGCGTGTCGGGGTGGTCTGGCAACCTGAGCACTGGTTGGCCCTGTATGCCAGCTACAGCACTTCATTCTCTCCACAGACCGCCAAGACCCGCACCGGGCGGGTGCTCGACCCCGAACAAGGCGTGCAATATGAGGTCGGCGCCAAATTCGACATCATTCCCGAGCAGCTCAGCGCGACCCTGGCCGCTTTTGAAATCGTCCGCGAGAACGTTGCCGCCAGCGACCCGAGTGACAGCGAATACGCCGTGCAGACCGGCGAGCAGCGCGTGCGCGGTGTCGAGCTGGACGTCACCGGCAACCCGCTGCCGGGCTGGCAGATTATTGGCAACCTCAGCGCCCTGAACGCCGAAGTCACCCAGGACACGGTGATAGCTGAGGGCAACCGCCTGACCGGGGTGCCGACGCTCAGCGGTTCGCTGTGGTCCAGTTACCAGTTGCAAGAGGGCCGTCTGCGCGGCCTGGGTTTTGCTGGCGGAGTGATCTTCGCCGGCCAGCGCGAGGGTGATCTGGACAATAGCTATGATGTGGGCGGCTATGCGCGTTTCGACGCCGGCCTGTTCTATGACCTCAATGAGCACGTACGACTGTCGCTCAACGGTCGTAACCTGACCGATCGCAAATACATCGAAACGGTGGCCGGAACCGATGGCAATTACTATGGCGAGCCGGCCCATGTGCTGGCCAGCCTGAGCTTGAGTTACTGAGAGGCTGGCCGGACTATGCTTGAATGGCGCTCACCGACCTACAGGATGTACACCGATGCAAAGACTGACCGCCAAAGACTTCGCCCCGCAACTGCTGGAGCTCTACGACTACTACGCCCACGGCCAGATCAACCGCCGCGAGTTTCTCGACCGGGCGGCGAAGTTCACTGCCGGCGGCCTGACCGCCGTCGGCGTACTGGCAGCGCTCAGTCCTGACTATGCGCTGGCCGAGCAGGTGCCGTTCACTGACCCGGACATCGTGGCCGAATACGTGAGCTACCCGTCGCCCAATGGCCACGGTCAGGTACGTGGTTATCTGGTACGTCCGGCCAAGGCCAGCGGCAAACTGCCGGGCGTGGTGGTGGTCCATGAAAACCGCGGCCTGAATCCGTATATCGAAGACGTGGCGCGGCGCGTCGCCAAGGCCGGCTTCATCGCCCTGGCCCCTGATGGCCTGAGCTCTGTGGGCGGTTATCCGGGCAACGACGACAAGGGCCGCGAGCTGCAACAGCAGGTCAACCCGGAAAAACTGCTCAACGATTTCTTTGCCGCCCTGGAATGGTTGATGGCCCATGACGCCACGACCGGCAAGGTCGGCATCACGGGGTTCTGTTATGGCGGTGGGGTCGCCAATGCGGCAGCCGTGGCTTATCCGGAGCTGGGCGCGGCAGTGTCGTTCTACGGTCGCCAGCCCAAGGCCGAAGATGTGCCGCGGATCAAGGCGCCAGTGATGATTCATTACGGCGAACTGGACACCCGCATCAACGAGGGCTGGCCGGCCTATGAGCAAGCGTTGCAAGCGGCCGGCACCACCTACCAGACTTACATCTACAAAGGTGCCAACCACGGCTTCCACAACGACTCCACGCCGCGCTACGACGAAGCAGCGGCCAGGCTGGCCTGGGAACGGACGCTGGAGTGGTTCAAGCGTTATCTTGCTTGAAGGCGCGCGGCGGGACCGCCGTGCTATCGCGGGCCAATACGGGTTAAGGCCCACTCGGCCCGGTGGGAGGCAGCTCTGCAGGCGAAGACGGCGGTACATTCGAAGCCAATGTGCCGATTTCACGGGCCTCGTCGCGAGTAGAACTCCCTCCCACCGGGACCGAGCCAGATCCGAAATCGCTTAACTGATCGGTATCACTCTTATCTGGGGATCAGTTACGGCTGCGTTTTTGCAGGTTTTTGAGTTGCTGGCTGGCACGCAGTACGGCGGCCATTTTTTCCGGGCGTTTCATGCGTTTCCAGTTACGGATGTCTTGCCGGGTCCGGCCGCAACTGACGCACAGCTCGCCACTGAGCTGGCATTGGGACGTGCAAGGGTTGTCGATTTCCTTGGCCATTTCAGGCGCGTCTCGAACGACGCGCCAGGCGTTTTTGCCAGTCACCGGCGTGGCTGTGCTGGCAGGCTTGTTCGCTGTCACAGGACACATGCCGTTCAATCTGTTGCAGCCGCACACCGGCTTCACTCAGGGCCATGGCGGTAAAGTCATTCATGCGTTGCATCTGCCCGGCGGCCAATGCGGCCTGGCGGTTGGCTTCGCTGTCGAACACCCAGATGACTTGCAGGCTGTCCGGAAAGTTGGCGTAGTCGACCACATGGGTCAGCCACTGGAAACCGAGCAGTTCGGCCTTGGCGGTTTCGCAGGCTTCGGTCAGGGTCTGGCTCAGCAGGCGTTCAAGGTGCGCTTGTTCGCGCTTGGATATGGACATACGAGGTGGCAGTGTGGAAAAAGGCCGACCAGTGTGTCACGGGACCGGCCTTTTTGCAGAGGTGGACGCGCCTTATTTGGCTTGTTGGGCGAAGTGATCCACCTGTTCCGGCTTGATCAACTGGAAGGGCACCCAGACTTCACTTTCGACCGGCTCGCCTTTGATCAGCTTCACTGCGGCCTGCATTGCCCCTTCCGCCTGGGCTTTCGGATCCTGATACACCGAGGCTGCCAGTTGGCCACGCTTGATAGCGATCAGGCCATCGGGCAACCCGTCGATACCCACCACCGGTATCGATCCCTTGGTCTTGCCCGCCTGTTGCAGTGCCATTGCCGCGCCGATGGCCATCTCATCGTTGTTGGCAACGATGGCGTCGATTTTGGTTCCGGCCAACAGCCAGTTGCTGGTCAGGTCCATACTGCGGCTGCGCTGCCACTCAGCGCTCTGTTGCTCGATGATCTTGATGTCCGGGTAATCCTTGAGCACCTGTTTCACGCCGTTGGTACGACCCAGCGTGGCATTCTGTGCCAGGTCACCCATGATGATCGCCAGATTGCCCTTGCCACCCATTTTCTCGGCCAGAAAGCCCATTTGCAGTTGCCCGGCTTCTTCTTCACGCGACCCTACGGCCACCACCCCCTTGGGTAACTCCGGCTGGTCCGGGCGGCGATTGACGTATACCAGTGGGGTCTTGGCCTGCACCGCCGCCGCAGTGACCCGGGCGACCCCGGCGGTGTCGGCCGGCAGTACAATGACGGCATCGACCTTCTGGGTAAGAAAGTTCTGCACCTGGTTAAGCTGGCGTACCACGTCGCCCTGAGCATCTTCGATCTGGATCTGCACACCGGCCTTGAGGGCGGCGTCATTCAGGCCGTTGCGGATGTAAGTCATGAAGTTGTCGTCCACCCTGGCGATGCTGACCCCGATACGGTATTCGGCCAGTGCCATGGAGCTGAACAGCAAGCCGGCAGTGACTGCGAAAAGCTTGGTAAAGCGCATGGTGAGTATCCTTTTTGTTGTTATCGGAAAACGTGCGCAGGGTTTTACAGGCTGAACGCTTCACGCAAGCGCTCGATGGCCAGGAGCGGATCGCCCGAGGCCCAGCCTTCCAGGCCGATCACGCCGCGATAGCCCATGGCATCAAGCGAGCGGGCAATGGCCGGGTAGTTGATTTCACCGGTGCCCGGTTCCTGGCGCCCCGGCACATCGGCCACCTGGATCTCGCCAATCGCGCTGCCGGCGCGCTGTACCAGTTCAATCAGGTTACCTTCGCCAATCTGGGCGTGGTACAGGTCGAGGTTGAGTTTCAGGTACGGACTGTCAACCGCCTCGATCAGCGCCAGGGTATCTTCGGCGCGGGCGAAGGGCGTGCCAGGATGATCGACCGCTGTGTTGAGGTTTTCCAGCAGGAATACCTTGCCTGCGTCCTCACCCAGGCGGGCGATTTTCTCCAGGGTTTTGCAGGCGCTCAGCCACATGCGCCCGCTGACCTTCTGCACCGGGCGTACCGGCAGGCCCTTGTCGTCCAGGCCGGTACCGTGCAGGTTGAGACTCGGACAGCCCAGACGTTCGGCTACTGCCAGCGACTGTTGGGCAGTGGCAAGCAGACGGGCAATGCCATCGGTTTCGGTCAGGTTGCCGTCGATGTAACCGGTCATGGAAGTGAAGTCGGCACCGGTGGCGATCAGCGCATCAATGTCTTTGTTCGTCCAGTTCCAGATCTCTACACTCAGGCCCAGCTCATGGATACGTCGCACGCGTTCGATGAAGGGTTGGTCGACAAACAGCATTTCAGCGCTGGCTGCGAGTTTGAATGGGCAGCGGCTCATGAGCGGGTCTCCTCGATGCGGATCGGTCGGCTTTGCAGTACCGAGTCGATACAGGCGCGAGCGATCACCAGTGCGGCGCGGGCATCCTCGCCACTGGCCAGCGGCTGGCTGCGATTGCGCAGGCAATCGGCAAAGTGATTGAGTTCGGCAATGTAGGCATCGCGCAGCAGGTCGGTGTCCATGCGCATGCTGTCGGCACTGATGCCTTCGGCTGTGTAACGGCGCAGGTCCGAGCAGTTGATGTCGCCCATGGTCAGCATACCGGCACTGCCGAATACCTCACCGCGCACGTCGTAACCGTAGACCGCCTGGAAGCTGGCCTCGGCACTGGCCAGGGCGCCGTTGTCGTAACGGATGCTCACCAGCGCGGTGTCCAGCAGACCGCTGGCTTTGTACTGCGGGGCGATCAGCGCATCGGCCATGACATTGACTTCCACGGCACAGGCGCCCGGGTTGAGATAGTTGAGGGTGTCGAAATCGTGGATCAGGGTTTCCAGAAAGATCACCCACTGCGGCGACGCGGCAGGGTTGCTCAGCGCCGGATCCCGGGTCAGTGAGCGCAGCAGTTGCGGGGTGCCGATGTGGCCTGCCAGAACTTCTTTATGGGCCTGACGAAAGCTCTTGGAAAACCGCCGGTTGAAGCCCACCTGCAAGACCACGCCGGCTTGCCTGGCTGCCTCGATGGCGCGGTCGGCTTCGTCGAGAGTGATGGCCATCGGTTTCTCGCAGAAGATGCCCTTGCCGGCGCGAGCGGCGCTGACGACCAGTTCGGCGTGGCTGCGCGCCGGCGAGGCGATCAGTACACCATCAATGTCCGGGTCGAGAATCAGTTGCTGTGGGTCGGTATAGACCCTGTCTACTCCCAATTCAACGGCCAGCCGGGCTGCCTGGCCGGGGGTTGGGTCGGCGATGGCTGCCAAGGTGGCACCGGGAATATGCCGGGCTGCTGTCAGGCCATGGAAGCTGCCCATGCGGCCAGCACCAATCAGGCCGAGGCGAAGAGTCTTGCTTGAGGTCATCGATAAAACTCCTTGTTGTTTTTCTGGGCCGGTTGTCGAACGACAGTCCGTGACAGCAAGAGAGCAACGCCTGTGCCAATTTTTAACTTATTGAAAATAAAGGCTTTATTTCGAATTATGAAGGCAAATATGTCTAATTTAATGACATGTCTATAATGGCATGTCATAAAAATAGACATTCGTAGAGGTGGCCGATGCGTGATTTTGCTGACCGGGTTGAGCCTTTGGCGCAACTGCTTGCCCCTCAGGATCTGGATTATCTGACCGCCTTGAATCCAGGCGATCTGAGTGACGGGCCCATACCGGCGTTGCAAGCGGCCTGGCAAGCCTGTCAGGCGGGCATTTCGTCGCCTCCTGAGCAGGTGAGGGCGCTGATCTGGGCCTCTTGGCAACGCAGTCTGGCAAGCGGTATCGACCCGCATGACAGTGCCTATCGGTTTGTCAGTTCACAGATGTTGGCGGCCACTTTGCACGAGCACCGTGAATTGATTCACACCGCGGCTCAGGTGATGCAGGGGTTGTTGGCGTACAACCCGCGGGGGCATATCAACCTTACCGATTCCCATGGCACCACCCTGCATTTCTGTGGCCTGGACATCACGCCGATCGGGAGCCGTTTGCTGGAGTCGGTGCAGGGCACCAATTGCACGGGCCTGGCTTTGCGTGAAGATCGTCTGGTATACGTGCTGGCCGAAGAAAACTTCGCCAGTGGTCTACGTGCGCGGCGCATGCATTGCGCGGCAGCGCCGATTCGCGACAGTGAAGGCCGCACCCGGGCTATTTTGACCCTTACTGCCGAGCCGGGCTGGTTTCATTTACACACCCTGGGCACGGTGCAGGCGGCCGCCGAAGCTGTTTCACGGCAGATGGCCTTGCAAGCACTGCTCAGTGAACAGCGCGCCGTGCTGGAAGTGCTCAACGAGGGGCTGGTGGTGCTTGATTCACAAGGCCGGATCAAGACGTTGAACCGCTATGCGCGGCAATTGTTCAACGCAGATGAAACCTCGCTCGGCGCGCCGCTGCGCCAGTTGGCCCACAGTGAACCCGCTCAGGAGGTGCTGCTGCGTGACGGTGACGGCTTGCGCGACCTCGATTGCAGTTTCCAGTTGGCCGATGGCAGCGCCCTGGCCTGCCTGGTGTCGGTCTGCCCGTTGGCCCAAGGCGGCTGGATTCTATCGTTGCGCGAGAACCTGCGCATTCGTGAGATCACCCGCCGCGTGATTGGTGCCCGTGCCAAGTATACCTTCGACAACATACAGGGCCGGTCGCGGGCGCTACAGGACGCCCTGCGCCTTGCACGGATTGCCAGTCGCAGCGACTCCACCACCTTGATTATCGGCGAAAGCGGTACAGGCAAAGAGCTGTTCGCCCAGGCTATCCACAATGCCAGTGCCCGTAGCGGCGGTCCTTTCGTGGCAGTGAACTGCGGCGCAATTCCCCGTGAACTGGTGCAGAGTGAGTTGTTCGGGCATGTCGAAGGTGCCTTTACCGGCGCCACACGGGGCGGTTCTGCGGGCAAATTCGAGCTGGCCGACGGCGGCACGATCTTTCTCGATGAAATCGGCGACATGGCCTTTGATGCCCAGGTCAGCTTGCTGCGGGTGTTGCAAGAAGGCGAGGTGACGCGGGTCGGGGCCAAGAAATCCCAACGTGTGGATGTGCGTATTATCGCTGCCACGCATCGAAACCTTAGCCAGGCGGTGGCGCAGGGAGCGTTCCGGGAAGACCTTTACTACCGGCTCGACGTGCTAAATCTGAGCGTGCCGCCGTTACGACTGCGCCGTGATGATATTGCTCTGCTGGCCCGGCATTTTCTGGTCAGGGTGGCGCGGTCACTGCGCAAGGATGTCCGCGACCTCTCGGCAGATACCTTGCGTCTGCTGGAAGCTTATGGCTGGCCGGGGAATGTGCGCGAACTGGAAAATACCCTGGAGCGGGCCACCAACCTGGCGACCACGACGCAGATCGAGGTCGAAGATTTGCCGATCGAACTGCAGCAAGGCCCTGCCATTGGGGGTGGTCGCGTCGAAGCCCGTCCTGCTGCCAGAAGCGCCGGGTCGCTGGACCTACAGAGCCGGCAGGCCGCAGCGATCATCGAGGTGCTACAGGCTACGGGCGGTAACATGCGATTGGCAGCGCAGCAACTGGGGGTATCACGGGGCGGGTTGTATAACAAAATGCATCGGCTGGGGCTTGAAGTGGACAGCTTTAGAGTCTGAACTCGCGACCGGCCAGGTCCGGGTGTTCAACGGGGGCTACGCGGTTTGCGCGAGGTGGCAGGTTTGCGCCGCACCGCTGTTGTACCTTCAGCCTGGGCGGGGCGCGACACGTTGCTGCTCTTGCGTTTGGTGGTGCCTTTGCCGCTGCCTTTGCGCGATTTCTTCCACGGCGCGGCGCCAGCCGGCGCGGGCATGCCTTGCAGGTTCAGGCGCAGGCCCTGGTAACGCTCGACCTGCTTGCTCATCCAGGCGGCCTGCTTGGCGACGAATTCTTCCAGGCTCATTTCGCCGTTCTGGACCATGTCGAGAGCCTGCTCCCAGATTGCCGTGGTGCCGGGGTCGGCGATGGCCCTTGGCACATTGTCGATCAGGCTGAAGGCCGGTGGCGTGGCCGACAGCGCCTTGCCGTTCTTGCTCAGGTAACCGCGGTCGAGCAGGCCCTGAATGATTCCGGCGCGGGTTGCTTCGGTGCCAATGCCGGTGGTTTCCTTGAGCTTTTGTTTGAGCAGCGGGTCTTCCACCAGGCGGGCGACGTTTTTCATCGCCTTGATCAGATCGCCCTCGGTGTAGGGCTTGGGCGGCTGGGTCCACAGGTCCTTGAGCTGCACGGCGGTGACCGGGCAGACACAGCCTTTGTGCAACGCCGGCAAGGCCTGGGGCGGCGCGGCCTCGCGACCTTTGGCCGGGGTCAGGGCTTCGGGCAGGGCGCGTTTCCAGCCGGCCTCGATGATGCACTTGCCGACCGCGCGCAGCGCATGGCCGGCACAATCGAAGTCGGCCTGGGTGCGGTCGTATTCGTGGTTGGGCAGGAACTGCGCCAGGTAACGGGCACGGATCAGGCTGTACACCGCCCGTGGCTTGCCACTGAGGCGCTCAAAGGCGCGGGTGGCAGCGGTGGGAATGATGCCGTGGTGAGCACTGACTTTTGCATCATTCCAGGCCCGTGAGCGGCGTGCCGGGTCCAGATGGCCGCGCAAGGCCTGCAGCGACGGGTCGGCAGCCGTCAGGGCGGCAATGATCCCGGCGGCCTCGCCATGCTGACTGTTGGGCAGGTAGCCGCAGTCGCTGCGCGGGTAGGTGATCAGCTTGTGGGTTTCATACAGCGACTGGGCGATGTCCAGGGTTTCCTGGGCGCCGAGACCGAGTTTTTTTGAGCAGATCTCCTGCAAGGTGCCGAGGTCGAACGGCAGCGGGGCCGCCTCGCGGATACGCTCGGTGCGCACACTGATGGCGGTCGCCTGGCCAGACTGCTGCATGTCTCGCGCGGCCTGTTGCGCCAACGGCTGGTTCAGGCAGCGGTCCTGCTCGTCGCAGGCATCGGCCGGGGCGCGCCACTGGGCGGTAAAATCCTGGCCGGCGTGGCGCAGACCGACCTCAATCGCCCAATAAGGCACCGGCACGAAGTCGGCGATGCTGCGGTCACGGTCGACGACAAGGCGCAGGGTAGGGGTCTGGACCCGACCGACGGGCAATACGCCCTGGTAGCCCGATTGCCGACCGAGCAAAGTAAACAGCCGGCTCATGTTCATGCCGATCAACCAGTCGGCGCGCGAGCGGCCCAGTGCCGAGTGGTAAAGACTGAACGTGGCAGCACCGGGCTTGAGCGCTGCAAGCGCCTTGCGGATTGAGGCATCATCGAGTGCCGACAGCCATAAGCGCTGAATCGGCCCGCGATAACGACAGTGTTCGACCAGCTCACGGGCGATCATCTCGCCTTCACGGTCGGCGTCGGTGGCGATCACCAGCTCACGGGCTTCGCTCAGCAAGCGCTTGACGGCCTTGTACTGGCTGGCTGTCTTGGGTTTAACCTGCATTTTCCAGGTGCCGGGGACAATCGGCAGGTCTTGCAGAGCCCAGCGTTTGTAGCGGGCGTCGTAGGCGTCGGGCGGGGCGGTTTCCAGCAGATGGCCGATACACCAGGTGACTGTGGCATTGGGACCGACCAGACAGCCTTCGCCACGTCGGGTGGCGCCGAGCACGGCGGCGATATCCTTGGCTTGAGAGGGCTTTTCGCAGAGAAACAGGCGCATGGCCGGGGCAGTCTTGTGATCGGTCGAGCTCGACAGAATGCGTCAGGCGCGAGGGCAGATCAAGTTTTATCTGTATGAACGTACAGTAAAGGCCGCTGAGCGGCCTTACTGGAGCTGCAAGCTTCAAGCTATAAGCCGCAAGTGAGTCAGGCTCAAATCAGCTTGCCGCTTGCAGCTTATGACTTGCCGCTTAGAGAACGCTGATAGGGTAGTCAACGATCAGGCGGAACTCGGACAGGTCACCTTCACCCTGGTCGCTGTTGGCGCGGTGGAAGGCCTGGCGGATACGAAACGACAGATCCTTGGCCGGGCCGGTCTGGACCACGTACTTGGCTTCGATATCGGTTTCGTTGTGCTTGCCGTCGTCACCGTACAAACCCGCGTAAGCGCTGTCGGCCGAGACCTTGCTGCCATCGACGTCATAGCCGCGCACATGCCGCGCCATGAAGCTCAGGCCGGGCACGCCGTAAGTCGCCATGTCGAGGTTGTAGCGAATGCCAAAGGATTTCTCGTTCGGGCCGTTGAAGTCCGACCACTGGATCGAGTTGGCGAGGAAGATCGAGTCGCCACCTTCGCCGTTACCGTTATTGCCGACGGCCAGATAGTCGAACGGCGTGTCGCCATGGACTTTCTGGGCGCTCAGGGTGATCGAATGGGCGCTCAGGAACGCATAGGTCGCCGACAGCGATGCGGTGGTGTTGTTGATCGAGCCGGCTTTGGCCTGGCCCTCATCCAGGGTGCGGTACAGGTTGGCGTCGAAGGTCAGCGACTGGTCACCGGACAACGCCAGCACATAGTTGGTGTTGGCGTAGTACTGGTTCCATACATCTTCGAACTGCGCACCGTACAGGCTGGCGGTCCAGTTCGGCGTGAGCTGGTAGACCGCGCCGGCGAAGGTGGCTTTGCGCGCCGTGACATTGGCGTACAACGCGTAGATGTCGTGGTCTTGGTTGGTGGTCACGTTACTGTTGGTGCTGGTGTAACGGCCGGCTTCCAGATCCAGCCCTTCGATTTCGCTGCTTTTGAGTTCGAACCCGGTGGCGGTCTGTGGCAGCAGGCGGGTGCCGCCCACAGCGAACACCGGCGCGGTGGGTTGCATATTGCCGTAGCGCAACTGGGTCTTGGACAGGCGCAGTTTTACGGCGGCACCGGCGCTACCAAAACTGTCTTCAGCCTTGCCGTTGCGGTCCAGTGGCAGGTTGCCGGTGCCGCTGTCTCCTTCCTGGGCATCGAGCTTGAGGGCGAAGTGGCCGAAGGCATCGATACCCACGCCAATGGTGCCCTCGGTGAAACCGGAGCTGTAGTTGCCGATGAACCCCTGGGTCCAGTCGCGGTTGTCGGTGGCGCCATCCTGACGGTCACGGTTGAAGTACTGGTTACGAGCCAGTACCGAGAGGCTGCTGCCTTCGACGAATCCTTTGGCCTCGGCCTGGTCTTCGATTGTTTCTGCGTGAGCCAGCTGGCTCGCGGCGGCCGAAACAGCCAGTGCGATGGCGCTCCATTGTTTTGCATTCATCGAATCATTCCCCTGATTGGTAGGGCCCGGCGTGTCCATTGATGGCATGTTGATCAGTCATCGGTGGCGGGCATTTACGGCAGGTGGGCATTGCCCAGCTAAGGATCGCGGGCGCGATAGTAGATGAGGGTGCATGCGCTACGTGGGCGATGCATTATCTCGCGCCAGGCTTTTATATCACGCTATTTCAATGGCTTAAGACGAAGCAGTGACAGGCCTGGTTACAATTTTTTAACTTTGTCGGGGTCTTGCCGGCTTGTAGCGTGCCGCACAAATGGCGTTTTGCTGCTATTGCTCATCCTTGGGCAGCCGCCAAGCCATGGGCAGAATCATTGCCAGCGTGTCGTGCGCGGGTTTGTCACCGCTTGCTACCATGGCGGCACATAGGATTAGGGGAGCCTCATGCGAAAGGTCTTGTGCATTGAAGACGACCACGACACCGCTCAGGAAATCGCCTCGGAATTACGCCGTGTCGGCTTTGTCGTCGAGTGCGCCGATGACGGCCTGCGGGGCCTGGAACTGGCGCTTGCTGGCGGGTTTGACGCGATCACTCTTGACCGTATGCTGCCGGGGCTCGATGGCCTGCAGGTGATTACCCGGTTACGGGCCGCCGGCGTGCAGACTCCGGTCTTGATGATCAGCGCCCTGACCGATGTCGACGACCGGATTCGCGGCCTGCGGGCCGGGGGTGATGACTATCTGGTCAAACCGTTCGTTTCCGAAGAAATGGCGACCCGTATCCATGTGCTGCTGCGCCGGCACATCGATCCACTGGAGCGCGAAACCCTGTTGCAGGTCGCTGACCTCAGTCTCGATCTGCTGAGCCGTGAACTGATATGTGGCGAGCAGCGTATTAACCTGTCGCCCATCGAGTTCAAGCTGCTGGAGTTTCTGATGCGCAACGCCGGCTCCGTGGTCACCCGTGCATTGATTTTCGAAACGGTATGGGGCTACCACTTCGATCCGGGCACCAAACTGATCGACGTGCACCTCACCCGGCTACGCCGCAAGCTGGATGCCGTGGGCTGTCAGGTGGTGGTAAACGCCTTGCGCGGCTCGGGGTTTGTGCTGGTCGACACCGGAGTCAATTGACGTGCGGATCCGCTTGTTGCGTACCACGGCATTCCGGCTGACCGTCACCTATGCGATCGCCTTGTCGCTGGGAGCCTTGTTGCTCAATGGTCTGATCTATTGGCAGGTGGCCAGCTACATGTCGCGCCAGGGCGACCAGACCATCCTTGGTGAAATGCGCCAACTGTCGTACCTCCCGGTCGAGTCCCTGCCTGACGAAATCACCCGCTTGCAAGAGGGCGACCTGCGCGGGGTCGTGACCTATGGCTTGTTCAGCCCACAGAGGCAACATGTGCATGGCACGATGCAGACGCCGCCACAAGAGCTTGTACTGGACGGCAAACCGCATGACTGGGACGATTCGGGGTTTGCTGACGGAGCCAAGTTCGTGGCCCGGCAATTGCCAAATGGCCAGATTCTGGTGGTCGGTTTCGAGGCCAAGACCTTGGCAAGCCTGCGTAACATCCTGTTGCGCTATCTGGGCTGGAGCGCCTGCCTGATCCTGATCGCCGGGCTGCTGTTTGCCGTACTGCTGGGCTTGGGCCCACTGCGCAGGATGCGCAAGGTCCAGGCTGCCAGCCGCAGAATCGCCGAGGGCGATTTTACCCAACGGCTGCCCATCAGCCGGCGCGGCGATGAGCTGGACATGCTCTCGTCACTGGTCAACCGGATGGTGGGTGAGGTCGGGCGCTTGCTCGATGAGGTCAAGAGCCTCGAAGACAACGCGGCACATGACTTGCGCACACCGCTGAACAAGCTTCGGGCGCAGTTGCATCGCGCCTTGATCGAATACGACCAGGCGCCCGCAGAGGTGCTTAAAGTGCGTCTGGAGAAATCCCTGGACGCCGCCGATGTGTTGCTTGGCCGGTTTCGGGCATTGCAACGTATCGCGGAAATCGACGCACGTTCGCGCCGCGCAGGCATGACCACCCTGATGGTGGGACCGTTACTGGCGCAATTGTTTGAAGACTATCAGCCAGTGGCTGAAGAGGCGGGCATTGAGCTGCAGTTGAATGTCGAGCAGGTTCCGCCGTTGCTGGCGGATCGCGAGCTGCTGGCCGAAGCCCTGATGAACGTGCTGGACAACGCGTTGAAGTTCACCCCTGCGGGCGGGCAGATTCGTCTGAATCTGCTGCGCAGTGAGCAGGGCACACGAATAGAGGTTGAAGACAATGGTCCGGGTATCACCCCGGACCAGCATCAGGCTGTTTTGCAACGCTTTGCCCGTGGCCGGCAGGAGCCCAGAGCCAGTGGCAGCGGGCTGGGGCTGGCCATCGTTGCTGCCGTGGCCAGAACCCATGGCTATCAGTTGCTGCTGGAAGACGCGCAGCCGGGGCTGCGCGTGGTGTTGCAGAGTCGCTGAGGCGGTCAGATCAGGTTCAGCGGGTAGTCGAGAATCAGCCGTACTTCATTGACGTTCTTCTCTCCCTGATCGAGGTTGGCGCGATGGAAGGCCTGGCGCAGGCGTACTGACAGGTCTTTTGCTGCGCCACTCTGGACGATATAGCGGGTTTCGAAGTTGGTTTCGTGATGGCGACCGTTTTCTCCGTACAGGCCAGCGTAGGCGCTGTTATACGGGGTCTTGCTGCCATCAATGCCAGTTCCGCGCATGTGCCGGGTCGTGAAGCTCAGGCCCGGTACACCCAACGGTGCCATGTCCAGTTTATACGTGAGCCCCCACGAGCGTTCGTTCGGGCCGTTGAAGTCCGAGAACTGTGCGGCGTTGGCCAGGTTGATCGAGCTGCCGCCTTCACCCGAGCGGTTATTGCCCGTGCCGATCAGATCAAACGGCGTGTTGCCGTGAATTTTCTGATAAGACAATGTCAGCGCATGGGCACTATTGAATGAATAAGTGCCGGCCATCGACCAGGCGGTGTTATTGATGGCTCCAGCCTTGGCGTGGCCCTGATCCAGCGTGCGATACAGGTTGGCATCGAACTCCAGCTTATCTGAGCCACTGAGCCCGAGCACATAGTTGTTATTGAAGTAGTACTGGTTCCAGACATCATCCAGACGGGCACCATACAAGGTGCTGCTCCACTCCGGGCTGAGTTGCCAGGTGGCACCGGCAAATGTGGCACTGCCCGATCTGACCCCGGCGTTATTGGCGTGGATGGTATGTCGGCCGTTGGTGGTCACGCCGCTATTGGTCGCGGTGTAATGTCCGAAGTCGAGGTCAAGGTTATCCAGGTCACTGCTTTGCAGGCTGAAGCCGGTAGCGGTTTGTGGCAGCAGGCGAGAGTGGCTGGTGGCAAATACCGGAGCCTCGGTTTGCATGTTGCCGTAACGCAGTTGGGTCTGGCCGGCACGCATCTTGATACTTGCGCCTGCGCTGGCGGAGCTGCGGTCCGGGTGGCCGTGGCGGTCGACCGGCAGGTTGCCGGTGCCGGCGTAGCGGCTCTGGCCGTCGAGCTTCAGGCCCAGTTGGCCCCAGGCGTCGACCCCCACACCGACCGTGCCCTGAGTAAAGCCCGAGTTGTAATGGGCGATTGCGCCCTGACTCCAGTCGCGGTTATCGCGCTCGCCTTGTTTGGCATCACGGTTGAAGTAATAGTTGCGCAGGTGCACATTGAGGCTGCTGTCTTCGAGCAAGCCCTTGGCCTGTGCCTGGTCATCCACCAGTGCGCCCATTGCGCTCTGGCTCAGGGCAGCCGAGACCGCCAAAGCAATATAGCTCAGGTATTTTATTTGCATTGTGTAACTCCTTGAATCCATCAAATCTGTCGTCGTGTCAAACCGTGGAGGTTGTAACGCTGACGAGCAGTCATTGAGCGCTGATGTAAATCAGTCTGGTTTATTGAGTCGCCAAACAGCCAAATATTATTCAGGGATCAGTGGTTGGCGACGCAGACAGTTATATCACGCAGTTTTGATGGTTGAAGTTAGTTGTCCGGGGCGTGTTGTTTCGATGAGTGATGCGATGTTTGAAGTTATTTCGGTGTTCTGAGAGGGGGTGTTATTTGTTCTGAATTGTTTGTAGTCCAATTCCTTTATTAAGTTTTTGTCATGGTTCTGCAAGCATTCATGTTGTAGCGAATCTGCAAAACAAAGCGGCAGCCGGTCAATAAGAGCCGGCTGCCGCCATTGTTACAACTTATTGGTTTATATATCAGCCTGGCAGGCCGATCTCTACCTGGCTGCCATTTATTCGTACCGGCCAGACATCCAGCCGCTGCTCGGGGTACTCCAGGCAACTGCCGTCTTGCAGGCGAAAGTGCTGCTTATACAGCGGCGAGGCAATGACCAGGTCGTCGCCCAGTTTGCCAAGCAGGCCACGGCCGATCACGTTGGCCCCGGATTTCGGGTCGCGGTTGCCCACGGCGTACAATGGCTGTTCATTGCCAGGCAAATAGAACAGCGCCACTTGGCAATCATTGATCCAGGCCACTACGCCAGAGTTGGCGACCAGGTCCTGATGCTGGCAGAGGTTATGCCAGTGCAAGGTCGCCGTGGCTTGGGGGCGTTCGGCAAATGCCACGTTGGTTTGGCTCATTACACCACCTCCTTGAACAGGGGAATCAGCTTGAGTTCATCGGCTCGCGCCGGGCGGCGCTGTTCACGTTCACGCACGAAATGCACATCCGGGTCGCTGCGCTTGTCGTTGACGAAGGTACGGAAACGCTTGAGTTTTTCCGGGTCCTTCAGGGCATTGGCCCACTCGCATTCGTACCGGTCGACGACCAGTTGCATCTGCGATTCCAGCTCGGCCGCCAGGCCCAGGCTGTCATCGATGATCACCGCCTTGAGATAATCCAGGCCGCCTTCGAGCGATTCGCGCCATACCGAGGTGCGTTGCAGCTTGTCGGCGGTGCGTATGTAGAGCATCAGGAAGCGGTCGATATAACGGATCAGGGTCTCGTCATCCAGATCGGTGGCGAACAGTTCGGCATGCCGTGGACGCATCCCGCCGTTGCCGGAGACATACAGGTTCCAGCCGTTCTCGGTGGCGATGATCCCGACGTCCTTGCTCTGCGCCTCGGCGCATTCACGGGTGCAGCCCGACACCGCAAACTTGAGCTTGTGCGGTGAGCGCAGGCCCTTGTAACGATCCTCGATGCGCAACGCCATGGCCACGCTGTCCTGCACGCCGTAGCGGCACCAAGTGCTACCCACGCAGGATTTCACCGTGCGGGTCGACTTGCCGTAGGCATGCCCGGTCTCGAAACCGGCCTCAATCAGTTCGCCCCAGATCTCTGGCAATTCGTGCAACTGCGCACCAAACAGGTCGATCCGCTGACCACCGGTGATCTTGGTGTACAGGTCATATTTTTTGGCCACCGCGCCGATGGCGATCAGGCCGTCCGGGGTGATTTCGCCACCGGGAATACGCGGCACCACCGAGTAGGTGCCGTTCTTCTGCATGTTGGCCATAAAGGTGTCGTTGGTGTCCTGCAGCGGAATCAGCAGCGGGTCGGTGATCGGCCGGTTCCAGCATGACGCCAGGATCGAGCCGACTGCCGGCTTGCAGATGTCGCAGCCGTGTTCACCCTTGCCATGGCGATGCAGCAGTTCTTCGAAACTCTCGATGTTCTCCACCCGCACGATCGAGTACAGCTCCTGGCGGGTATAGGCGAAATGCTCGCACAGGCTCTTGTCGACACTGACACCGCGGGCAATCAGCTCATGCTCGAAGACCTGCTTGAGCAAGGCCGCACAGCCGCCGCAGCCGGTAGCGGCCTTGGTGCAGGCCTTGATGCCGGCCAGGTCAGTGCAGCCTTCGTCGATGGCCGCGCAGATCGAGCCCTTGCTGACGTTGTGGCAGGAACAGATGGTCGCGGTGGCGGGCAGCGCATCGGCACCGAGCGCCGGCGCGCCTTCACTGTGCGGCAGGATCAGGCTGGCCGGGTCTTCAGGCAGGGCGATGCCGTTCTGTGCATATTGCAGCAGGGTGTCGTAGTAGCTGTTGTCGCCGACCAGTACCGCACCGAGCACGTGCTTGCGGTCGGCGGACACCACCAGCCGACGATAGCTGGCGGTGGCTTCATCGATATAGCGGTAGCTCACTGCCCCGGCCAGTGCGCCATGGGCGTCGCCGATCGAGCCGACGTCCACGCCCAGCAATTTGAGCTTGGTCGACATATCGGCGCCGAAGAACGACTCGGCATCCTGCTCGCACAACTGCGCGGCGACGCTGCGGGCCATTTGATAACCCGGCGCAACCAGACCGAACACGCTGCCGTTCCAAGAGGCACATTCACCGATGGCGAAGATATCGGCATCGCTGGTGCGGCAATGTTCGTCGATCGCTACGCCGCCACGCGGGCCCAGGTCCAGTTCGCATTGGCGGGCCAGGGCATCCTGCGGGCGGATACCGGCGGAGAACACAATCAGGTCGGTTTCCAGAAACTCGTCGCCTGCAAAGTTCATCCGGTAGCGGTATTGGTTGCCGGCGCTGATTGATTGGGTGGCGCGTGACAGATGCACACCAACGCCCAGCGCTTCGATGCGCGCCTTGAGCGCCGCGCCACCGAGCTCGTCAAGCTGCACCGGCATCAGGCGTGGCGCGAATTCCACCACGTGGGCTTCCAGACCCAGGGATTTGAGGGCGTTGGCAGCTTCCAGACCGAGCAGGCCGCCGCCGACCACCACGCCGCGCCGCGCCTGATTGGCGGCGGCGCGAATGGTGTCCAGGTCGTCCAGGGTGCGGTACACCAGTTTCGAGTGACCGCTGGCGCCTTCGATCGGCGGTACAAATGGATAAGAGCCGGTGGCCAGTACCAGTTTGTCGTAAGCGAAACTGCCCTGGGCGGTGATCACCTCACGGCGCACGCGGTCAATTTCCAGCACCGGGACACCGAGGTGTAAGGTGAGGCCGGGTTGCTCGTAGAGGGCAGCGTCGCTCATCGCCAGCGATTCGGCATCGCGGCCGCTGAAGTATTCGGACAGATGCACGCGGTCATAGGCGCGCTGCTGCTCCTCACCGAAGACATGGATGCGATAGCGCTCAAGGGCACCGCCCGCAATCAACTGCTCGACGCAATGATGACCGACCATGCCGTTACCGACGACGATCAGGGTTTGTACATCGTTGTGAGGCAAGACTGTGGTGTTCATAGCAAATCCCGGCCTAGGCCAATCAGGTTTCGTGAAGCAAAAAAAAAGCGCCCGGAACCGTGAGGTTCCAGGCGCCTTTGCCTGTTCTGGTTATGAGGTGCTACCCAGGCGACGTTGCCGGATGTACCTTTAAGCCCGTTGATCTGCGTCGACTGCAAGGGGCTGCCCGACCTGCGTGGGTGGGCTTGCCAGAGTTAATGCAGGGCTTGTGCCAGATTGCCGAAAGCTCCGTGGCATGCGGGGATTTCGGGTTTTTCAGGCTGCGCGTTGGCTTAATGGTGCATTCAAATGGTGCGGGTTGTTCCAGGTTGGAGCAGTCGGGCGGCGTAGCCAGCCCCGATCGACTACCATGCGACTTTGCCCAATCAGACGAGCACCATGTCAGCACTGGCCATCCCGATCACCGCTGCCGCCCACGCCGATATCCCTGCCACCCTTGCATTCGTCATGCGGGCCAGAGCGCAGATCTTCCCGATGCTCGACCCGGCCGCCATGCCCGCCGACCTGGCCGGGTTCGAACAGGTTTATATTGATGGCCCGGACGGTCATTTTCTGATCGCTCGTGCGGATGAGCAGATCGTCGCTGCTATCGGCTACCTGCCTTACGATCACCGCTTTGCGCAACTGGACTATCAAGGGCGTCGGACCGTGGAGATTGTCCGCCTGTTCGTCGAGCCGGCGTTTCGCAGCGCTGGTTTGGCGGGCCGGTTGTTTCGGGCGCTGAGCGAGCATGCGCAGCAGCAGGGCGTCGAGGTGCTGTACCTGCATACCCATCCGTTCCTGGCTGGCGCCATTGCTTTCTGGGAAAAGCACGGTTTCACCATCACCGATGTGGAAGACGATCCGCTCTGGCACACCACCCATATGGAGAAAGCGCTGGATGAACGCCCCTGACCTCGACCTGCAACGCTGGCAGTCGCTCTGGCGGCGGCTGGGCGTGCAGCCGCCGCAGGACGCTTTCGAGCACTTGCAGCGGTTGTACGCCGGGCCCGCCCGGCATTACCACAGCGCCGCGCATATCGACGCCATGCTGCAAACCTTCGACACGCTGCGCGATCATGCCCAGGCCCCGGAACTGCTGGAGCTTGCCATCTGGTACCACGACGCAATCTACGACCCGGCCCGCCAGGATAACGAAACCCGCAGCGCCGAGCTGGCGAGCGAAGTGCTACAGGCTAACGGGCTGGGCGCACAGGTGCAGGCCGTACACGCGCTGATCATGGCCACCGACCATCGTCAGCCTGCAACCAGCGCCGACCAGCGCCTGCTGGTGGATATCGATTTGTCGATTCTTGCTGCGACACCCAGCGAGTACAGCGCCTACGCAAAAGCTGTGCGCCTTGAATACGGTTGCTTTCCCGATGCGCTGTATGTGCCGGGGAGGGTGGCGGTGTTGAAGAAGTTTCTGCAGCGGCCAGTGATTTTCACCAGCCCCGCAGGACAGGCCCGCTGGGAAGCGCGGGCCAGAGAAAACATCCAGGCCGAGATCGACGGCTTACAGGAGCAATGCTGATCAGTTCAGGGTGACGCGGGCCCGGTTGGCCCTTACCCGGTTATGGCCTGAAATAAGGTGGGAACGAGCTTGCTCGTGAAAGGGCCAGGCCAGACAAAACATGTCCAGCGCCTGACCCTTAGCCTTCATCGGAGTGCCGCCCACACTAAGGTCGTTACCGACATTTCATCAATGCGGCGCCTGGGGTGGGCGCTTGGCGGTCTTGAGCAGCTCTTCGGGGCTGATGTGGCCAACGATGCCGGCCTTTTTGCTGCCAGGCTGTGGCAGGTCGAGGATGTGGCTCTTCATCTTGCCGATGATGTGCATCTCGCACGGTTTGCAGTCGAACTTCAGGGTCAGTACTTCGTCACCCTGAATCAGTTGCATCGGCGCGACCTTGGTGCGTACGCCAGTGACGCCTTTGGCCTGTTTCGGGCACAGGTTGAACGAGAAGCGCAGGCAGTGCTTGGTGATCATCACCGGCACTTCACCGGGTTCTTCGTGCGCCTCGTAGGCGGCGTCGATCAATTTCACGCCGTGGCGGTGATAGAAGTCGCGGGCCTTCTGGTTGTAAACGTTGGCCAGAAATGACAGGTGCGACTCCGGGTAGACCGGCGGCGGGTTGGTCTCGGCCTTGCGTGCGCCACGCGGATGGGCAGCCACACGGGCGGCATCCAGCGCTTCGATGGCTTCGCGGCGCAGCGCCTTGAGTTGCGAGTTGGGGATGAAGAACGCTTGCGGCGCGTCGAGCTTCACATCCTGGGCGTGATAGATCGTGGTGCCCAGTTGGGTCAGCAGGTCGCGCAACTGATCCAGTGCCTGTTCCGGTTTATTGGCTGCACCGAACGGGCCGTCGAGGCTGACCGCGACCTGCACGCCTTCTTCGCTGGTGGCTTCCAGGCTCAGGCGCTGTTCGCGCAGCACGGCATTCCAGCGGATCCCGATGCGCCGCTCGGCCGAGGTCTTGAGCAGTGCTTGCTGCCAGTTATGGTCGAGGTTGCGGCTCAGCGGGTGATTAGGGCGCAGGCGCGACAGCGCGGCTGGCATCTCGTTGGGCTCGACCCGGTAGCGCCAGCGCTTCTCGCCGTCTTCTTCGAACTCGCCTTTGAGCTCGGCGATGTTGGCACGGAACCCCACCACTTCACGTTTGACCAGCACGTTCAGACCATCACCGTTGGACAGTGGCTCGTGAGTCACGGCGATCAGGTCGCGCTTGTTGACCTTCTCCACGTTACCTACCAACAGACCGGTGAAGGTCGGCGAGTCAAAGGCGCCGATGTCGATCTTGCGCTCGGTGACGAAGTAGTCGGTGCTGCCGCGGTGGAAGGTCTTGTCCGGGTCCGGTACGAAGAAATGCGCGGTGTGGCCGCTGGAGGCGCGGGCCAGGTCGGGGCGTTCTGTGAGGATCGCGTCGAGCATCTGGCGGTAATGAGCGGTGATGTTCTTCACATAGCTCACGTCCTTGTAACGGCCTTCGATCTTGAACGAGCGCACACCGGCTTCGACCAGCGCGCGCAGGTTGGCGCTCTGGTTATTGTCTTTCATCGACAGCAAGTGTTTGTCGAAGGCCACCACGCGGCCCTGATCGTCTTTGAGGGTGTAGGGCAGGCGGCAGGCCTGGGAGCAGTCCCCACGGTTGGCGCTGCGGCCGTTCTGCGCCTGGGAAATGTTGCACTGCCCGGAGAACGCCACGCACAGCGCGCCATGGATAAAGAACTCGATGGATGCGTCAGTGTTGTCGGCAATTTCGCGGATCTGCCCCAGATCCAGCTCACGAGCCAGCACCAGTTGCGAGAAACCGGCCTGATCGAGAAACTTCGCCCGCTCCAGGGTGCGGATGTCGGTCTGGGTGCTGGCGTGCAGCTCGATGGGCGGGATGTCCAGCTCCATCACGCCCAGGTCCTGGACGATCAGCGCATCGACACCGGCATCGTATAACTGGTGGATCAGCTTGCGCGCCGGTTCCAGCTCATCGTCATGCAAGATGGTGTTGAGGGTGGTGAAGATCCGCGCGTGGTAGCGGCGGGCAAACTTCACCAGCTCGGCAATCTCGCTGACCTCGTTGCAGGCGTTGTGCCGTGCGCCGAAGCTCGGCCCGCCAATGTAGACGGCATCGGCGCCGTGCAGGATGGCTTCGCGGGCGATGCTCACATCGCGGGCGGGGCTGAGCAGTTCCAGGTGGTGCTTGGGTAAAGACATGACGGGTGGAGTCCGGCGCAGGGCAAAACGCGCATTGTAGTGGCACGCAGGCCGGACTGCACCCTTTGCCGGTCGGATAGCTGCCGGATCGCAGCCAATGGCGTCTTTATGCGAGTGGTTATCATTATTGGGGTGTCGGTTACCGCCTGTAGATAGGCAGCGCCGCATTGCTGCGGCCTGTTGGTTGTTGTTGGGGGTGGGCAGTGGTCAAACGTGGTGCCGATTCGGTGGTGCAGCCGGCGGGTCTGGCGCCGCCGGTCTGGGCTCAGGTCTGGTTCAGGTGTTGCTCTCGGTGAATTTCTCGAAATACAGATGGCCGTTGTCCAGGGCGTTCTCGTCTAGCCAGGTCTTGACTGACTCAACCATCGGCGGTGGGCCGCACAGGTACATGTCGAACGCTGACTCGCGCAGTGCAGCAGCGTCGAAGTGCTCGGCCAGATAACCGCGCCGGCCCGGCCAGGCCTCGCCGGCCTCGCTGAGCACAGGAATGAAACTGAAGCCTGGAATGCGCTCGGCATACGCCTCGATGCGCGCCAGTTCACACAGATCAGCCTGCTGACGCACGCCGTAATACAGCGTTACCGGCTGGCCGCAGCCGCCACGCTCAGCGAGTTGGTCGAGCATGCCGAGAAGCGCCGACAGCCCGGTGCCACCGGCCACCATCACCAGCGGGCGTTCGATCTGGCGCAGGTAAAACGTACCCAGCGGCGCTTCAAAGTGAATCTCGTCGCCGACCTGGCAGCGTTCGCGGATGTAATTGCTCATCACCCCGTCAGGCAGCAGACGAATCAGAAATTGCAAGCGGTTGTTCGCGTTGGGCTGGCTGGCGAATGAGTACGAGCGCCAGGCCTGGCTGCCGGGAATCTGCAGACGGGCGTACTGACCGGGCAGGAAGTCCAGGGTTCGGCCGTCCATGTCGGCGTCCAGATGCAGGATCGCGGTGCTGGGTGAGACCTGCTCGACGTGGCTCACCACCGCGCGTTCCTGCACCTGCTTTGCGGCGCTGCACAAACTGGAGTCGAAGTCGAAGTAAAACGACGCATCGGACTGCACGCGGGTCTGGCAGGTCAGTACCTTGCGTTGTTCCAGGTCGCGGGCTGACAGCGCTTCTTCATCGACATAATCAAGGCTGTACTGGCCGGATTCGCAGCGGCCCATGCAGGTCGCGCACACGCCTTCGCGGCAATCGAGCGGGATATTGATACCGTTGCGCAGTGCGGCATCGAGCAGGATTTCATTGCCCTGCACCGGGAAAAACAGGGTTTTGCCATCGGCAAAACTGAACGCGACTTTGTGGCTCATGATTCGGGCATCCGCGTCATCAGAGATGGTAGAAATCGAGCACCGAGTTAATGGTGTCGTTGAGCAGCACCACGTGTTTGCGGGTGATCTGGAAGCTGTCGGCCACAGGTTTCAGGTGATAGGTGGCGTGGCCGAAAAACTGCTCACTCTGGCCCAGGCGGTGATACAGGGTGTGCCAGTTGAGCCTGACCTGCAGTTGCCCGCCGGGCTGCTCGGCGATCCGGATATTGCTGATGTTGTGCAAGGTGCGCGGCATCGGCACGGTCGATGCGGCCTTGCCGGTACGGATACGAAACACCCGGTCTTCCAGGCCCGAACGGTTGGCGTAGTAGATCAGTGACATGGCCTTTTTCGGGTCGCTGGTATAGCTGTGTTCGGACTCCCACTGCGGCAGGTGGAATTCGCTGTCTTCACTGAACAGCGCCAGGTAGGCGTCCCAGTCCTGAGCGTCGCACAGCTCGGATTTACGGAAGAAAAACTGCTCGATCTGGTAATGCAATTGCGGATTCATGTTCACACCTCGCGCAGTTTCAAAGCGTCTTGTTCGCAGGCTTGCTTGTCCAGACCTTCAAGCAGAAAGCGCTGCCAGTTGTTGTGCTGGTTGACGTACAGGCCCTCGTGGGTGAATTCGGTGCCGGTCAGCACCGGCTGGATGCCGATCGCTTCGCTGTTGGCGGTCGGACCTTCAACCCATTTGCCGTGGCCGCGGGAAATATCGCTCCAGCGTTCCAGGCGCGCCTGGAAGCCGCGCTGGGCTTCACGGAACTCCACCAGGTCATCCGGCGTGCCCATGCCCGAGACGTTGAAAAAGTCTTCGAATTGACGAATCCGGCTCTCGCGATCGGCGTCGGATTCGCCTTTCACGCCGATGCACTGGCTGATGATCTCGGTCTTGTTCCAGGCCACTGGACGTACGATGCGCAACTGCGAACTGATCTGGTCCATGAAGAACAGACTTGGGTAGATGTTCAGATTGCGCAGGCGGTGCATCATCCACTCGGCTTTGGCCTGGCCGTAGGCCTCGACCAGACGTGGCATCACCGTGGCGTAGCCGGGGCGCACTGTGGGGTTGGGCATGTCGCTGAACAGCAGGCTGTGGCCGTTATGAAACGAGAACCAGCCGTCGTCGGTCTGCGCATCGCCGGCGCCGAGCTTGCTGTAGTCCAGGGTGCTGCTGGCGTTGCCTTTTTCAGCATTGACTTGCTGGCGGTGCTGCACGGTGGCCACGTAGTTGTAGTGCACGGTGCTGACGTGATAGCCGTCCAGGCCATTCTCATTCTGCAGCTTCCAGTTGCCGTCATAGCTGTAGGTCGATTTGCCCGGCAGCACTTCCAGCTCACCGCTTGGCGACTGAGCGACCATCATGTCGAAGAACACCTTCGAATCGCCGAGGAAATCCTCCAGGCTGTCGGTGCCCTGAGCGTCTAGGCTGATGAACACAAAGCCCTCGTAGCTTTCGATGCGCGCCTTTTTCAGGCCGCGGGTGGCCTTGTCGAAGCCTTCCGGGTATTCGCCGGGCGCCTTGACCTTAACCAGCCGGCCGTCGCTCTTGTAGCACCACGCGTGGAACGGGCAGGTGAAGGTGCTCTGGTTGCCCTTCATCACCCGGGTCAGGGTGGTGCCGCGGTGCTGGCAGGCGTTGATCAGCGCGTGCAACTGACCTTCACCGTCACGGGTGATGATCATCGGCTGGCGGCCGGCACGCATGGTCATGAAGTCGTGCTTGTTGGCGATCTCGCTCTCGTGGCAGGCGTAGATCCAGTTCTTCTCGAAGATCAGTTCCATCTCCAGGTCGAACAACTCCGGTTCCGTGAACATGTCACGGGCGATGCGGAACACGCCCTCTACGGGGCGAAAATCCAGGCAGCCATTGATGAAGGCTTTCCACTGGTCGACGCTTCTTGTCTGGTTCATTGCGGTGTACCTGTCACATCGGGCGATTCGGCAGGGGCGGTTCAGGCCCCTCGGTTGGGGCCATTTAACGAATCAGCGCGCTACAGGGTCTATCCGCTTTGTGCACGAACGCAGGCCATAAAATTTGTGCGGCAAATGGATATCGGGCGGGTGCGAATAGCACCGAATCTGCGAGTTGTTCAGGCCGGTTTGTCGGCGATTGCTATCCGTAAAATCAGCACCTGCCATTCGGCAGCAGGGCGGCGGTAACAGTGCTGTGTCGGTCTTACCCATTTGCCAGTGAGCGGGCGTCTCGGGTTGGCGCTGCACGCTGTTGCAGCGCGAAGGCCCTGGCGTGCTGCTCTATGGCGCAGCAACGGCTCTAACGCGGGGGCCTGGAAAAGCCCTGAAGGTTTTGCGATCAGGCGGGCCTATCCGCAATGTTGGCGAACATTATCCGGATAGTCAGTTATGGTTAGATCAGCATTGCCCGTGGCCTGGGCCTTGCATTGCTTGCATTAAAGAAACGCCAGACGTGCCGCAGAGCGCGCATCAGAAAAACAAGCCTGAGAGTGCCGTGATGAATCCGAAGCCTGAATCACAGTTACGTGATATCCATGCCGATCATTTCGATCTTGCCGGGGCCCGTTCGTGGATGTCGAACATCTGCGGGCCGCATCAACTGGTCGCCAGCCGGCCAGGGCGCATCCAGTTCCGCCACAGCGCCAGCGTACTGCGTTCGATGTCCACCACCCTGGGGATCATCGAGTACGGCACCGATGTCACCGTCGGCATCGCCGACCCGGACAGCTTTAACAGCTTCAGCATCAGCCTGCCGCTCAGTGGTGAGCAGGAGCTGCTCAAGGCCGGTGAACGGCTGCATTCGGACCGTGAGTACGGCCTGATCGTCGCCCCCAACGAGAGCCAGGAGCTGAACATCACGGGTGACTGTCGCAAGTTGCAGGTGGTGATCAGTCGCGCAGCGATGCACAAGACGCTGGAAGACATGCTGCAGCGGCCGCTTCATGAAGCGCTGCGCTTCAGCGCCCGGATGGACGCGGTCAACGGCGCGACCGCTTCCTGGTGGCGAATGGCCCGGCACTTCATCGATGAAATGGAGCTCGGTGATCTGTATAGCCAGCCGCTGTTCAGCCGCGACCTGGAAAGCGCGCTGGTCAAAGGCCTGATCCTCTCGCAGCCGAACAACTACTCAGCACAACTGCGTGAAAGCCTGGAAGTGCGCCTGCCGCACTACCTGATCCGCGCCCGCGACTACATCCACGCCCATGCCCGCGACGAACTGCATCTGGAGCACATCGAGGCGGCATCCGGGGTGTCACGCTTCAAACTGTTCGAGGCCTTCCGCCGACACTTCGAACTCTCGCCCATGGCCTACCTGAAAAAATACCGCCTCAGCGCCGTACGCCAGGAATTGCTGGAAAGCCGAGCCTCACGCAACATCTCGGTCATCGCCATGGAATGGGGCTTCAGCCACCTGGGCCGGTTCTCTAGCGAATACCGCAAACTGTTCAACGAAACCCCGACCATGACCCGGCAGCGGGTTGAACAACAGAGGTTTGGGGCGCATTGAGCTGACGCTGGGCCACAAAGCGCAGTAGCCGTTGATCGCAGCCCAGCCAATACTGTTCAGTTAGGCGCTGCATACCTTTGTGGGAGCAGCCGGCCGGCGCTCCGGTTGCTAGCGAAGACGGCGGCGCGTTCGCAGTAATAGCCAAAGCCACACCGACGATGGCGGTGATACGCCGCATGACGGATAATCCCCGCCAAAATTGCCCCGTGCTGGACTGCCGGGTCACAAGAATCGAGGTGTGCAAGATGGTAAAAGTCAAACCGCGTCCGGCGGTCAGCGGGGTCGCATCGGCCGACCGGGTATTGACCGTGCTGACGGCCTTTCGCATCGGGGATGGCGCATTGAGCCTGGTCGAGCTCGCCGACCGCACCGCACTGAACAAAAGCACCATCATGCGCCTGATGGTCTCACTGGAAACCCACGGTCTGATCAATCGCATGGCCGACGGCCGCTATCAACTGGCCAGTGAAGTCATGCGCCTGAATGCGGTGTATCAGGACGCCCTGGACCTGGAGCGGCACATCATGCCGCTGCTGCACCAGTTGACCGACGCCATCGGCGAAACCACATCCTTCTACGTACGCCACGGCGCATATCGCTTGTGCCAGTACCGGGTCAACTCACCGCATCGCCTGCGCATGCAACTGCAACCGGGCGACATGCGGCCGATGGACAACGCGGCCGGGGCCCAGGCGCTGCGCACGCCGTTCGAGAAAGGCGCTGCGCTGGAGGTGGCATTCTACTCCTGTGGCATGACCGACCCGCATGCAGCCTCCATGGCCTTGCCGATCTACGACGCTCAACATGAAATCGTCGGCGCCCTGGTGGTCTCCGGCCCGGCCAGCCGGCTGACCGAAGACTATGCACGCACGGTGCAGGGGCAGTTGCATGAAGCGGCTCAGACCCTGATGCGCAGTCTGGGCTGCAAGGGCTGATCGCGAGCAGCGCCGATAGCGGCTGCTCGCTGTTGCACTTGGCTAGTGGCTGGTGGCTGCCTTGTCCTGGGCAGCCGCTTCGGCCTGACGCTTGCGGCCCATGACCACCACCAGGAATGCACCCACCGCGCACAGCGCCGCCAGTGGCATCAGTGCCAGCGAGTGGCTGCCGCTCGCGTCATGGATCGCGCCATAGACGTTGACCATGATGCCGCCACCGATCAGGTTGGCCATTGCGCCGATGGCCGCCAGGCCCGCTGCCGCTGTCGATGACGACAACCAGCCCGACGCCAACGCCCAGAACGGGCCTTTCATCGAGTAGGCACCGATCAGTACCAGGCTCAGCATCAACACAGTCAAGGCCAGGTTGGTGGTGAACAGGGTCATCAACAAGCCGACCGAGATCAGCAGCAGGGTACACGCGGTGTGCCAGCGACGCTCGCCGGAGCGGTCCGAACTGCGGCCCCAGACGATCATCAGAACCGACGCCAGGCCATAAGGAATGGCGTTGACCAGGCCGACTTCCATGGACGTCAGGCCGAACGACTTGAGCAGTTGCGGACCCCATACGCTAAGGGTGCTGCCGGCTGCCGAAGCACCGGAATAGATCAGCGCCATGACCCAGATGTCCTTGTGGCGCAGCAGTTTCCACAGCGACATGTGGCCGATGGCTTTTTTTCCGGCGTTCTCTTGCGCGATCCGCTGGACCAGCCAGTTGCGCTGCTCGTCAGTCAGCCATTTGGCCTGCTCGGGTTTATCGGTCAGCACGAACAGGCAGGCGATGCCCAGCAGCACGGCCGGAATACCTTCGAGGATGAACAGCCAATGCCAGCCGCGCATGCCCAGCCAGCCATCGAGGCTCAGCAACAGGCCTGACAGCGGTGAGCCGATGAAGTTGGCGGCCGGAATCGCCACCATGAACAGCGCAACCATGCGCCCGCGATACGCCGATGGCAGCCAGTAGGTGAGGTACAGCAACACGCCGGGAAAGAAGCCCGCTTCGGCGGCGCCGAGCAGAAAACGCATCACGTACAGTGAGTTGGCGCCCTGGACGAAGGCGGTACCGGCCGAGATCAGGCCCCAGGTGATCATGATCCGGGCGATCCAGATCCTGGCGCCGAACTTTTGCATGGCCAGGTTGCTGGGCACTTCAACCAGGAAGTAGGCGAAGAAGAACAGGCTGCTGGCGAAACCGAACACCTTGGCGGACAGCGCCAGGTCTTCGTTCATCTGCAGCGCGGCCATGCCGATGTTGCCGCGGTCGATGATCGCGATCAGGTAGCAAACGATCAGGAAGGGCAGGATGCGCCAGGCAACCCGGCGCATGGTTGAGCGTTCAAGCTCGCTTGGCGAATCAGTGGCTGAGGTCATGGGACTCTCCGCTGTTGTTTTTATGGAGTATCACGGGCGCTCCCTGGCATCGGCCGTCAGGAGCGCATTAACGCTGCGGGTAATCAGTTGTCAAGCAGGTGACGGTTGACCACCGCACGTGGCTCGGGCGCGCTGCCGTTCCACAGGCCGATAATCTGTTGCAGGGCCAGCAGGCCGACCCGGTCACGTGCCTCGGTGGTATTGGCACCGACGTGCGGGGTGACCACGACATTCGGCAGGCCGAACAGCGCGCTGTCGGCCGGTAATGGCTCGGGGTGGAAGGTGTCCAGGCCGGCGCCGCCAATCTGCCGCTCGCTGAGGGCGTGGATCAGTGCCTCGGTATCGATCAGCTCACCACGGGCGGTGTTGATCAACAGGCTCGCGGGGCGCATGCGCTGGAACTGCTCGGCACCGAACAACTTGCGATTGTGGTCAGTCAGCGGGCAGTGCAGGCTGATGATGTCGCAATCTTGCAGCAGGCGATAGAAGTCTTCCTCGCGTTCGACATGTTCGCGCTCGGGCAACTGTTTGAGGAAGGGGTCATAGACCTTGACCTTGATGCGCAGCGGTGCAACCAGATCCATCAGGATCCCGCCGATCGAACCCAGGCCCACCAGGCCGAGGGTCTTGCCGAACAGCTCCACGCCGTTGGCTGTGGTTTTGTCCCAATGACCGTCGCGCATCCGCGCATCGAGCAGCGCGGTCTGGCGCGCCACGCTGAACATCAGGGCAAAGGCATGCTCGGCCACCGATTGCGCATTGGCGCCCAGCGCGATGGTGACCGGCACCTTGTTGTCGGCCGCTGCCTGGATATCGATGGTGTCGTAGCCCACGCCGTGCTTGGCAATGATCGACAGCTTGCTCGACGCTTCGATCATTTCGCGGGTCAGTTTGCCCTGGCGAACAATGATTGCATCCGGCTGTTCGGCGCGGATCACTGCGAGCAGTTCGTCGGCGGCATACGGCGTGGTCGGGATCACTCTGACGCCATGGGCGGCAGCGTGGTTCATGGCTTCGGCAGTGAGTGCCGGGCCGGTCAGCACAATGGTACGGGTCATGGTTACACCTTGTTGTTGTCGGTGTCTTCAGACGCTGCCGGTGGGCAACGGTCGGACGATGAATACCCTAACACAATAGAATGACGTTTCAATATCACCTGTTTTGGTATTTTTAAAGCTCGATATTCTGTTTTTATCGCTATTGAAATATAAAAAATGAAATGCCATTCTGAAAATAGCTTCGCTTGCCCGCGGAGATTCCCTTACAAGACCAACAGAGGAACATCAGAATGAGCATTGGATTCAGAGTGCTGGAGCAGGCCCGCAAAGTCAGTGCCGAATGGGTTGAGCGCTATCGCGAGGTGCCGGTTGCCAATGTCAGCGATTCGATGAACCGCATGACAGCCGGTGGCGCCAGACTGCGCCCCATGCACCGCGAAGGCGTGCTGGCCGGTCCTGCGCTGACCGTCAAGGCGCGGCCGGGCGATAACCTGATGCTGCATTACGCAATCGACATCGCCCAGCCAGGCGACGTGATCGTTGTCGATGCCGGCGGCGATCTGAGCAACGCATTGATCGGTGAAATGATGGTGGCCTACGCGGTCAAGCGCGGTGTGGCGGGTATCGTGATCAACGGTGCGATTCGTGACGCAGGCGCCATCGGTGCCGGTGATTTCCCGATGTTCGCTGCCGGTATCTCGCACCGCGGTCCTTACAAGGATGGGCCGGGCGAAATCAACGTGCCGATTGCCATCGACGGCATGGTGATCGAGGCCGGTGACCTGGTGATTGGTGATGAAGACGGCCTGCTGTGTGTACCTTACGACCAGGTCGCTGAGGTCTACGAGCGTGCGGCGGCCAAACACGGTGCCGAGCAAAAACAGCTGGAGCAGATTGCCGAGGGCACCAATGACCGTTCCTGGGTGATCGAAAGCCTGAAGAAGAAGGGCTGCCAACTGCCTTAAAGCGGGCGCAAACGCAGGATCTGGCTGCCGTCCAGCGGGTCGGTCAGCCAGTGGCCCTGCACGCCAAAGGCGCTGCGCAGGCGTTCCGGGGTCAACACGTCAAGTGGTTTGCCCAGCGCCACCAGCCGTCCGTCGTGGAGCAGGGCCAGGCGGTCGCATTCCAGGGCCTGATTCAGGTCGTGCAGGGCGATCACGGTGGTCAGCGACAAGCGCTTGACCCGCCCGAGAATATTGAGCTGATGCTGGATGTCCAGATGATTGGTCGGCTCATCCAGTAGCAGCACTTGCGGTTGCTGGGCCAGGGCACGGGCGATATGCGTGCGCTGGCGTTCACCGCCGGACAGCGTCTGCCACTGGCGGCCGGCCAGATGCAGCAGGTCTACATCGGTCATCGCTTGCTGGACGATTCGTTGGTCATCAGCCCCCCAGGGTTGCAGTGCCGACAGCCAGGGCGTTCGTCCCAGTTCCACGACATCGCGCACCGTAATGTGGTCGGCGGTTTGCGCCTGTTGCTCGACCACCGCCAAGCGCTGGGCAACGTTGCGTCGTCCCAGCTTCTGCAGCGGCTCGCCGCCCAGCTGCACGTCGCCAGCTGACGCCGCCTGGATGCCGGACAACAGCTTGAGCAGAGTCGATTTTCCCGAGCCGTTGGGGCCGACCAGGCCCAGGGTCTCTCCCGGTATCACACTGAGGCTGACCTCCTGCAACAGCAGCTGGCCCTTGATGCCATAGCTCAGCGCCGTGCAGCTCAGCGCCGGGGTGTCCAGTGGTGTGGAGAAGGCGTTCATCGTGAGCGGTTGCCGCGAATCAGAATCAGCGCAAAAACCGGTGCGCCGATCAGTGCGGTAATGACCCCGATGGGCAGGGTCTGGCCCTTGATCAGGGTACGCGACAGGACATCGGCGGCAATCAGAAACAACGCCCCGCACAAGGCGCTGAGCGGTATCAGCCGGGCGTGGCGCACGCCAACCAGCATGCGTATGGCGTGGGGAATCACCAGGCCGACGAAGCCAATCGAGCCGACGATCGAGACCATCACCGCGGTCACCAGCGCCGCGCAGCCAATCAGCATGATCTGTACTCGCCGTACCGCAATGCCCAGCGAGGCCGCCGAGTCGCTGCCGAACATGAACGCATCCAGCGCCCGCCGATGCCAGACGCAGACCAGCAACCCGACCAGCACCACCGGCACCGCCAGGGCCACCGAGTGCCAGCGTACGCCGCTGAGATTGCCCAGCAGCCAGAACATGATGCCGCGGGCCTGCTCGGAACTGGCCGACTTGGTGATCATGAACGAGGTCAGCGCATTGAAAAGCTGAGAGCCGGCGATCCCGGCAAGAATGATATGACTGGCAGCCGCAGCGCCTTGTGAGGCGCGAGCCAGCAACGCGACCATGGCGAAGGCGGCCATGGCGCCGACAAATGCGCCGGCCGACAGTGAAATGGCCCCGGCACCGATACCGAGCAGGGCAACCAGCACTGCGCCGGTCGAGGCACCAGCGGAAATACCCAGCAAGTAGGGCTCGGCCAGCGGGTTGCGCAGCAGCGACTGCAATACCACCCCGGAGATAGCCAGCCCGGCACCGCAGGCCGCGGCGACAATCGCACGGGTCAGGCGGTAGTTCCAGATGATCCCTTCATCGATGGGGTCCACCGGGTAACCGGCATTCCACAGCTTGTTGGCCAGAATCTGACTGACCACCTCGGGGCTGATGCGGGTTTCGCCAATCGCGGCACCGGCAATCACGGCTGCCAGCAACAACGCGCTGACCCAGAGGACATGCAGCGCCAGAATCGACAGCCTCATTGGCACGAATCAGCGCAGCTGGCGACAGGGTGTGGGTAGCTCATACGTACAGACACACAGAGGGGGAGGGCAGGGACATGGCCTTTGCGCAGGCAGCCAGACGACTGCCGGTCAGCCTTGGCTGAACCGGCGGGCTGGCATGGTAAACGATCTGCCAGTGAGTGGCTAATGGGCAGCCTAATGTTTGCCCGACACCCGCAGCAGGCCGTTGCGCAAATGCAGGCGCATCGCGGCCCTGGCGGCTTCCGGGTCTTGCAGGGCAATGGCGCTGTAGATCTGCTCTTGCTCGCGGGTCTGGGCGCCGGGGTCGCCGCTGTCAGCCGCGACCGGCAGATTGCCGAAACCGACGCCGACACGTGGCAGGATACTGCTGCCCAGCTGGTTCATCACATCAATGAAAAAGCTGTTGTCGGTGCACAGCGCGATGCTGCGATGAAACTCATGGTCGGCCTTTACCGTGTCTGCGCCACGCGCGGCGCAGTTCTGCAGGTCGCTGAGCGCCTGTTCGATGTTCGCCAGCTGTTCGGTGCTGCGCCGCCGGGCAGCGAGCGCGGCGGCTTCAGGCTCCAGGCTCAGGCGCAGTTCAAGAATGGCGGTCGCATCCTGAGGGCTGCCGGCGGCCTGTGGTGGCGCGTCGGCCAGCGCGCTGCGCGGGGCAGTGGCATCGACCACGAACGTGCCAATACCGTGGCGGGTTTCTACCAGCCCTTCGGCCTGCAAGCGTGCCATGGCTTCGCGCACTACCGTGCGGCTGACCCCGTTTTCGCGGGTGAGGACTTGCTCGGTAGGCAGCTTTTCGCCGCTCTGGATCTCGCCTTCGCGGATTTTGCGGGAAAACTCGGCAACCAGTTGCTGGGTCAGGTTTTTCTTGCGCTGCCCTGGAGGCGAAGAAGAGTGGTCCATGTCTATGGGTCGGATCCTGTAGGGGAGCGGATTATAACCGCACTGATGAGGTATTTTAGCTAAATGAAGGACCGGTGGTCTGACGACCTTTTCACATGTTTGCCAGCATGCCGGCCTATACTCGCGCATTCGACAAAAACGAGGCTGCAATGTCCGACAACCTCCTGATCTCGCAAAAGAACCATCGCCGCCTGGCCGAAAGCCTGGTAGACCGCTTCGCCCAGCGGATGCGCAGCGGCGAACTGCAGCGTGGGGAAAAACTGCCCGCCGAAGTCCATATCATGCAGGCCGAAGGTGTCAGTCGCACGGTGGTGCGTGATGCCCTGTCGCGCCTGCAGGCCGCCGGGCTGGTCGAAACCCGTCACGGGGTCGGGACCTTTGTCCTGGACATGCCGGCCCCGGAAGGCTTCAGCGTGGGGCCGGCGACCATCGCCACCCTGGCTGACGTACTCAACCTTCTGGAGTTTCGCCTCAGCCTTGAAGTCGAAGCCGCCGGCATGGCTGCCGAGCGGCGCAGCCCCGAGGACCTGCAGGAGCTCAAACGCGCCTTCGACGCCTTGCTCGAAGGTCCGGAGAAATCCGGCAGCACCATCAATGCCGACTTCCAGTTCCATCTGAAAATCGCCAAGGCCAGCGGCAATGTTTACCTGATCGACATCATGAAGCACCTGGGCACCAAGCTGATTCCGCGAACCCGGATGAACTCCGCCTACACCGGGCAAAGCGACCGGCGTGCGTACCTGCAGGGGATCAACGATGAGCATCGGCAAATCTTTGATGCCATCGCCAACAGCGATGCCGATGCCGCCCGTGCGGCGATGTACCTGCATTTGAACAACAGCCGCATGAGGCTGCGCAGGACTCAGGCGCAGTACGCGCCTTAGACGGCTGCACGCCACGCCGGACAGGGCAGGCTGCTGGTGCTGGAGGGTGCCTCTAAAAACGAGGGTGCCTCTAAAAACCTGGGCGAGGCAGCCAGCGCAGCGATGGCGCGCGTAGCGCCGCAGGCGTCCAGCCAGCAGGTAGTTTTTAGAGGTGCCGTGGGTAAAGCGAGCAAAAACAGCCTGGATAGCGTCGCCACTACTGATCCGCTGTGACGGGTGCGAGGAGGCACCCGACTGCTCGAAAAGGAAACAGGTCCACGTGAGACGAGCCGGGGCCGCGCAGGAGCGATCGCGATTACAGGCATGACGCTGCGAAAAATGCATTGCTCGATGTAGATGCGGGTAAGGGGCATGGTGGCCTGCTTGTAATTATTGGGGGCCTTGCAACGTAAGTTGTCATACAACGTGGGCCGATTATTCGGGTCATAAAGGGGATATGTCAACCCGTGTTGTGTTATGACATTTGTAATAATCTATTTTTTCTCGCTGTGAATATGCTTTTTTCGTCGCTTGGGCGGAGAAAAAGGGATAAAGATCTCGTGATTGTATGATGACTTTTAAAGGTGAAAGGCTCTGGCGCGGCCTGCGAGGCTGTCGGGCGGTGTCTTGGCTCATCAGAGCCAGCGCGCCACACAAGGTTTTGCGGTGGCGATTACAAATCGCTACTAAAGCTTCAATTGAAAAGAGTTCTCACTTATATTTGCGAGCCGTTCACTGCGTGGCTTGCGATTGTGTCCCGTACACCGACCCCATCGACTCTGGTTGCCTGGCTGGTTCATCACTATGACGATCTGGTGGATTCGCTGCGCCGCCGTTTCGGTGACCGGCATGCGGCGCGTGAAGTGGTCCACGATGTGTGCCTGCAACTGCTCGAAGCGCCAGAAAAGGACGGCGTCAAAGTGCCCTTGGCGTTGTTGCGCAAGATCACCCATGACCGCGCTGTCAGCCACTATCGCAGCGAGCGCCGGCGCCAGGCGTGGGTCGACGACCAGGCGCAGTTGCCCGACATTCACAGCCAGGCGCCAGGGCCGGAGCGTCACCATGCGGCAGGTGTCGAACTGGAACAGCTGTGCGCGGCCATCGAACGCTTGCCGCTGCGTTGCCAGCAGGTGTTCGTGATGCACAAACTCCATGAGCTGTCGCAGCAGGAAGTGGCCGAGCGGATGGGGATCTCCGTCAAGGCGGTGGAAAAGCATCTCAAGGTGGGCATGCGCAAGTGCCTGCAATGGCTGGACCAGACGAGCGTCTCTTCATGACCCGACCCGTTTCGCAACACGTTGAACCGACGGCTGCCGAGCACGCCATCGCACGCCACCGCGAGCAACTCAAACAGCGTTTCCCGCTGCCTTCACCGGTGAAGAAAAACCGCCGGCCGGCGCCCGCCACCCTTGGCATCGGCTTGATGATCCTCGGTCTGGCCGCCGGTCTGTGGTGGCTGGACCCGGCCTATCGCACCGAGCAGTACGCCACTGCCCGTGGCCAGTTGCAGCGCCTGGCACTGGCCGATGGCAGCGTCGTGACCCTTGATGGCGCCAGCCAGGTCACGGTGGGCTGGCATCTGCGCAGCCGCCGTGTGCAGCTGCTGGCCGGTCAGGCGCTGTTCGAGGTCGCGCCGGCCACTTACCGGCCATTCCAGACACAGGCCGGTGCCGCGCAGATCAGCGTGCTGGGCACCCGTTACAACGTCAGCCGGCATGGCGATGATGCGCGTGTCAGCGTTGAGCAGGGCAAGGTCAGGGTGGCAGGCGCAGACAGCGCCGTGGCACTGGTGGCGGGCCAGCAGGTGCTGGTCAGCCATGGCCGGGTCACTGCACCCGGCGCAGTCGATGTCCAGGGAGTCGGCGCCTGGACTGAAGGCCGGTTGGTGTTTGATCGCACGCCGCTGGGCGAAGTGCTCGATGCCATTGAACGCCACACTGGCTTGCCAATTGCGCTTGGCGACCCGGGCCTGGCGCAACTGCCGGTCACCGGCAGCTTCGACAGCCAACGGCTGGACTACCTGCTGAGCCTGCTGCCCAAGGTTCTGCCGGTCGAGCTGAGCCGCGCCGCCGATGGCTCGCCAGTGCTGAACCGCCGCGCTGTGAAAAAATAAATCCGTTGCAGGTAGGGTTGCGTGCCTGCTGTGGCGGCTGTCTTCAGGAACCCTGTCTTTTCTGGAGAAGCCCCTGTGACCACCCCGACCCTGCGTCTTTCCCTGTTGGCCAGCAGCCTGATGCTTGGCTTGTCGTCGTTGGCCCAGGCTGGCGAGCCGCTCAGCTTCGACCTGCCGGCCGCCTCGCTGGAGCAGTCGCTCAACGCTCTGGCCCGCCAGTCCAGTGCCCAGATCGTGTTGTCCAGCGACGTGGTCAGCGGTCGGCAGGCCGCCGCCTTGCGCGGGCGCTACACCACTGCCCAGGCCCTGCAGCAGTTGCTCGGTGACAGCGGCCTTGAGGCCCGCCAGCAGGATGACAACACCTACATCGTGGTGCCGGCTCAAGCATCTGCCGCGCTGCCTGGCGCACCCTCGGCCACCCGCCAGGTCGAGCTTGCCCCGCTGGAGGTCACTTCCTCGCGCACCGCCAGCCAGCTGGTGCCTCAGGCCCGGCAGGTCAACGTCATTGAGGGTGAGCAATTACAGACCTTGCGCCACGGCAGCGACAACCTGGCCGGTGTCCTGGCCAAGAGCATTCCCGGCATGGCCGACTCCAGCCGGACCATCACCGATTACGGCCAGACCTTGCGAGGCCGGACCATGCTGGTCCTGGTCGATGGTGTGCCGCTCAATACCAACCGTGATTCTTCGCGCAACCTTGCCAGCCTTGACCCGGCACTGATCGAGCGGGTCGAGGTCATTCATGGCAGCAGCGCGATCTACGGCGCCGGTGCCACTGGCGGGATCGTCAATATCACCACTCGCCCGGCCGGTGGCGAGCCCCGTGCGCAGACCACCCTGAGTGGCAACGCTTCGCTGAGCCAGCTTGACAAAGACAGCCTGGGCGGCGAATTGCAGCACCATGTCGCCGGTTCCCAGGGCGTGGTCGATTACGCTCTGGACTTTGGTACCCGGCATATCGGTGGCGCCTTCGATGCCAACGGCCGGCGGATCGCACCGGAGCCGAGCCAGGGCGATCTGTTTGACTCCAATGCCTGGAACATCGGCGGCAAACTGGGCCTGCGTCTGGACGAGCAGCAGCGTTTGCAACTTGCGGTCAGCCATTACCACGCTGAGCAGGACAGTGACTACGGTTCCGATCCATCGGTGGCGGCATTACCGCCAGGCTCGGTGCCGGCCCGGTTGCTCGATGGCCTGCGGCTCGATGAGCAGAACCAGATCCGCAACACCCTGGCCAACCTCAGCTATGAGCATGATGACCTGTGGGGCTCCAGGCTGGCGGCGCAAGTCTATTACCGCGACTACTACACCCGCTTCACCCCCTTCGATGCACGGGCGGTGGCGACCCGTGGGCGGTTTGTCGACCAAGTGATGCAGAACAGTGAAATCTTCGGCAGCCGCCTGACCCTGCGCACCCCGCTGGGTGAAAGCACCGAACTGGTCTGGGGCGCTGACCTCAACCATGAGCGCAGCGACATGCCGCTGGATATCTTTGACGCGGCCGCCTATGACGCCAGCGGCGCGCGACATTTCGACAAGGTCGGCCGGCTGACCTACATGCCTGACCTGACCACCATCAGTACCGGCGCGTTTGCTCAGTTGCAGCACCGCTTCAATGACCAATGGTCCATCGATGGCGGCTTGCGTTACGAGTACGCCACCGCCGAGTTCAGTGATTTCATACCGCTCTCGGAAATCCGCAATGCCAGCCCGGCCAGCATCGATGGCGGCAAGATTCGTTATGACGACCTGCTGGGCAACCTCGGGGTGGTCTATTCGCCGGTCGCCGGCCAGGAAATCTACGCCGCGTTCAGCCAGGGCTTCCAGTTGCCGGATATCGGGGTGCAGATGCGCAACGCCCGGCGCGGTTTCGATATCAGTGCTTCCGATCTGGAGCCGGTCAAGACCAACAATTATGAACTGGGCTGGCGTGGCGCGCTGGGCAGCCAGACCCTGGCGTCGCTGGCGCTGTTCTATACCACCTCGAAACTCGGCGATGTGCAGAGCTTCAACAATGGTCTGATCCTGACCCGCACCAAAGAGCGTATCCATGGTGTTGAGGCCAGCGCCGACTGGCTGGCCAGCGATGAGGTCTGGGGTGTGGGCGGCACCTTTACCTGGATGAAGGGCCGCGAGCAGCCGGCCAACGGCGACTGGCAGGACATGACCGGCTACCGGGTGCCGCCGGTCAAGCTGACCGCCTACGTGCAGTACCAGCCAGACGAGGCGTGGAGCAATCGCTTGCAGGCCACCTACATCGGCAGCCAAGACTATCGCCTCAACGGCCAGGCCAGCTTTGGCCGCCGCGAGGTGGACAGCTACACCACAGTCGACCTGATCAGCCGTTACAAGCTCAGCCCGGACGATCAAATCAGCGTTGGCATCCAGAACCTGTTCAACCGTGACTACTACCCGCTGTACAGTCAGTTGATGCGCAGCAGCAACAACACCAGCCACCTGCCAGCACCGGGCACGGTGCTGACCGTTGGCTACAGCCATCAGTGGTAGGCAGGCGCTGGCTGGGCGCTGGCGTGACCGTGCAAGGTCACGGTGCGGGTGAATAACCGGGCCACGCCGGGCTGATGGCTGATGCCGACCACCAGCGTGTCGGGCAGTGCCTGGCGCAGGGTGGTCAGCAACTGGCAGGCCGCTGGCTCGTCAAGCTGGCTGGTGGCCTCGTCAAGGTACAGGGTCTGGGGGGCGTAGAGCAGGGCGCGGGCGATGCCCAAGCGTTGCTGTTCACCGCCTGACAGTTCCCGGCCCCATTCGGCCTGTTCACCGAGGCGCTCGCTCAGCTGATTCAGACCGACCAGTCGCAATACCTCGATCAGGCGCTCGTCGGCCGGGCAGTCGCTGGCCGGGTAGGCCAGCAACTGACGCAGCGGCAACGGCGGCAGGTAGGGCTGCTGCGGCAGTAACAGGCTGCTGCCGCCAGGCAGTTGCCAGCGGCCACGGTACCAGGGCCACAAACCTTGCAGGGTGCGCAGCAAGGTGGATTTGCCCAGCCCGCTGCGGCCTTCCAGACGCAGCCACTGGCCGGGGCCGGCGACCAGATTGAGGTTGTTCAGCAGCGACCGGCCATCGGCCAGTTGCACGCTCAGGTTGTGCAGCCGCAGCACTGCGCCGCGTGGGCAATCGCAGGCCTGCCAGCGGGTCGCGTCGATGGCTTGCTGAAACTGGCCCAGCCGTTCGACCGCCGCACTGACCATCATCAGCCGGTGATACACATCGACAAACCAGCTCAGCGATTGCTGCACGGCGCTGAAGGCGCTGCGAATCTGCATCAGCCCGCCCAGGGTCACGGTCTTGGCCAGGAAGGCCGGCAGGGCGGCAAACACCGGTACGATGCGGCTGACCCGGTCGTAGCCTTCGGTGAAAAATTGCAGCTTGCGCACCCGCTCCATCAATTGCCACCAGTTGCGGGCAATGCCCTCGAAGCTGTTATGCAATTGCTGTTTTTCGGCCGCCTCGCCACGGTACAGGGCGATCTGCTCGGCGTGTTCACGTTTGCGCAGCAGGCTGGCGCGAAAATCGCCTTCGGCCTGCTGTTGCTGGTAATTGAGCCGGTGCAGGTGATGGCCCAGGTAATGGGTAAACAGGGTGCCGAGCACACTGTAGGCAACCGCGACCCATACCAGATAGCCGTGGATCTCCCAGGGGCGGCCGAACAGTTCGAACTTCAACACCCCCGACAGATTCCATAGCACCACCAGAAAGGCCCCGACCTGAGCCACGTTGATGACCAGCGAGGCGACCAGTTCGACACTGCGGTTGGTCAGCGTCTCGATGTCTTCGGCAATCCGCTGGTCGGGGTTGTCCGGTTCACCCCCCAAGCCCAGCCGATAGTAGGCCTGGTCCTTGAACCAGGCGTCGAGCATGCTGTGTGTCAGCGCCCGGCGCCAGCGCAGCACCAAGGCGCGGCGCAGCCATTCGATGTAGACCACTGCAATCACGTACAGGCCGATGTACAGGCTGTATTGCAGCATCAGCCCGTACAGCGCTGCGGTGTTGAACTCGCCCAGGGCATCGTAGAAGGTCTTGCTCCAGGCGTTGATCCACAGGTTGATCTGCACCACCATCAGGCCCAGGCCTATCACGCTGAGCAACAGCACCCATGACAGCCACTGACGGCGGTCCAGCCAGTAGGGGCGCGCCAGCGTCCAAAAGGTGCACAGGGTCTTCATCGCCCGGCCACCCCGGCAGGTGCCGGATTCAGGCGCAGCAGCACCATATTGCGCTCATCGAACAGCTGACCGGCCAGACGCTTGAGGTCGGCGTGGGTCAGGGCTTCGGGCAGTTGCTGTTGCTGGCTCAGGTAGCGCGGGTCGCCCCACTGTTGATCGCTGAGGATCAGCCGGCGCAACTGGGTCTGGGCGTCACTGCGCCGGGCACGTTCGTCGCGTAGCAGAGCATTGCGTAGTTTGGTCACTGCCAGTGGGTCCAGGGTTTCGGGTAGTTGGGCCAGGGTCTGGCGCGCCCGTTGCCACAGCTCGTCGGCCCGTGCCGGGTCGGTGTAGAAGTTCAGCCGTGTTTCGATGCGCTGGCTGCGCGGGTCCAGGCTGGTTTCGAAGGTCAGCGAATAGACGCCCGTTGCTTCACTGCGCAGCTGCTGCTTCAACGCTGCCTGGGCCAGGGTTTGCAGGGCCGAGATGCGTGCGGCGTCCTCCGGTGTCCAGGGTTGTTCGCGGTAGCTGTAGGCCTGCCATTGGGTGCGTGGCTCGATACCGATGTCCAGGGTTTTGACGTGTCGGCCGCTGCGCTGCCTGAACGGCTGGCTGTGCAGCGCGGCGCCGCGCGGGATACTGGCCAGGTGTTGCTCGACCAGCGGCTGCAAGACCGCAGCATCGACACCGGCCAACAGGTAATGGGTGACCGGCGCCTGGGTCAGGCGCTGCCAGTCGCTGGCAAGCTGCTCGGCACTGAGCTGCTCCAGCTCGCTGACAGTGGGCACTTGATCGTGCCCGGCAGCATGGCGCAGAGCACTGAGGGTCTGTTGCTGCTGAGCGCGAACGCTCTCGCGTTTGGGCGCCGCCTGGTCCATCAGTTGTTCACGAGGCTGTTGCAACGCTTGTTCATCGACCACCAGCGCAGCCTGGCTCAGGTGGTAACTGTGCAGCATGGCCTGCAAACGCTCGGCGGCTGGCAGGTCTTTGGCTTGTTCCAGGGTCGAGACCTTGACCTGCCAATGATCGGCGGCCTGTTCATGAGTCAACTGAATGCCCTGTTCACGCTGCCAGCGCTTGAACTGCACCTGGCTCCAGCCCTGCGGTGCTTGTTGCTGGCCCAGTTGGGCCGCCACCTGACTGCGCCAGCCCGGAATCTCTCCAGTGTGAAACCCGGCGTCCGACATGGCCTGCATGAGCATACCGCCGTCGGCGGCAGCCTGTTTGAGCCAGACCAGCCGGTCGCCGTTGCTCAGCTGCCAGTACTCGACGTTTTCTGCGTCATAACGGCGTTGCTCGACAACCTTGCCGCTGGCGCCGACCGCCGGCAGGGCCGGCAGTGCGGCCTGCACTTCATGGGTCTGGGCCGGCAGCGGTTGCGGTGCCTGGAGTGTGCTCTTGCGCACGTCCGCCAGCAGCGCCTGCACCTCGGCCTGGCCTGGCAGCGGCAGGTTCTGGTCGGCGGGTGCGGTCAACTGCAGTACCCGGTCGGCGCTGTCGGTCCAGCGCTTGAAGCGCTGATTGAGGTCATCGAGGCTGACGGTGTCGAGCATCGTCAGGTACTGCCGGGCAATCTGGTGCTTGTCCATCACCAGGCGGTCCTGGATCGCCGCGTCGTTGAGGTGGTTGACCCACTGCTCGAAACTGCGCTGCGGGTCGTTGCGCAGCATGCCCTGGGCAATTTCGCGGATGCGGCTCTTTTCGCGCTGCATGTCCGCCTCAAACAGGCCGAAACGGCGCAGGCGCTCGATTTCACTCAACAGCTGACGCAGGGCGTTGTCATGGCCCTGAGCCTCGACGCCGGCGGCGATGCCCAGCACGCTGGAGTATTCGCCGATCTGGTTCTTCTGCACGCTGAGGCTGCGTACCCCCGCATCACGTGGCTGGCGGCGCAACTGGTCGACCAGCACCGCGAGGGTCAGGCGGTCGACCAGCCGCTCGCGTGCGCCGCTATGGGTTATTGCGCGGCTGCCTGGTTCATGCAGGCGAAACAGCAGGGCCACCTGATTGCTGCCGCTCTGGCTGTCTTGCAGGCGCACGATCTTCAGTTGCTCGTCCAGCGTCAGTTCGCGCCAGGTTCGGTCAGGCAATGGCACCGATGCAGCGTTGCCGAACCAGTGCTTGATACGTGCGGGCAGGGCGGCCGGGTCGATGTCACCGACGATGGTCAGAATCATGTTGTTGGGCGCATACCAGCGCTGCTGGAAGGCCTTGAGCTGCTCCAGGCTGGCGCTGCGGATCGCCGCTTCGTTGCCGATGGTGCGATGCTGCGGGTAGCGCGAGCCGATGCGCTGGGCAGCGGTGCGCTGATCGTTCATGCGTTGCGCCACGCCCAGGCCGCCGCGCCATTCTTCAATGACGATGGGCCGTTCGCGGTCCAGATCGGCCGCGTTGTAATCGGCTGCCAGGCTCAGGGTGGCCAGCGCCTGGAGGGCCTGTTCGGTTTGCGCCGCGCCGCCGCTTGGGCTGAGCAGGTACTGGGTGCGGTCGTAGCTGGTGATGGCATTGTAATGGCGGCCCGAGACCCAGCCCCATTGGCTCATGCGCTGGCGAATGTCGTCAGTGGCGTTGCCGTGGTTATAGAAATTCAGATGCTCGACCAAGTGCGCAACACCGACCTGCCGGGCGCTTTCATCCACAGAGCCGGCGCGCACGGTCAGGCGCACATCAATACGCCCCGGTTGCGAGGTCTCGCGCACCAGGCGGTATTCCAGGCCGTTGGGCAACTGGCCGTGTACCACACGTGGGTCCCAGGTCTGCGCCTGGTCGTCTACCGCAAGCCGGGCGCAGCCGCCCAGCAACAGCAAGCCGCACAGGCTCGCGATTGTTGTTTTCATCAGGTTATTTCCAGTCTTGGCAGGGGCTTTGCGCCCCTGCTTGGGCAAAGGGTCGGGCGATCAGAAGCGGTAGCCGACCTCAAGCCAGTATTGGCGGCCGACTTCATAGGTGGTCTTGGCGGCCGACCCGCTGCTGATAATCGGGTTGACCTTGTCGGTCACGTTGGTGATGTCCACCGCCATGAACAGCGCCTGGTCCTTGCCGGTAGGCAGCTCCCAGTCCACTCGCATGTCCCAGGTCGGGGCGGCTTTGACGCGGGCGGTTTCGAACAGCTGGTACGCTTGCCCGTCGACCGTGACATCGTCGCCGGTGGCGATCAGTTGGTCGTAGGCCCCCCGGTAACGCAGGAAGTTGCTCCACGTCAGGTTCAATTGCGGGATTTCGGTGATCGCGGTCAGGCGCGCACTCCACGGCCGGTTGAAGTTGTTGGCCGGCAGATCGATATAGTCGATCACTCGGCCTTCATACATCACCTTGTCGTTGTCAAGCAGTTCGGCGGTAATTGCGTCGTCGTAGTTGCCGTAGGCATCTCGGGTGCGCTGCCAGTTCAAGGCCAGTTGCAGGCTGGTGCTGCTGCCCAGCCATTTGAGCTCTTCAAGGGGCGTGACCGTCAGCGTCACGTTGTCGCTTTTGCTCGACCCCTCGTTGGTGTAACTGAAGTAGTTGGTGTCATAGCCCGGTTCGGCAGGCACGCCCAGCACGCGCCCATAGGCCCGGTTGATCTTGTCGTTACCCTCGCGATACACGTATTTGAGGCTGAACTGGCTGTTCAGCCACCGTTGTTCAAGACCCAGCGTCAGTTCATCGTCATAGGGAATATCCAGGGTCGAGAATTTGCTCAGGTTCTGTGACCGAGTACCTGTCCAGGTGCCGGTCTGGCTGTTGCGTGCCCAGCTGGTTTGCAGGGCGCCGCGTCCGTCAGCCAGGCGATACTTGTAAAGGTTGCGGCCGTAATAGCGGTTGGCGCCAAATACCAGCACGCTGCTGCGGTCGCCGAAGATGTCGTAGTCGCCGGAAAAGCGCGGTGCGATGGTCTTCTTCTCCATGTAGTCGTCACCTTCCAGGCGCACACCGGGGCGCAGGGTCAGGTCACCGATCGAGAATGTGTCTTGCATGAACAGCGCATACTTGGTTTCGCTGATTTCAATCTTACCAGCGCTGTAATCCACCCTGCGGGTGGCGTACTGCCTAGTATTTCCGTTGATCAGGCGGCCAATCGAGCACAGGCTATCGTTATTGTCGCAACGGGTGCCGTTATCGCGAATCAGCGTGCCGACGGACATGGCGTCATTGAGACGCTCCCAGGTCGCGGTCTGGTGTGACAGGTCGATGCCCACCGTGAGGTGATGCTCCAGCCCGGCGAACTCCAGCGGTTGCCAGTCGACCTTGGAGGTCCAGGTAGCGCCACGCTGGGTCTGATCGACATCGCCATAATTGCCTTCGGCACTGCGGGCGGTATTGCTGTCGGGGTTGCCCCAGTTTTTCACGTCCGAGTAGTACCAGTTGATGTAGTAATCGGAATCGGAGTCGCGCGAGCTGGTGACATTGGTCAACGCCAGCTTGTTGGTCCAGGTGAAGGTGTCGTCGCTCCAGACCGATTTCAGGCTGCCTTGCCAGCCGCCGCTTTCATTGACGAAGCCGCCATTGATACGGTTGGCAAAGAAGTAATAGTTCTCCTGTGGGGCGTAGGTCAGCGAGGTATCGAGGCTCAGCCGGTCGCTGACGTTCCAGTAAGTCTTGATCAGGTAGTTGTCGATGCGCCGGGTCTGATCCTGATTGGCCATCGCGGTACTGCTGCTGTAGCCGTTGTCATTGGCGTTCAGGCCAATGGTCGAGCGTTTTTGCGAGAAGTTCACGATGGCACCAAAGTCATCGGTGAGGTGTCCTTCCAGCGTGCCGCGCACGGTGGTTTTTTCGAAATCTGGCTGATACTGCTCGTCGGTCGAGTAGGCGAAATTTTCCCGGTCGGCCTCGTTGATATGGTAACGGGTCCATTGCGAGCGGGTCATCGAGGCCGAGAGTTTGCCGTGTAGTTGACGGCTCGGTTTGCGGGTAATGGCATCGATAACCCCGCCGTTGAAACCGCCATATTCGGCGGGGACGTTGCTATCGTAAACCCGCACCTCTTCAAGCAGGTCGGCGTCCAGGGCAATGCCATGGGAGCGGCTGGGCGGTGAATCGAACTGGCGGATCGAGCCGTAACTGTGTTCACCGGGATCCAGATCGTTATTGATCGAGATCCCGTCGATCATGAAGTTGTTCTGGTAGTACTTGGCACCATTGATGCTGATATCGGCCGGGTCGATTTCACCGGGGGCATTGGAGCTTTGCTGGGCATTATTGAACTGCACGCTGGGGTGCATGCGCAGCAATGTGGTGATATCGCCGTTGGCACCGGGAAAGGCCTTGATCGCCTTGCGGTTGATCACCGTCTCACCCTGAAAGGCGTTGTCTTGCGGGGTGCCGAGTACCACGGTGCTGTTAAGCTCCATGGGCGCATCGAACCGTGCGCTGGGCTCCAGGCTGAACACCAGCGTACCCTGCTCAAAGCGCCAGCCAATCCCGCTGCCACGCAGCAGCCTTTGCAGGGCCTGTTCGGCGCTCATCTCACCGACTACCGACTGGCTGTAGCGCTGGCCGAGCAGGGCCGGGTCCATCGTGACTTGCAAGCCGCTCTGTTGACCGAAGCTGATCAGCGCGCTGGCCAGCTCCTGCACCGAGATGTCGAAGCTGTGCCGGGCCTGCAGCATGGGCTCGCGGGCTGCCTGGCCGGGTGCGGCTGCCAGGTACTGGCTGCTCACGGCCAGGCACAGCCCCAGTGCGCCAGTGCTAAAGTGCTTGCGTATCGCCAGGGCCAGACGCTGGACTGGCTGATAAGTCGGTTTCATCCGATGTCCCCACAGGCTCCGGAGAGCCTTGTTTTTTCTGAATGAGAATTGATCTCGTCGTTACTGCGAGGCAAAGGACGGCGCAGCGAAAAGAATTTTCAGAAAAAACTGAAAATATTTTCATTACGCGTTCAACCAATCGGTTTTTTCCTGATCGAATAGCCAGTCGAAAGGGCGGCATCATTGATTTTTGAGGTGCAGTGCATGGAGGACCTCTCGCTTGGTCTGTGAAACCGGACAGGCTACGCGCCTGTTGATCTGTGCCCCGGACCCGGTCGAGGCAGCCGACCTGCGCACGCTGTTTGCCGAGCGTTATGAGCTGGAGCTGCACGACAGTGCCGCTGCGACGGCCGCGCGAATCGGTGTCGGGACCGGTTTGCTGTTGCTCGGCGAACAGGTGCTACATGGTGATGTGACAGCCCTCGCGGCGGCTCTGACCGGCCAGCCTGACTGGTCGGAAATTCCGGTCATCCTGCTCTCGGCCGGTAAATCGGCCACGCCGCTTGATCTGCCGGTCTGGATCGCCAATGCGATGGTGATCGAGCGTCCGCTGAGCCTGATGACCCTACGCAGCGTAGTGGCCGCCGCCTGGCGTGGCCGCGAGCGGCAATACCAGATGCGTGATCGCCTGGCAGAGCTGGCCGGTGAGCGTGGGCGCCTGCATACGCTGCTGGAGAACATCCCGGTCGGGGTCTGTTTCATGGACGCGCAAGGCCAGAGCCTGATCCGCAACCCGTTGTATCATCGCTATGTACCTGATGACGTTATCCCGTCACGTTCGGCGAAAAACGCCGTGCGTTGGCTGGGTTTCGACGCCGCCGGCCGACGTATCGAGCCGCATATGTTCCCTGGCGCCCAGGCCCTGCGCGGCGTGCCGGTCAACGGCATCGATTTTCGTCACACCCTGGAAGATGGCAGCGAATCGTGGATGCGGGTCAGCGCCATTCCGCTGTATGGCGAGGCGCGGCAGATCATCGGTGCGGCCTCGGTGATTGTCGATATCAACGCGCAAAAGCAGGCCGAACTGGCCCTGCGGCGCTTTAACGATGAACTGGAAATCCAGGTGCAGGCCCGCACGGTGGCGCTCAACAACGCCATCGAGCAACTCAAGGCCGAGAGCGGCGAGCGCGCCAAGGCCGAAGAGCAACTGCGCCAGTCGCTGAAAATGGAAGCGGTCGGCCAGTTGACTGGCGGTATCGCCCACGACTTCAACAACATGCTCACCGGGGTCATCAGCGCCCTGGACCTGATTCGTCTACGGCTGGGCAAGGGCCGGATTGACGGCGTCGAGCGCTTCATGGACGCCGCCTACGACTCTGCGCAGCGTGCAGCCTCCCTGACCCAGCGGCTGCTGGCGTTCTCCAGGCGGCAATCGCTGGATGCCAAACCCCTGCAGGTCAATGCCCTGATCATCGCCCTGCGGCAATTGCTGCAAGGCATGCTGACCGAGCAGACACGGGTCGATTTCCAGTTGTGCAGCGAAGATCCCTGGGTGCTGGCCGATGCCAACCAACTGGAAAATGCCGTGCTCAACCTGGTGATCAACGCCCGCGATGCGATGCCCCACGGTGGCCTGTTGAGCATTGCGACCCACCTGTCCGAGGGTGAGGCGCACATTGAAATAAGCGACACCGGCGTGGGCATTCCCAAGCGCTTGCTCGACAAGGTACTGGAGCCGTTTTTCACCACCAAACCCATCGGCCAGGGCACCGGGCTGGGGCTGTCGATGGTCTACGGCTTCGCCACCCAGAGCCGTGGTCGGCTGGTCATCGACAGTCACGAGGGCCAGGGCACCCGGGTAACGATAAGTCTGCCGCAATGCCCCAATCATGAACCGCAAAGCGAGGTACTGAGCAGCGTGGCGGTGCCTGGCCATGGCCAGACCATTCTGCTGGTCGAAGACGACGACTCGGTGCGCCTGATCAATCAGGAAGTTTTGCAGGAGCTGGGTTATCAGGTGGTGGCCGCGCAGCATGCTGAGGAGGCCTTGCGCCTGCTCGACAGCATGACGGCGCTGGACCTGCTGATCACTGACGTTGGCCTGCCGGGCATGAATGGCCGGCAACTGGCGGAAATCATCCAGCAGTTGCATGCCCGATTGCCCGTGCTGTTTCTCACCGGTTACGCCGAAAGCGCGATCAATCGGGGCGATTTTCTCGGCCTGCACATGCAACTGTTGAGCAAACCCTTCAGCCTCGACCTGCTGGCGAGCCGCGTCGCACAGATGCTTGAGCGCAGCCGCTGAACCTTTGCTGAACCCTGCCAAGGGTTGTGAATCACAGGTGGAGGTCGATCGCCAAGGAGTTACTCGATGAGCCAGGGAACCAACGGGCAGGGCAGCGCTGGAGTGTCTGAACACAATCAGGCGCTAATCTACGAGACGGACCTGCCGGCGCGCCTGGACCGTTTGCCCTGGAGCCGTTTTCATAGCTTGCTGGTGCTGGCGCTGGGTATCACCTGGCTGCTCGATGGGCTGGAGGTGACGCTGGCCGGCTCGGTGGCCGGCGCCCTGAAAGACAGCCCCGTGCTGCAAATGAGCAACGCTGACATTGGCCTGGCGGGTGCGGTGTACATTGCCGGTGCGGTGCTTGGGGCGTTGTTTTTTGGCTGGCTCACCGACCGTCTGGGTCGGCGCAAGCTGTTCTTCATCACCCTGTTTGTGTACATCGGCGCCACCGCAGCCACGGCATTTGCCTGGAATTTGTGGAGCTTTCTGTTGTTTCGCTTTCTGACCGGCGCAGGGATCGGCGGTGAATACACGGCCATCAATTCGACCATTCAGGAATTCACGCCGGCGCGCTTTCGCGGCTGGGTCGACCTGACCATCAACGGCACCTTCTGGATTGGCGCAGCACTGGGCGCGGCAGGTTCGATCGTGTTGCTCGACCCTGATTTTGTCGGCAGCGAAACTGGCTGGCGGCTGTGTTTCGGGATCGGCACGATACTGGGGCTGTTGATTGTGTTCATGCGCCTGTGGATTCCGGAAAGCCCGCGCTGGCTGTTGATTCATAATCAGCCCGAAGCCGCGCGGCGCATTGTCGAGACCATTGAACGCCGTTACCACGAGCGCGGCATCGCTTTGCCGCCGCCGCAGGGCAAGCCGCTGCGCCTGCGGGCGCGTGACCATACGCCACTCAAGGAAGTGTTCCGTAGCCTGTTTGTGGTACACCGCGTACGAGCGGTAGTGGGGATGAGTCTGCTTACCGCCCAGGCGTTCTTCTACAACGCGATCTTCTTCACTTACGCGCTGGTGCTCACCGGTTTTTACCAGGTACCCTCGGCGCAGGTCGGCTGGTACGTGCTGCCGTTTGCACTGGGCAATTTCTGCGGCCCGCTGCTGCTGGGCCGGTTGTTCGACGTGCTGGGGCGGCGGATCATGATCAGCGCCACCTATTTCATTTCCGGTGCCTTGCTGGCTGTCAGCGGTTACCTGTTCGAGCAGGGCGCCCTGGATGTGATCGAACAGACCATTGCCTGGATGGTGATCTTCTTCTTTGCCTCAGCAGCCGCCAGTTCGGCCTACCTCACCGTGGCAGAAACCTTCCCGCTGGAAATCCGCGCCCTGGCGATTGCCGTGTTCTACGCCTTCGGCACCGGGCTGGGCGGCATCAGCGGCCCGACCCTGTTCGGCGCCCTGATCGAGACGGGCGAGCGCAGCCATGTGCTGGTCGGCTACCTGATCGGCGCCGGTCTGATGATCATGGCCGCGCTGGTCCAGGCGATCTGGGGGGTGGCGGCAGAGCGCAAGTCGCTGGAGCAGGTGGCGCGGCCCTTGTCGCAGGCTGGTGACTGACTCACGCCTTTGCGCTGAAGCCGTTCCAGCCGCGTGAAGACGACTTCCTCTTCGGGGGTTCACTGGCTGCACCCGGCTGTTGTCGGGCAAAGTCTTCGAGATTGAGCAGGGCATGGACCGTGGCGATGTAATCGGGCACCACATGAAAGGCATAGTCATTGCCCTGCTTGCCGGCCTTTTTGAGGCTGTCGATCCGCGCCGCGAAGTAATCCAGCGCGTTGATCTTCACATCCGGTGCGGTCTGGTTACCGTACGCGTCCAGACTGGTGCCTGCGGTCAGCATCAGGTTGGCAGTGACCTTGTCGATCAGGCCAAGAGCGTAGAGATTCTTGCTGACCAGCCCCAGTTCGACATGGGTGATCGACTTTACATCGAACATCGCAAAGCTCTTGCCCAGTTGCTTCTGTTGCAGGACCTGGGTATTGAGCACACCGTGCTTCTTGCCGATCTCGGTCAACACCTGTTGAGTCACGAAGTTCTGGTTGGTCCTTTTAAGGGTTTTCGGTCTGATATCGGCTGTGAGCTGGAACAGCTTGGCCATCCTGCATCTCCGCGGTCCGTTGGTAGAAGCGGGGCGCTGGACAGACTGTAGCCCCGAGTGGCAACGGTAAAGCGGTAGTGCCCGGTCGGGCTGACCCGCCCAGAAATGGTTGTGGCATGAGGGGCAGCCACTGTAGCTGCCTGAAGGAAAATGGCAGGTATGGCTGGTTCAGACTCGCCGGCAAAGCGACGCTGGCGTTCGCAGGGCTGTTGCTGGCAGCGGCGAGTCTGGCGGCGCTCAACGATCTGCGCCTGCACTTCGGTTGAAGGGGTCAGCGCCCCGGATACTCTGCCACCACCGGCCGCTCACCTGACGCCGTAACCCCGATCACCTGATAGGCGTCCTGGCGGTCGCCGTGTTCCATGCCCGGCGAACCGATGGGCATGCCCGGTACGGCGATGCCGAGCAGTTCCGGGCGTTTGTTCAGGTCGATGATCTGTGTGGCCGGTACATGGCCTTCGACGAATTTGCCGTCGATCACACCAGTATGGCACGAGCCCAGCCCGTGGGGGACCCCGAGGCGTTGTTTGACGGCCGCCATATCGGTTTCGACGTGATCATTGACGCTAAAACCGTTGTCTTGCAGGTGCTTGATCCATTGTTTGCAGCAGCCGCAGTTGGCGTCGCGATGCACGTCGATGGTCGGTGCAGCCTGAGCCAGGGCCGCGCTGGCGGCGAAGGTGGTCAGCAGCAGGGTGCGCAGCGGTTTAGTCAGGTTCGCCAATTGCATAAGTCTTGCCCGTGGTGGTCGTTGAATTCAGGCGCGCAGCGCCATGGGGGAAAATCAGGCTGAAGGTGGTCAGGCCGCCCGGTTCACTGGTCACCGTCACCTCACCTTCGTGGATCTGCATGATCGAGCGCACGATGGCCAGCCCCAGGCCGGTACCGCCCTGGTGGCGGGCGCGGCTGGCGTGAACCCGGTAGAAACGGTCGAACAAGCGTGGCAGGTGTTCGGCGGCAATCCCTTCACCGGCGTTACTGATGGCGAGGCTGGCCTGTTCGCTGTGCACCGACAACAGCAACGTTACCCGGGTTCCTGGCGGCGCATGGCGGATAGCGTTGGACAGCAGGTTGGAGATTGCCCGCTGGATCATCAGCCGGTCGCCCCGAGTACAGGCAGTGCCGTTGACCTGCAGCTTGATGTCGCGTTCTTCGGCGGTCAGCTCGAACAGCTCGACGACTTTGTCGGCTTCTTCGCGCAGGTTGACCGGGTCAGTTGCCAGCGCTGCAACGGGTTGGTTGATGCTGGCCAGAAACAGCATCTGGCTGACCATGCGCGACAGGCGTTCGAGTTCTTCGGTGCATGACTCCAGCGCCTGTTTGTAGTCTTCTGCAGGACGTTCGCGAGACAGCGTGACTTGCGCCTTGCCCATCAGATTATTGATCGGCGAGCGCAGTTCGTGAGCCAAGTCGTCGGAAAACTGCGCCAGCTGGCTGATGTCGTCATCCAGACGCTGGAGCATTACGTTGATCGCCCGGGCCAGCCCCTGAAGCTCATCAGGTAAGCCGCTGCTGGTCAGGCGCTGCGACAGGTCGCGTGCCGAGACCTGGGCAGCGACTTTGCCAAAGGCCTTGAGCGGGCGCAGCGAGCGGCGCACCACCCACCAGGCACCCCCGCCGACCAGCAAAAATATCACTGGCAAGGCGATCAGGGTCGATTGCACGTAGGCGCGCAGCAGTTCGTCGTCATCCTTACGGTCCAGTGTCAGCACGGCCAGCACCTGCTGGCCGCTGCGCAACTGCATCGGGCTGGCGGCGACCAGCAGCCCATGGCCGGTGTCGCTGCGCAACGCTTGAAAATCCTGCGCCTGGTCATTGAACAACGACTCCGGTAGCGGCGCACCTTCATCCTTGCCGATCACCAGCAGGCGCCGACGCGGTACGCTGGCGTCGAGCACGGTCAGGGTGAAATTGTCATGGCCGACAATCTGGTCGCGCAGGTTGTGCGAGTTCAGCGATCGGTCATTGCCCGACCAGGAACTCTCGGTCAGGCTGTGCCGGATCTGGCGCAGCTTGTCGGTCAGTTCGTTCTGCGCACGAATGTCCAGTTGCCGGGAAATGGTCAGGCAGGAAAACGTCGCCATGCCCAGCACCAGCAACGCACACAGGGCGCTGACGGTCAGACCCAGGCGCATGGAAAGCCGCATGGTGGGGCGTGCCAGGGTCATTGCCGGGCTTCCAGCACATAACCCACGCCGCGCAGGGTGTGGATCAGCTTGCAGTCAAAGGGGTCGTCGATCTTGGCCCGCAGGCGGCGGATCGAGACTTCCACGACGTTGGTGTCGCAGTCGAAATTCATGTCCCAGACCTGAGAGATGATCCGCGTGCGCGACAACACTTCGCCGCTGTGGCGCATCAGCAGGTGCAGCAGGGCGAATTCCTTGGTGGTCAGGTCAATGCGTCGGTTGCCGCGAAATGCCCGGTGCCGGCCATGGTCCAGTTCCAGATCGGCGATGCGCAATACACTGGGCAGGCCGGGTTGATCGCTGCGTCGCAGCAGGGTCCGCACCCGGGCGAGCAGCTCGGGAAACTCGAAGGGCTTGACCAGATAATCGTCGGCGCCCATGTCCAGGCCTTTGACCCGGTCTTCGAGGCGCCCGCGGGCGGTGACCATCATCACCCGGGTATGGCTGCTGGCACGAATCGCTGCCAGCACTTCCCAGCCTTCGAGCTGCGGCAGGTTGACGTCGAGGATGATCAGCTCGTAATCCTGGGTACGCGCCAGATGCAGGCCATCGATGCCGGTGCCGGCGACGTCCACCACGTAACCGCTTTCGGTCAGGCCCTGATGCATGTATTCAGCGGTTTTGGGTTCGTCGTCGACAACCAGGATACGCATCGAATAGGTTCCTCGTAGGACCGGCTTGAGCCGGGAAGCTCAGCGCAGGGTAAAAAGCTGCCGCACTGTAATACAGATCGCTGGCTATTTCGGCCGGATAACAGAATTGTAATTTTCCGGCAATCTTGTCGATAACGCCGCTTTTCTACAGTCCCCCGCATTCCTTTTTCGGCCCCTTTCGGGGCTGTTTTTGTGTTGCGTCGGGGGTGTCAAGTGTCTGGGGATCGTAAACCATATCGACTGATGATTCGCGCCGGGGTGCTGTGTGCCCTGCTGTTGCCGGCCAGTCATCTGCATGCGGCGCCGTTGACCCTGGCGGCCGCAATCGATGCCGCCTTTGCGCGCAATCCGGAGCTTGCCGCAGTCCGCCAGGACATCGGTATCGCCGAAGGCGAGCGGCGTCAGGCTGGCCTGTTGCCCAATCCCGAGCTGTCCTGGGAGGCAGAAGACACCCGCCGCGACACCCGCACCACCACGGTGATGCTCAGCCAGGCGCTGGAGCTGGGGGGCAAGCGTGGTGCGCGCATCGATGTAGCCGAACGCGGCCAGGACGCGGCGCGCCTGGAACTGGAGCGGCGCAGCCTGGAGCTGCGCGCCGATGTGCTGCTGGCTTTCCATGCCGCGGCGCGGGCGCACACCGCCGTCGAACTGGCCGGCCAGTCGCTGCAACTGGCCGAGCGTGGTTTGCGGGTGGCTGACGGCCGGGTACGGGCCGGCCAAGTGTCGCCTGTCGAGGCAACCCGCGCCCAGGTGCAACTGGCCGAAACCGAACTGCAACTGCGCAAGGCCCGCACCGCCCAGGCCGACAGCCTGCGCCAGCTGGCCAGGGTTATCGGGACGCAGGAGGGTGAGTTCGACAGCCTGCACAGCGCCGATCTGGCACCCGGCCAGGCGCCGACAGCGGCAGCATTGTTCGACCGGCTTGAGCAGGCCCCCGCCTTGCGCCTGGCCGAGGCGCAGATCCAGCAGCGTGAAGCCATGCTCGGTTCGGCGCGTGCCCAGCGGGTTCCCAACCTGACCGTCAGTGTCGGCAGCCAGTACAGCCGTGAAGACCGCGAGCGGGTCAATGTGGTTGGCATGTCGATGCCGTTGCCGCTGTTCGATCGCAACCAGGGCAACGTACTGGCCGCATCCCGGCGCGCCGATCAGGCCCGCGATCTGCGCAACGCCGTCGAGCTGGACCTGCGCACCCGCACCCGTTCGGCCCTGGAGCAGTGGAGCACCGCCAGCAGTGAAGTGGAGTCGTTCAGCCGCATCATCCTGCCTGCCGCGCAGCAAGCCGTGGACACGGCCACCCGCGGTTTTGAAATGGGCAAGTTCGGCTTCATCGACGTGCTCGATGCCCAACGCACCCTGATCGACGCCCGTGGCCGTTACCTCCAAGCCCTGGCCGCCGGCAGTGAGGCCCGCGCCGCCATCGAGCGCATCTACGGCGCCAACCCCCTCTGATCCGATTCCGGCTTGCGCCGCGCGCGCAGTGCAGGCCATGACCTTGCAGGAGCTTTCATGAACAACAAACGCAGCCTGGCCATTGCGGTGGCGCTGGTCGCCCTGGGCGGCATCGGCAGTCTGACCCTGAACGACGAACGCGGTGCAGTGCTGGCCAGTGCTCAGGCGGCGCCAGCGGGCCACGAAGCGCACGACCATGACCATCCCGAGCCGGCCAACGCCGACGCCCCCAAACCTGACGGGCAGGCTCATGCCCGGCAAGAGGAACACAAGGACGATGACGGGCACAAGGATGAACAGGCGCATGGGGCCGATGAACATGGCAATGCAGAGCAAGGCGCTGATGAGCACGGCCACGAAGAAGAGCAAGGGCAGGTCGAGTTATCCGCCGAGCAGATTCGCGCCGCCGGCATCGAGCTGGCGGTCGCCACAACCCGGCCGCTGAACCTGTCGGCCAGCTTTCCCGGCGAGATCCGGTTTGATGAGGACCGCACCGCGCACATCGTGCCGCGGGTCAGCGGGGTGGTAGAGCGAGTGATGGTCGAATTGGGCCAGCAAGTCAAAAAAGGCCAGGTGCTGGCAGTGATCTCCAGCCCGCAGATCGCAGACCAACGCAGTGAGCTGAGCGCTGCCCAGCGCCGCCTGGAAACCGCCGGCAGCACATTACAGCGGGAAAAGACCCTCTGGCAGGACAAGATCTCTGCCGAACAGGACTACCAACTGGCCCGTCAGGCCTATCAGGAGGCGCAGATCAATGTCGCCAATGCCCGTCAGAAACTCTCGGTCATCGGTGCCGGGCTGAGCCCTGATGGCGGCAACCGCTATGAACTGGTTGCCCCGTTCGACGCGATGATCGTCGAGAAGCACCTGAGCATCGGTGAGGTGGTCAACGAGGCCAGCAATGCCTTCACGTTGTCGGACCTGTCGCGGGTCTGGGCCACGTTTGGTGTCACGGCCAAGGACCTGGACAAGGTCATGATCGGTCGTGAGGTGGTGGTCACCGCGCCAGACCTCAATGCCCAGGTGCAGGGCAAGGTCGGTTATGTCGGCAACCTGCTCGGTGAACTGAGCCGCACCGCCCAGGTGCGGGTGACCCTGGCCAACCCGCAAGGCGCCTGGCGCCCCGGACTGCTGGTCAACATCGAGGTGGCGACGGCTGACGGTCAGGCGGCGTTGAGCGTGCCGGAGGCCGCCTTGCAGACCGTTGAAAACAATACCGTGGTGTTCCTGCGCAATGCCGAGGGCTTCAAGGCCCAGCCGGTAATGACCGGGCGCCGTGCCAACGGCCATGTGGAGGTCCTCGGTGGCTTGCAGGCCGGTGCGCAGATCGCCGCTGCCGGCAGTTTCGTCTTGAAGTCGGAGCTGGGCAAAGGCTCGGCCGAGCACTCTCACTAACAGGCCATGAGTAAATCCGCATGTTTGAACGCCTGATTCAATTCGCTATCGAGCAGCGCATCGTGGTGATGCTCGCTGTCTTGCTCATGACCGGTCTGGGGATCGTCAGCTATCAGAAGCTGCCCATCGACGCGGTCCCGGACATTACCAACGTCCAGGTGCAGATCAACACTGCTGCACCGGGCTTTTCGCCACTGGAAACCGAGCAGCGCATCACCTTTGCCATCGAAACCGCAATGGCCGGTCTGCCCGGCCTGCAGCAGACCCGTTCGCTGTCGCGCTCGGGGCTGTCGCAAGTCACGGTGATTTTCAAAGAGGGCACTGACCTGTTCGCCGCCCGCCAGTGGGTCAGCGAGCGCTTGCAGAATGCCCGTCAGCAATTGCCGGCCGGGACCGATGCGATCATGGGCCCGGTGTCCACCGGACTTGGGGAGATCTTCCTGTGGACGGTGGAAAGCAAACCCGGTGCGCTCAAGGAAGACGGCACCGCCTATACCCCCACCGACCTGCGGGTGATCCAGGACTGGATCATCAAGCCGCAACTGCGCAATGTGCCAGGGGTGGCAGAGATCAATACCATTGGCGGCTTCGCCCGGCAGTTCCAGATCGCTCCGGACCCGCGCAAGCTGGCGGCCTACAAATTGACCCTGGCTGACCTGCTGACTGCGCTTGAGCGCAACAATGCTAACGTTGGCGCCGGTTATGTGGAGCGTGGCGGCGAGCAATTGCTGATTCGTGCGCCCGGCCAGTTGGGCAGCCTGCAAGACATCGCCAACGTCGTGGTGACCAGCGCCCAGGGCACGCCGGTGCGGGTCAGTGATGTGGCTGAGGTAATGATCGGCAAAGAGCTGCGCTCTGGTGCCGCCACCGAGAATGGCCGCGAAGTGGTGCTGGGCACCGTGTTCATGCTGATCGGCGAGAATAGCCGCACGGTCTCGCAGGCCGTGGCGGCAAAGCTGGCAGAGATCAACCGTAACCTGCCTGAGGGCGTGGTGGCGGTGACTGTCTACGACCGCACCAACCTGGTCGAAAAGGCCATTGCCACGGTGAAGAAGAACCTGATCGAAGGGGCGATCCTGGTCATCGTCATTCTGTTTCTGTTTCTCGGTAATATCCGCGCCGCGTTGATCACCGCCATGGTGATTCCGTTGTCGATGCTGTTCACTTTCACCGGGATGTTCAGCAACCGGGTCAGCGCCAACCTGATGAGCCTGGGCGCGCTGGACTTCGGCATCATCGTCGACGGCGCCGTAGTGATCGTCGAGAACTCGATCCGCCGTCTGGCCCATGCGCAACACAAACATGGTCGCCTGCTGACCCGCAGCGAGCGCTTCCATGAAGTGTTTGCCGCCGCGAAAGAGGCGCGCCGCCCGCTGATTTTTGGTCAGTTGATCATCATGGTGGTGTACCTGCCGATCTTTGCCCTCACCGGGGTCGAGGGCAAGATGTTCCACCCGATGGCCTTTACCGTGGTGATCGCCCTGCTTGGCGCGATGATCCTGTCGGTGACCTTCGTGCCAGCGGCCATTGCCATGTTCGTCACCGGCAAGGTCAAGGAAGAAGAGGGGTTGGTGATGCGCAAGGCGCGTCAGGGCTATGCCCCGGTATTGCGCTGGGTGCTTGGTCATCGCGCGGCTGCCTTTGCCGTGGCGGTGCTGTTGGTGGTGTTGTCCGGCTTTACCGCCAGCCGCATGGGCAGCGAGTTCATTCCCAGCCTGAGTGAAGGCGACTTTGCCTTGCAGGCGTTGCGGGTGCCGGGCACCAGCCTCAGCCAGTCGGTCGACATGCAGCAGCGTCTGGAAAAGGCCGTGATGGAAAAAATGCCGGAAGTCGAGCGGGTCTTCGCCCGGACCGGCACCGCCGAAATCGCCGCCGACCCGATGCCGCCGAACATTTCTGACAGCTACGTGATGCTCAAAGACCGCAGTGAATGGCCGGACCCGGACAAGCCCCGTGAAACCCTGATTGCCGAACTGCAAGCGGCAGCGGCCGGCGTGCCGGGCAGCAACTATGAACTGTCGCAGCCGATCCAGTTGCGCTTCAACGAGCTGATTTCCGGGGTACGCAGCGATGTGGCGGTCAAGGTGTTTGGCGACGACATGCAGGTGCTGAACCAGACCGCTGCACAAATCGCCGCCAGCCTGCAGAACGTGCCAGGCGCCTCCGAGGTGAAAGTCGAACAGACCACCGGCCTGCCGATCCTGACCATTAACATCGACCGCAACAAGACCGCGCGCTACGGCCTCAATATCGGTGATGTGCAGGACGCGATCGCGATTGCCGTCGGTGGTCGTGAGGCCGGCACCTTGTACGAAGGCGACCGCCGCTTCGACATGGTGGTGCGTCTGCCGGAAAACCTGCGCACAGACCTCGACGCCTTGGCCAGTCTGCTGATACCGGTGCCAGGCATCGCTGGAGCGGGTGCTGCCGGGCAGCAGATCGGCTTCATCACCCTGGCCCAGGTCGCCAGCCTGGATCTGGAACTGGGGCCGAACCAGATCAGCCGGGAAAACGGCAAGCGGGTGGTGGTGGTCAGCGCCAACGTGCGTGGGCGTGACCTGGGCTCATTTGTTGCTGAGGCGGGGCAGACCTTGCAAGAGCAGGTACGGATTCCGGCCGGTTACTGGACCACCTGGGGTGGGCAATTCGAGCAACTGCAATCGGCGGCGCAGCGTTTGCAGATCGTGGTGCCGATCGCCTTGCTGCTGGTGCTGACCCTGTTGTTCATGATGTTCAACAACCTCAAGGACGGCCTGCTGGTGTTCACCGGCATTCCCTTCGCGTTGACCGGCGGCGTGCTGGCGCTGTGGCTGCGCGACATCCCGCTGTCGATCTCGGCCGGGGTGGGCTTTATCGCCTTGTCGGGCGTGGCGGTACTCAACGGTCTGGTGATGATCTCGTTCATCCGCAACCTGCGCGAAGAAGGCCGTTCACTGGCCGATGCGATCAACGAAGGCGCCTTGACCCGCTTGCGTCCGGTATTGATGACCGCCCTGGTAGCGTCGTTGGGCTTCATCCCCATGGCACTTGCCACCGGCACTGGCGCGGAAGTGCAACGGCCGCTGGCGACTGTGGTGATCGGCGGCATCCTGTCATCCACCGCACTGACCCTGCTGGTGCTGCCAGCGCTGTACCAGTGGGCGCACCGGCGCGAGCAGGACTGATCCGGCAACCCTGAATCACACAACCCGCCCTAGGGGCTGTTGACGTTTCATCGCAGGCCGCGTTGCAGCGCCAAATCGTGTCAGGCGAGGCGAAGGACGCAGGAAATGGTCGCTCCCTTTTCAAGTTCTTCAACGAAGCATGGCGCGATTTGGGGCGCAACCCGCAGGGCCGTGGCTGTTTTGTCACACACACTTCAACAGAGTGAAGCCTATGCAGGCCGACAAAACAGACCTCGGCGCGGTTGTGATGAAACGTCAACAGCCCCTAGTGAGATGGCGGGTTTTTTGTTTATCTGTCAGGCAGTTGCAGATGACGAAATGGTAATGCGCAGGTAATGCCCGGTTAATCCGCGCCTCGTTAACCTGAGGCCATCTTTTGACGGAGAACCACCATGCGTATGTTCAAGATGCTTTTCGCCGGCCTCGTTCTGACCCTGCCACTGGCCGCCCAGGCCTACAGCCCCAACCACAACTTTTCGGAAAAAACCGCCCAGGCCTGGCGCGAGACCGTACAGCAATACGCCGACAAAGCCGGCCAGCCTGCACCGCAGATCGAAGAGTATCGCTACGGCATGCCACTGGATGTTGCCCAGGTCAAATTCCAGAGCCCGCTGGGCAAAACCTGCGATGTCGTCTCGCGCCTGATGGTCTACGAAGACACCCAAGGCACACTCAAAGCCGTGCGCTACCAGGCGATGAGTGATTGCCGGTCTAATCAGTAAGGCGTCAGCCTGACCCACACTGTTGGCTGGTTGGCTGGTTGGCTGGTTGGCTGGTTGGCTGGTTGGCTGGTTGGCTGGCTGGTTGCTGTTGCTGTTGCTGTTGCTGTTGCTGTTGCTGTTGCTGTTGCTCTGTTCTTGCTCTTCGTACCGAGATGGCACAGACGACGCAAATCGCGACTTGGGCGCTGGCCGAAGGTAGGCGGCGATTCGGGGGAGAAACTGGCAGGGAGGCCAGTTTCAGGTGCGCTGGGCAGGGATGCCCATCGCGCCGGCCCCCGAATCGATGCCGGACGGAGGGAAGTTCGCCCGCAGGGCGGACCCAAGCCAGGAGCAATGCCTTTGGTTACT